>JAYWIH010000171.1:0-92574 GCA_043789005.1 Sphingobacteriales bacterium
AAGTGCTATCATCCCCCTCGCGCCTTGAGGCGTTGCGGCGGGTGGTTGCGGAGCCGGGCATCCAGACCCAGCAACTCAACGCCTCCAACAACGGCCCGCGCTACGCCCGCGAACTGGCCCGGCTCGGCCTTGTACGGGCGGGCGGCAAGTCGGGCCGCGAAAGGCTATGCCACCCCGACCCGGACGCGCTGCCCATTGCTGAAAAGCTGCTGGCCCTGCCGCAGCCCAAGAAACTCTCGCGCGTACTCAAGCTGCCCGGCTGCCTTGCCGCCCTGCGGATGCTGCACGCCTCGGGCGACCGCCTGCGGCAGGATTACCTGTACGCTTCAATATGGGAATCCGAAAACGGTTGGCGGCGGTGCGTGGAGGAGTGCCACTACCTCTACCAGTCGGGCGCGGTGCTGCACGCGTGGAAGCACCGGGGCGAAAACAAGGCCGCCCACCTGTGGCTCAATCCCGAGTACGCGTGGCTGGCCGGCTGGCTGTTCGGGACGCGCCAGGCGCGCAAACCGAATGCGGACAAGCCGAAGGCCGGTGGCTGGACGCACCGGGGGGCCGCGCAAGCGGCGGTAACGGTGAAGGCGACCTGAAAAATAGTATCTTTTAAAACAGTATCCTTTCAAAACACAAAACCCCCGCACATCACTGCGCGGGGGTTTTTCCGTTTTTCTCAATGAGCTTCTGCCGGTAGGCTTGCAGTTGGTCATTGTCCCCGTCCGCCTTGGCTTGGTTGCAATCCCGGCACAGGGTGGCCAGGTTTTCCTCATCGCTGCCACCGCCCCGGCATCTGGGCAGAATGTGGTCAATGGTCAGGTTTTCAGTCCGGCCGCACAACACGCATTTGTGTCCGTCACGCACGCGAATCCTTTCCCGCTTCCGCTTGCTTGGCTTTTTCCCTGCCGGAACCGGGTTGAACGTGACCCCGTTTTCCCCGCCAATTTCGATGGGGCCTATCCGGAACGACGTGTGCGGGCAGTCGCCGGCGTAGTTCCCGACGCGGTTCCACTTGCAGCTTTGGCACGGGAATCCGCCCGGCGCAACGGTGCCGGCAAGCTGGCAGTGCCAGTAATAGTTGTGGATGCGTCTTTTCAGTTTCAATGCGTCCGGATGCCGTTTGGTTTTCGGGGACGCAATGTGGCAAGAAAAAACACAAACCCGTCGCAAGGCAACGGGTTTGTGTGCGTGTCCATCTAACCTAACCCAATCATTGGATTTCAGATCGAATAAGCGATTCATCCCCGCGTTTAAACCGGGGGATGAATCGCGCCAAGCCAAATGGCTTGAAACTTTCCCCCGCCCGATGTTTCAATATACTGAATTTTTCGGTATATTTGAGGCAATGAAACTGACCGCCCAAATCCTGCTCAACCCCACAAAAGAACAAGCCGATTTGCTGTTTTCCACCATGAAGACTGCCAATGCCGCTTGCGGCTTTGTTTCGGACATGGCATGGGAAAGCAGGCATTTCAACAAGTTCGGCCTGCGGAAGCTGGCCTACTATACGGTCAGGGAGCGGTTCGGGCTTTCGGCGCAACTGGCCATACAGCAAATCTTCAAGGTGGCCAACGCCTACAAGCTGGATAAAGAAACCAAACGCACATTCCGTCCGTTGGGCAGCATCGCCTACGACAGCCGTATTCTTTCCTACAAGACAAAGAACAAGACCGTCTCCATCTGGACGATGGAAGGCAGGCAAACCATACCCTACCTTGTAGGCCAGCACCATGCCGCCATTCTCGCATACCAGCAGGGTGAATCGGATTTGGTCTATAAGAAAGGACGTTTTTACCTGCTTGCCACCTGCGAGGTTCCCGAAGAAGATTCGGAGCCGTTCGTGGACGTGCTTGGCGTGGACTTGGGAATCGTGAATATTGCCACCGATTCGGATGGGGACACGTTTTCGGGTAGTCGGGTTGAACAAGTCCGCCAGTGGTATTCTGGCCGCAAACAGGTGTTGCAGTCGGTCGGCACCAAGTCGGCCAAACGGAGATTGAAACAATTGTCGGGGCGTGAGGCCAAGTTCCGTTCGGACACCAACCACAGGATAAGCAAAAAACTGGTATCCAAGGCCAAAGACACGAACCGGGCGATTGTGCTGGAAGACCTTTCCGGCATCCGCAAGCGGACTACCGTTAAAAAAGCCCAAAGAGCCAAGCACCATTCTTGGAGTTTCCACCAATTGCGCAGTTTTGTCCACTACAAGGCGCAAAGAAACGGCGTGCAGGTGATGCTGGTCAATCCTGCCTACACCTCCCGCACGTGCAGCGTGTGCAGCCATTGTGAGAAGGCAAACCGCAAAAGCCAATCGGAATTTTTGTGCAAGTCTTGCGGTCATAATGTGAATGCGGATTTGAACGCTGCGTTTAACATCAGAAGATTGGGGCTGTCGTCATATCAGCCTATGGTTTCGACCGGAATCTTCGGTCAGGGACAAGCCCCTCGCCTTTAGGCAGGGGTTATGACATCGGGCTTATGAACCCGACAATATTCAGTCCCTTGGCCCTGAACGGCTCGCCCGTTCTCCGTCTCTTGACCGCAACCATGATTCCCTCCCTGCCACCTGCGTCGTTCGTGTTACCTTCCACGGACTGGAAACCGCCCTTGCCATCCACCGACACCACGATCCCGATGTGTCCCTGCCAGCCATTTCCGTACCGCCACACCGCCAGGTCGCCCACGTTCGGCACGGCATCCGTCCGGTATCCGGCATTCTTGAAATTGGTGAATGTCTGCACCGCGCTTCCCGAAAAAAGCTTGGTTACCGCCGCGCTTTTGGCGGGGTCGCCCTTGTAGGCCTCCGCATACGCAAGCTCTGCAAAGAACGAACACCAAGCCATGCCTTTCTGCCAACCGACCCGCTGCATCTCCTTTTGGAAGGCAGGATCGGCAAAGCCGGAGTTTCCGGCGGTTTCGGTCTTGCCCACGTAGGCAAGCGCGGTCTGTCTGATTTTTTCGGCTATCATTGGTTTGGGCTTTTTAAAAGATACTATTTCCTGTTTCGTATAAAGTGTATTCAACCGCGCCTTTTTGTTTTGCGCTAACGGTAAACCAGCCACGCGAACAGGGCGACCAGAAGCAGCTTCACCGGCAGCCGTGCCCAAGCGGGCATCGCCTCCAGCACATTATCCGCCACCGCATCGCCCTGGTTGTCGCCGCCGCCCGTGTAGCCCCAGGGCAGACCGCGCAGCCGGTTCAGCAGCAAGTCGAACAAAAGCCACCACAGGGCCATGCACAAAAGACAGCACAGGGCCAGCATCTTCAACTCCGGCACCGTCAAAAACCATCCCCCCGACCAGCCGATCCGCCCCGCCATCAGCAGCACGGCCGCCGGAGCCATCCATGCCGAACGGCGCAACGCCCCGCGCGCGTGGTCAATGTGCCGGCCAAGGGCAATCCGCGCCGCATCGCGCCGCGCCTCCCGCCGGATGGCCAGCAAAAGCAGTGCGTAGCCCAAAAGGGTGCAAACGGCCTCAGACATATTTCTCAAGGTTTTTCGGGTCGGCCTGCAACGCCTTCCAGTGCTGGCGGATGCCCACGGCAAACACGATGGCGGGCAGCACCCAAACGACGGCCATGACCAGGGCCGCATCCGTCTCCACGGGTTCGCGGGTGAGGGTCATGTAGGCCAACGCACCGAAAAAGGCGGCGGCCACAAACAAGAGCGTGAGCACGCGCCCCGTGGAGGCAAGGAACCACTTGCGGAATTTGGGCTTGTTGTCGGTCATGTCGGGTAAGGTTTGGTGTGTTGAAAATAGTATCTTTTTAAAAGCCGGAATCTGCTACATCTGTTACGGGCCATCAGGCAAGGGCATCCAGTGCGTGACTATCATATAATCCGGGTTGTTTTCATAATCCCGCAGTTTTATGTCCAGCCATTTGCCCCTTTCGAAATAGGCGAAATCGCACCTTCCATTGCCGAGCGGCTGGCTTGTGCCGAACTTGTTTTCCCAGACAAGCAACTTTTCATCCGTTTCCGGCAGTCTTTCCTTGACGGGTATCCACCGGTTGTTTTCCATTCGGCCTATTAACAATCCTATTGACATCTTATCAACAACAACCGTTTTATTCGGCGCGTTTTTGCTGATAGGTTTATGTGTTTCAAAAGATACTATTTCGGGATATGCTACCGCACCAGCCGGAGCATCTTTGCCCCGGCATCCGATTTGGTTCGCGGCTCCAACTGTCTGCCCCGCTGACGTTTACGTTGCCTGCGCCACGGCGCACGGGTGTGCCGCTTCACCTTGCCAGTACTATCCCGAGCACCAATGAGCCGGCCACTGCCGCCACCGTGCCAATCCTGCGCCACGTCCGTTTGCGGTTCTCCCGCCGCGTTTCCCGATGCTGCGCTTTCCCGGATTCGATGGGGTTGATGTGCAGCCTCCCCGCCGAATCCACGGTAAAACTTCCGTGTTCCACCCACCTCCACGGGTAGCTGCTTTGCGCCAATGTCCCCTGTGGCGTGATGGTGCGGATGTGCAGCGAATCCACACCGTAGGGCTTGCGGAACAATCCTTTGCGTTTGTGTTTACGCTTTTCGATGGATACTATTACAGTGCTTTTTTCCATGCGTTTGCGCAATGCCGTGTCGGGTTTTTCCTGCACCAGCACGAGCGGAGCCACCACCATGGGCCGCACGTGGCGCACCACATCCAGCTTGCCGACACGCACGGTGTCGGTTGTCGGAATGCGTTCCATCTGCGCCCGGCCATCTTTGCGGTACGTCTCATCGCGACGTTTGGCGGCACAGCGGCTGACCAGTAGGCCAATGAGCATGGCAAGCAGGACAACCGCCGCAAATACCATTTTCAGGTTTATCTTCATTAGCTTTTTTCCGGGCTGGATGGTTGGTGTTTGGTCAATTCAAAGCCGGTGAACTCTAACATCTGTCTTTCAGACCCGAATTCCAAAGTGTACATATCGAATTCAACCCCTGTTGTGTCTGTCCATCGTTGGCGATATTTTATTTTTCCCACAACGTGCCAGTGTTTGTGGGCCACCAACTCTCCTATTGCGTATTCAAAGCCTTTCATGTTTTACAAGAGATTTACAAGAGATTTACGTGAGTGCGTCAATACCCTCCGTTCATCAAACGCTCCAGGTTTCTTTTGTTCCGTTGTCTTTGTTGTTTCCGTTGGTGCTTGGTCAGGCGCACCTTTCTTATGGGCTTTGCGGGGGTTTTTGTATTATTGACCGTCAAGGAATCGGGGTCGGGTGTGGCGTTGTTCTGTTCAAGGTAAATCTTCAACAAAACGGTGTCTGCCGCCACCGTGTCCGGCTTGGATTCGGACTGCGCAAACGCATGGGATGCAAACGTGCCGGCCATGGCCAGCAAGCAGATTGTTTTCAGGGTGGTTTTCATTGGAAACGCTCTTTGAGGAATTGTGAAATGATTTTCCTGGCCTTGAATGCCAGCTTCCACGCGGGCATTTCCAGCAGTTCGCCCAGCATCCGCTCGGCGGCGTGGCACTGCACGGCCTTGGCTTCCAGTTCGGACAGCAGCCTTTCGGCGCGGGCTTTGCCGCTTTTCTCAATGGATAGCGACTTGTCGCGCCAGTATATCCAGTCCTTGTTTTCGATCTCGGATACGGGCTTCACCCTGGTTTCCGATTTCGGCGGGCCGGACTTGCCCGGCCTGCGTTCGTAGCGGTCGGAATGGATGCGCCGGTTGTTGTTTTCGGGATTCATGGATCGGTGTTGTTTGGGTTGGGTTGTTTGGGTTTTACGGGAGTTGGGGTTGACTGCAAATAAGGAAATCCTTATGCGGCTCCATTTGGTCATATAAGCACTATGGAAAAACCTTATTTGACAAATAGCCGTCAAATAAGATTCACGTGAGTGCAACCAGCAGCATCAGCGCAAACCCCGCGAAAATGATGATCAGAATTGCAATGGATGCTTTGCGTATGTCCATGTGTTTCAGCCCCCGGTTTTGTTGAAGTTTTTGCGTTGCCGTTTGCGCGTGTCAGTCTTGGCCGCACGGATGGCCTTGTCTTTTCTGGGTTTGCCTTTCAATGGCGGCAGGGACACCTCAAAGTTGGTGGAGCCTTGGGCCGCGTAGCGGTTCCCTTCCGTCACATTAAACCGTAAAAGGCCCGGAACACCTTTTTTTGGTGGCACATAACCCGTCTTCTCGATTCCGGGCTTGTTTTTGAACATTGGCACAATGCTGGCCTGTGTTTTGCCCGAATCGGATTTGCCAAACATGACCTCCGAGGAAAAATCATCGTTGTTCAAACTGGCCGTTTTGTACACTTCCTCAAAACTGGCCTTGGCCATTCTGGTTGTCAGAGCCGAATCGGATATGGCCCGCTCAATGCGCGCGAACTTGCGCGAGACCGAATCCAGGTTGCGCCGCTGGGCCTCGCTGTACTGGCTTGAAAGTGCATCGAACCGCCCCAGAAACAAGGCATCCTGCCGCTGCCGCTCGGCCTGCGCCCGCTCGTTCTCGCGCCGCAGCCAGGCCAGCGAGTCGCTTTTTTGCGCCACGGCCCGTGACAATCCTTCCAGTTGCATCTGCACAGCCACGTCGCGTATGGAGTCGTGGAATTTCTCGGCTTTCAGGAATGCGGCCTGCCTGCGCAGCACGCCGATCTGCACGCTGTCGCCCGCGTGTACCTGCATGGACACGTGGGCCATGGCAGCCTGGCCGTCGTCCGCGCATCCGCGCAGCAGTTGGGCCAGCACGAAAATTGCCAGCAGGGCGAATCCGGCGTAGGGCAGCCACCAAAAGTCAGTCCTGTTTTTCATGTTCCACGGGTTTGGTTTTCAACAGGATGGCTTTCTGCTGGGCAAACTCGGCATCGGTCAGCAGCCCCTCCTTGCGCAGTTCGTCCATCTCGCGCAAACGCTTTTTCAGGCCGCCGCCGGCCGCATCGGAGGCCGCCCGCCTGTCCATGTAGAGTTTGATTCCATGCGCGACAATGCCTGAAACGGGCAGCATCAGCACGTAGAGCAGCCCCTGCCACCAGTTCGCGCCAGATGGCGGGGCAATGGCCGGCATCACCCCGTCCACCTGCAAGAGCAAGGCGGCCTGCATCACGATTTCCCTGAAAGCGTATCCCTTGTCAGACATTGCCGGACTTTAGTTTTTCGATGATCCTGCCCAGGGCCGCGTTGTCGGCCTCCACCCTTGCCCGTTCGGAGGCGTATATGCCCGTGAACGCCTTGGCCGTCTGCGTTGCGGGCAGATAGTCGAGGTAAATGCGGTTGTCCTCCACGGACTTCTCAAGCGCGCGCACGGCTATGCCCACGTCCCTTTCCCGCCGCCGCTTTTCTTCCTGCCTTTCCTTGTCGTCCATAACGCGTGTCGTCCATAGCGTGGGGGTCTTCCGTGTGTGGCTACCAGATTTCAGCATCGCCTATCCGCTCGTCGAGGAAGGCGAGCATATCGCCCGCCGCCGCACGCAGGCCGGCAAGCAGCACGGCACGCTCGGCCTCGTCCGCGCACATCTCCCATACGTCAATGCAGCCGACGACGGTCGCGCACCGCGCCCGGAGGCGGTGGTGAAAGTCGGACGCCATCTGCTGGCTGTCATGCTCGATGCCCTCCCGGAGGTTCTTTTCCAGTTGGTCGAGTGCCTGCCGGATCTGCCCGAAATCCAGCGCGGCCTTGGTCTTTTTCAATGTGGTCTTTCATGGTTAAGGTGTGTCTGCCCGTGCGGTGATGCCTGCGCCTATGCGATGATGTTCGCGTTCTGCGCCTTGTAGGCCGCCTCGTATTGGTCGGCATACGCTTGCAGGAACACGTCCAGTTCGGGCTGCCCCAAATCGCTGGTGATCTCCACGGGAAACACGAACCCGGCGTTGAATATGACCCGGACCAGGTGCGTGTTGTCGCCGTTGCTCACCAGCACCGTGCCGGTCGCCCCGGTGATCTCGTTCACCACGTTGGGGGCCACCTGCTTGTACTGTATCTCGTTGTTCTCGGCGTAAGCCTGGGCGAAAGCCACCAGCGCGGGGCCTTCTTCCGCGCTGAACACGGGGTAGTCGTACTGGTGGGTGGACGGGAACGCCACCTCGACGGCAAGGATGTTGGTGGGTGTTGTCTGGGTGATTGTCGCGGTTGCGGCCATGGCTCGGATTGGTTTGGGAGTGAAAAAATGAAAGGATAAGGATATGGAAAGACGGAAGACGTTTGGATTGTCAGGCGGATGCGGACAAGTCAGGCGAATGCCAGCACCCCGGTCACATCGTCGAGCGCGGTGGCGGTTGCGTCCGTGTCGGCCACCGCTGCGGTGATGGCGTAGGCGATTCCCGTGGCGAAAAGCATCCCCGCGTCGCCCAGCAGTATGTCCCGGAACCCCCCGGGGGCTATCGGGATGGTAACCACCGGAATGTCGGTGCCCACCGTGGGGATACTCGTGCGGTTGTAGAGTTTCAGGAAGCGGGCCGCCGCCGAGGTGTTGTAGACCGACAGGGCGAACAGGTTGCCCGCCGATGCCTTGACAAGCGTGGCGTTGGTGGTGGCCTGCGAACGGATGCGGGCCTGGCTTGCCCCTCCCGACGTGCCCGGCCTTGACGTGACCAGCCATGGCGTGGTGTTGGCCGTGTTGCCCGGCTGCACCGTGTTGGCCGTTCCCGATAGCGCGACGGCGGGCGTGCCGACCACCTGCACGGGGGCCGCGTTCTGGGTGCCCTGCACCCGCTGCCCCTGCACGAAGACCGGCAGGTTGGCGAAGTTCTCGAGCGACAGGTGCGAGAGTGAAAACGTGGTCGCCGATGCCGGGGCTGCCGTGCCGTTGAAGCTCCAGATGAAGATAAACAGGTCGGTCGCCGCGTCGGGAAGGTTTTCGTAGCGGCTGGCGCGGGTAGTGAAGTTGGGTGCGGCTGACGATGCGCGCAGGGAATCGGAAAAGAACGCGTCCCGTCCCGTCAGTTCGTTGAGCATGACCGTGCCGGGGCTGGCCGTGGTGTTGACGGTCACGGCAGTGTCGCCCTGCGCCCATCCGTTGCGCTGCGTGTCCACCAGGGCATTGGTCGCCACCGTGCCGTTGATCAGGTTGCGCACGTAGTTGCGCCCGAACACGGTGCAGGTGCCCGACCCGGAGACGGGGAAGCCCGCCACGGTGAACTGCACCGTGTTCGCGTCCACGATGGCGGCAATGGCGTAGCGGCCGGGAATGTGGGTGGCCCCGCCCGTCAGCGCGGCAAGGAACACGAATTGCCCCACATTGCGGGCCGTGAATCCGTGGGCCGGCAGCGTGACGTTCACCTGCGTCGCCGAGACGATGGTGTAGGGCTGCGCCGCGCCGATCAGGTCGGCCAGCAGCACCGACAGGTTGTTGCCCGTGATGCGCTGGGAGGCGGTAAGCGCGAAGCGCATCCGCATCGCGCCCCGGAACGAACGGACGGAGCGCGCCAGGAACTCGGCGTTGGCACTCGTGCCGGCAACCACGTTCAGGCTGCCTGCCGTCTGGTTGTAGCTTGTGCCCGCGCCCACAAACGGAGTCTGGACAAACACCTGATCAATGACCGATGCGCCCACGTCGGAGAAACCGGAACCGACCGTCTCCTGGCCCACCATGCGAGAGGGCGGGGCGGCAGCGTCCTGGAATGGGACGGCCGTGAGTGTGGCCGGCACGCGCGCCAGCAGGGTAGTCCAGTTGTTGAGCGACAGGGTGACCCGCTGCAAAAGCCGCTTGAAAAGGCTGATGACCCCGGTGCCTGACGTGTCCGCGCCGGCCGCTGCGTCGGCGGCGCGTCCAATCCCCGAATCATACGCCTGCGCGTTGGGCAGCGTGATTGCGCTCCCGTACACGTCAGCCGACAGGCTTACCACGTCCGTGGTCCCGGCACCCGGCGCAATCGCCGTGACGCGCATCTGGACAAAACCCGTCAGGTTCACGGCCCACAGGGAAACCAGCGACCCTGACCCGAAATCGAACCCTTTGCCGAAGGTGGATGCCTTGCCGTCGCAGAAGTCATAGCCGGGCACGGTCACCCATTCCTGGCCGTTGCGGCTGAACTCAAAATACACTTCCATGGCCGTCGCCCCGCCCGCCACCGGAACGGAGGACGTGAAAACCATGGCCTTGGCATCGGACAGGCCGGTCAGGGAAATCACCTGCGATGCCACGGTTGCCGAACCGATGACCGTGCGCAGCACCGGGTTGGCGTTGGTCTTGTCGCGGATTTCAGTCAGGCGTGTTAGCTGGCTGTCTTGTTTGGCCTCGGTTGCGGGCGCGGCAACCAGCTTGTTCAGGATGGATGTCAGGCTCGTGACCGTGGCATCCTGTTTGGCCTCGGTCGCCGGAGCCGTAATCAGCTTGGCCAGTATGTTTGCCAAACTTGTGTTGGTCACATCCTGTTTGGCTTCCTTGGCTCCCGCACCCAGCGCGGTAATGGTCGCATCCTGCTTTGCTTCCGTCGAAGGCGCGGTGATGAGTTTGGCCAGGATGGCGGCAAGGCTTGTGTTCCCGGTGTCTTGCTTTCCTTCGGTGGCCGGGGCCGAAACCAGTTTGGCAAGTATTGCCGCCAGCGAGGTGTTGGTGGCGGGGTCTGCCGTGAGTTTGGCCAGCACGGCGGCAAGCGTCGCCTGCGTGGCGAAGTCCCTGGCATTGAGCGTGTCAAGCGCGGCCTTTATCCCGTTGAGCGTGTTGTCCACTTGCAGGTGCGCGAACACGGGCGGGGAGGCCAGCACGGTTCCCTGCGTCTTGTTGAGCCACACGGTGCCGGTGATGGTTCCCGTGGACGTGTCCAGGATGCGCACCTCCTCGATGGTGTCGCCCGCCGCGTAGCCCGTCCCGGCAACGGTTGCCCGGTAAAAGAAACTCGTCAGGTCGAAATCCCTGGTGGCCGAAGCCTGCACCAGGTTGGCGATGACCGGCGTGGCCGGACTGCCGTCAATGTTCAGGAATGCGATGGTCACCGTGCCGGTGTCCTGGCTGGCCGTCCGGACGCGCACATAAAACAGCGTGGGCGTGAGCCGGTCGTACCAGACGGTTTCGGTGGCCTGTATGTCGTCGCGCAGTTCCAGCAGGATGTCCTGGAGGCTGGCGTTGGCCGCCGCCAGGGTGGCCTCGCTGGCGGGGCCGGCAATGAGCTTGTCGCGGATTTGCTCCAGCCGCGCGATCTGCGTGGTGGCCGACAGTTCCAGCCCGTCGGTGTTGCCGACAAGGGCCGTGAGTGCCGCCTCCAGCCCGTCGGTGTTGCCGTTGAGCGAGGTGAGCAGCGTTTCCAGTTGGTCGGTGTTGGTGCCAATGGCCGCCGACAGCGTTTCCAACTGGTCGGTGTTGGAAACCAGCGCATTGATGTCGCCCGCCGTCTGGATGGCATCGCGCACGGCGGCGGTGGTTTCGGCCTGTGTGAGGCCGCCGCCCGTTCCGCCGCTGCCACCACTGCTGCTGCCCGATTGCTGGGACTTGTAAAGGTTTCGCAGGAGCTTGTTGGTCTCCCGCAGGGTGTTTCTCAGTTCGGCATCCATTTTTTCCGGACGGTTTAGGTGAAGGCACTCGTGTTCAATCGCATTCGCATTCGCATTGTCCGGCACAAGGTTCTGTATCCGCCGCCGCCATGCCCGCCCCGTGCCCGCAAAAAGGCCGTTGGCCGCACATGAATCCGTTTCCGTCGAAAATTAACGCGAAAACCCGTACAATCCAAAATCCGTACTTGTATTTTTGCGTTTTTCCCAGCCCGGATGCCCGCCGACGCGCTGCGGGCAGGAAAACAGGGCCTTGAAAATAGTATCTTTCAAAAACGCAAACCCCGCAAGAACGCCCCGTCCGCCCGTCAGTCCCCCGAATACTTGTAGGCTTCCTCACCGTACACCTGCCCGAACGTGTTCTGGGTGGCGCGGATGGCACTCACCACCGGCACCGCGTCGGCCACGTTGCCCCAGAACCTGCTTTCGCCCCGGCGATTGCCCCGCCCGTAGATGTCGCTTGTCGGGCTTTCAAGCAGGTTCACGCCCGAATCCACCACGTCCACCGCGTTGTCAATGGTGCGCATCATCGGCACGGGCTTCTTGATGAGCTGGATGTAGGTGTCCGGGTCGTAGAACGCGCCCATGTCGTCGAATGTCCGGTTGGCCAGGTTGATCATCGCAATCAGCTCCTTGTCCTTGTCCCCGTCCTCGGCATCCAATGCCTTGAATGCCATGCCCAGCATGGTCGCGTAGAGCATGAACTGCAACTCCCTCATGTTGGCGCGCATATTCCGGATGTCCAGTTCCGACATCCCCTGTTCGCGCAAATACGCATCCAACAAATCCTGCGTCTTCGTGTCCAGGTTGCCCAGTTCCATCGTCGCAAGGCCGGTCTTGTTCAGGCCCGGCACCAGCGAGGCGGCGAACCGCACGTTGTTGCGCACGTTGTATGCCGTGCCCACGCCCGTTTGCAAAAGGGCCAGCCCCAGCACCTTAGCGCGTTTATCCCAACCGCCCACGCCCCGGTACACGTCGCGGTAGGTGCGGTAGCGGCCCTTGAAGTTTCCATCATCCGTGGCCTTGCCGAACCGTTCACGGATCGCCATCGGCAGCCACGTGCGGAACATGGCCAGCACCCGCCCGTACCATTTGGCCTTGCCCATCAGCGGGCTTTGGTAGTCTCCCTGCGTGCGTTTGCGCACCTGATCCAGCCGGTCGCGGAACGCCTTGTCGCGGCTGGTGTTCAGTCCGGTCTCGTCCAGCGTTTCCAGTCCCGTCCATTCGGGCTGCTGCCCGAACTCGGCGGTGTTCCACCGCCCGTCCTCGCCGTAGGCATCGAAGAGCGTCTTCACCTCGCCCTTCAGGTTGGTCACGGGCGTGTTGTCCATCATGGCCAGCATGATTTGCGTGCCGATCAGGTATTCGCCCGAGGTTTGCAGCGAGTACAACGCCTGCGAGAATTTCCCGGCCAGCTTTTGGGCCGCATCCCCTTCCTGCTGCCCTTCGCGCAGCGTTTCGGTGATCTTGTACCTGTTGGCCAACGCCGCAATTTTCCGGGTGCGCGCGGCAATGCCCGGATGCTGTTTTTCCAGTTTGGCCCTCACGCCCGGCATCCCGCCGAGCATGAAGTACGCCATCGAGGGGAAAAACGTGCTGGCCGCCCTGTTGAGCTGCGCTTCGGTGAAGTCGCCCTCGCCCCGCGCGGCCCAGACGTAGTTGGCCGACAGGCCCATGACCACGTTGGCCAACGCCGAGAAGGGTTTCAGGCCCAGCGACACCATACGCGAGAAGTCCACCATGCCGTCCGACACTCTGGCCACGGTCAGCTTGCGCACCTCGGCCTGTTCGCCTGACAGCAACGCGTCCTTTTCCTTCTCCGACAGCGACACTTCCGTCGCGTCGGTGCGGCTGCCGCCCTCCAGGGTCACCTGCCGCGCGTAGCGGATTTGGGAAAGGGCATTCTGAAGGCCGCCCGCCACGGTTTCGGCGTTGCCCGTCAGGGCATTGGTGATGACCTGCCCGGTCAGGGTGGTTTGCAGGGCGGGCGTGTTCGAGAGCTGGTATTCCAACAGGTTCAGCACCGGTTCCACGGCCTGCTTGTGCTCGTAGGCGGTGGCCAGCTTGTAAAACTGCTTGAGCAAGTCCAGCGGGTTGTCGAACCGGCGGTCTTGCTGCAAGCGTTCCACGCTCGGCACGGTGCCCATCCTGCGCACGCGCCCCTTCTCGTCCACCGTCTCGCCATTCTCGCCCGTCAGGTCGGCGCGGCGCACGGCCACGGTGAAGGTGTCGCCCAGAAATCCGCCCACGCCCGCAAAGGTGTTCTTAAGGGTAAATGCGTTGGCCGTCACGTCGAAGACCAGACCGGCCATCACCTTGTCGAAGCCGCCCGTGTCCACGATGGTCTTGTGCGGCACTTTTTTCAACGCCTCAATGTACTTGTCCGTAATGAACCGGTACAACGGATTGTCCCTGACCGCTGCGTGGCGCGGGTTTTCGTGCGTGGCATTCGGCGTGGCCTTCAGGTAGCGGTACCACTTGCGGTTGACCAGTTCGCCCTTGGCATCCACCGAGGCCACCGCATCCACGGTCACGCGGTACTTGCCGTCGGCATCGGTCTCGCCCACGAATTCGGGCGAGTTTTCCAGCAGCCACCGCTGGTAGCTGTCCGCGTCGAACAATCCGTCCCTGGTCATCATTTCCTCGATGGCGGCGCGGTCTTTCTCAAACAGTTCGCGGCCCTCTTCCGTCCATTCGTAGGTGTGGTTGGCCTTGTACCAGTCAAAGAGTTTGTTGTACGAATCGGCCATCTGCTGCGGGGTGGACGCGTCGGCGTTGAGCACCTCCATGTGCCGCTGCACGGCGGCATCCTCGGCGGCGTAATAACCGTTCTTGTAGGCGGTGATGAGCCTGCCATCCTCCATGAGCCGGGCGAAATCCTCCTTGGTATATTTGGCCCTGATTTCCGCCTCCTCCTTTTCGTATTGCTTGTAGTCGGCCTGCGTCTGGCGGTCGGCGGATTTGAGCAGCGATGCCATGACTTTGACCACCGGAATCTGCGTTTCCTCGGCGGAAAGGGCCAGTTGCGCCGCCACGCCGATGTCCCGGTAGGCGGCGGTGATGGTTTCGGCACTGAAATCATAGCCCTGCCGGCGCGATTCTTTCACGGCGGTGGTGATTACCGCGTCCTTGAACTGGTTTTGCAGCTTCGACCGGCGGATGGCAATCGAATCCTTCCTGCGCTTCTGGGCGGCATCCAGCAGGTCGTTGTTCAAAAACCCGTCGTAGTCCACCACCGATTGCAGGATGCGCAGCACGTCGTTCAGGTCGGAGGCGGTGACGGTTTCCTTCCTGAAAATCTCCTCGGCGGTGTATAGCTGTTTGCCCGCCACCGAGAACAAAGCGTCATAGGTGACCTCCTTTTGCAGCCGTTCAATGGCATTGTTGATGGTGCGGGTGCGGGCGGCCACCGTCAGGCGGCTTTCCCGGGTGCCGCCGCCCTGCCGGGCGATCTCCTGTTTGCGGGCCAGCAGTTGCGAGACCTGCCGCCCCACCGCCTCGCGCAAGCCCTTGTCCACGCTGCCTGCCACCTCCGTTTCGGCGGCATCCACCGCCTCGTCTGATGATTCTGTGGCCTCTTCCACGGCGGGTTCATCCACTTTCTGGAAGGCGATGCCCGTCCGGGGGTTTTCCGAAAGGTCAATGCGCGTATCGTCCGCCAAATACTTCGACAGTTCATCCAGCGTGGTGTTTTCCGAAATATTGGCGGGCTTGGTCATGCGCCCGGACATGGTTTGCAGCAGGTCGCGCACCACCTCCAGAAACCGGTCGAGCAGCTTGACCAGTTGGTTGCGGTTCCCGTTGGCCTTACCTGACAGTCCACGGGCGGCAATGGCGGCCCGCTGCCCCAACGCCTGCACAATCGCCTCCTGCAACTGTTCGGCCACGGAGAGTTCCGGGTAGAGGGTTTTGACTTTTGAAAAGATACTATTTTCCGCCTGTATCTGCCGCAGCAAATTCGCGTACAGCACCGGGTTGGACTGCGCGATGGCTGCAACGAAGGGGTGGGCGAATTCGTGGAACGGCGTGTCCTGGGCCATCAGCCCTTCGACCAGGTACACTTTGCCATCCTTGAAAAAGCCCTTGGGCAGGTTGTCCGCGCGTCCGAGCAGCTTGGCGGCTTCTTCTTGCGAAACCAGTTGGCCCGGAATGTTGAACTTTCCGGTCAGGCGTTCCATGATCCTGCGTGCCGCTTCGCTGGTGGCGGGCGGCAGGATCGAATCCCGCTGCTCGGAGGCAGCGGCCGGTTCCGTAACACTTTCCGTTTCGGATGCCGTGGCTTGCGGTGATTGGCCGGATGCCCGGTAATTGATCTTTAAATTGGCTCCGGTGGTCACGTCACCGGCAAGTTCGGCCAGCAGCGTGTCCGCCGATGGCTTTTCTCCCTTGGGCAGCATCAGCGGCACAACGCGCACGTCGCCGCCCGGCGTGACGGACAGGGTGAAGAAATTCCGGTACCCCTTCCTGTAGAAAACGTTTTCGGTCAGCCCTTGCAGCCGGTCGCGGTCAACGCCCAGCCTTTCGAGTTCGGCTTGCTGCGCCCCGTTGGCGTAGATGGCGGAAACATTGTATTTCTTTTCCTTCGTGTTGTAGGTGCGCTGCGCGTAGAACGGCTCGCCCGCCAGTTGCAGGGCCGGCATTTGGCGGATGGGGGTGGGATTCCCCTTGGCGAACTGCCCCTGCGATGGGGTCAGGCTGATGCCCGCCGCTTGGCCGGAAATCTCACCGCCCGCCGCCCGCACCGCGTCGAAAAGCTGCTGGTAGCCCACATTCGCCTCGCGCAGGGCGGTCAGTTCGCTGTCGGGCAGCAGCGCGTTGGCATCGCCGAACGCGCCGAGGCTGTCTTTCACTTTCTCCAGCGACAGCGCGCGTCCCTGCGGCGCGTCGTAGAACACGGGCGGGCGGATGTTGCCCGCGAACTGCTCGCCGATGAACACCGAAAGCACCGTGTCCTGTTTCGCGCCGTTGCCCTGCGAGGACAAATACACCGGGATGCGCCCCCGCTTGTCCACGGGCTGGTAGTTGGCGGGCCGGTCGGCGAAGGTCTGGGCGCGGATGGTGGCCTTGGCATTGAGTTCCCCGGCGGGGGTATTCCTGACCAGTTGTTCAATGGCGGCCCTGTCCACGCTTTTGGGCACGAACAGCCTGGAGAGCGAAACGGCCTTCAGGCTGGCGGCCACATCATCCGGGCTTACTGTTCCGGCACCGGGTTGTCCGCTTGTAGGCTGTCCGCCTGCGGGCTGTCCGGCGTTGGGGACGGGTATTTCTCCCGCACCAGTTGGTTGAACCGCGCCTGCTTGCGGGCCTGGTCTATCATCCCGAAGGTCGCTTTCGCTTTCGGTGCCATCTTCTTCTTGGGCGAATCGGGCTTGTTCATCGGTGAGTCGGGTTAGGGTCTGGATGAAATCATTGAGTTCGTCGTCGTTCAAATCCTCGTAGAACGTGGATTCAAGGCGGTTCTTGTCCCTCGGGTTGGCCGACGCGGCCACCGAAAGGATGTCTTCCAGCGTGAAGTCGCCGCGTGTTAATACGTTTCCGATCGCGGCGGTGACCGGGCTTTCGTCAATCTCCTCGATGGACTGCCGCCGCAGGGCGAAGTATTCCTCCACGGGTATGTCGTGGGTCTGGCTGCCCTTGCCCGCCCGCTGGGTGTGGCGCACGAACCAGTCGCGCACCGCCTGTTCGATAAGGTTCATCACCGCATCCAGCCGCCGCGTGTTGCGCCCCTGGGCGAAATCGCGCACCGCCCCGGCAAAGTCGCGGGCATCCATGTTCATGCCCAGCCCCGCCAGCACCGACGGGTTGTCCTCCATCATCTCCACCGCCTGCCGGATCAGTGGCTGCGCCCCGGCATCGCGATCTTCCAGCGGGCGGAATCCGGCCACGGGCGAGGCGGGTGTTCCGGTGCTGGCGCGGCGCAGGGGCCTGCCGTCGCGGGTCAGCGCGACTTTGCCCTGCGACTGCCCGGCCTGCGTGCCCGTCTGCCGGGCAAGCACCATCAGGCGGCCCATCAGTTCGTTGCCCCGCTTTTGTTTTCTCTGCCACGGGGTCAGGGCGTTGTAATCGTTTGCCAGGGCAATCATCTGGTTGTCAGCCTGTTGCTCCGGGGTCAATTGGCCTGATGCTCCGTTCCGGTTCCGCCCAGTGTCGGCCACTCGTACAGGGACTGGGGATTCGGTGGGAATCGCAGGTTCGGGTTTTTCAGCAGTGCCGATATTAGTCTCGCCTCCTTGTTCATTTTCGTCACCGGCAACTTCGGTTGTCGCTTGTATCTGGTTTTCATTGGTGGACAGTGGTTGCGTGGGCAATGACTGGATGGTTCCGTCGGTGCGTATCCGCGCCTTGATGTCTTCGAAGTGACGGGCCACGTAGGTTTCCGAGGCCGGGCCGGTCAGGCTGTTGTATAGCGTGTTCCATTGGCGCAGGGCGGCCGGGTCACCGGCGAGCAGGCGGGCGATCTCCGTGTTGCGCCGCCTGGCGGCGCGTTGCACTGCGGCCAGTGATCCGAGCGGCAGTTGCACCGAAGGGTCGGCATCCAGCGCGAACACCTCGCCGTCGGTCACATTGCCATCCGCATCGGCCGTGCCCGCCAGCGTCCGGTAGCCGATGGCACCGAACTGCCCGGCAAAGCGGCCTGCCACGGCGGCCACGTTGTAGGTCGGTTCACTGGTGGTCGGCTCGGCCGGACTGACAGTTGGCGTGGCGGAGGTTTGGTTTGGAACCGTCACTTGGCCTTGAACCGGTTCCGAAACCGGCTGTCCGGCCGGACTTGTACCCGCCGGATCGGCTGCGGACGGGTTTTCCACGGTGTTTTCCAAGCCGCCAGCCTGTGCGGCGGCCTTGGCCAGCCGTTCCCCGATGGGAGCCGTGCGCAATTCGCCCGACAGCATCCGGCGGTAACGGCCCTTGCTCTCAGCGAATGCCTGCGAATAGCGGTTGTAGGCTGACAGTGCCTCATTGACCTGCTCCTCCTGCTGGGAGGTGAGTTCGTTGGCCCGCAAAAACGTGTCGGCACTGGTGTCCACGCCGGGCGTGATGCCGCGCCCGGCCACCACGAAGCCGTTTTCAAGGTCGGCGGGCGTGATGACGTTGTTGCGGAACACTTCGGGCGGCAGGTTCACCAGCAGGCTTTCCAGGTCGGCCTTGGCCTGCGTGCGGGCCGTGTCAAGCACGTACTGCCCCGCCGCCTCAGTGTACAGCGCGCCCGTGTCGTACCTTTCCGTCCGGGTGCTTGTGGGTGCGGCGTTTGCACCGGCGGTGCCGGGTTCATCGGCGTTGGCCGGGGCGTTGGGTATCGCCCTGCCGCCGTAGATGGTCTTGATCCGGTTGTAGACCGTTGACAGGTTTTCCAGCTTGGCAAGCTGGCCGTCCACGTTGGCGGTGATGGCCTTGCGGTCGGCCTCGGAATGGATGCCCTCGGCGGCGAAATCCTGCGGGGTCATCTTCCTGTAGGACAGCAGCTTGGCACGCAGCACGTTTTCCGCGCCCTGGTCGAAGTAATCCTGCGCCACGGTCGCCAGCCCCAGGTCGGAGGAGAACTGCGATAAGGACGCGTCGCCCTTTTCCAGGGCCTCCTGCCGCAGCGCGAACACCTTTTGCAGCCGCGAGTTGCGTTGCAACTTTCCGGCCACCTTCGCCGGGTCGATGACCGGGTTGCCTTCCGTGTCCAAGTCCAGTTCCTCGCCCTGCTTTTCCACGGCCACGCCGTCGTTGCCCGTCACGGTCTCGGTCGTCGGGCGAGTCCTGTACAGGTTGGACATGGAAACCATCGGCGAGGCGTTCAGGCTCTCCGCCACACCCGCCAGGTCGCCGGCCATGCGGCGGCCCCGCGCCATGTCACCGTAGGTCTGCGCCGATGCGCCCAGCAGGCCGAACAGTCCGCCCGTCACGGCGGCCTCCAACCCTTCCTTCGTACCCAGTCCCCTTGCCACGTTGCCCAGCACCTCGCCGAACATTTGGTAGGACAGCGGCGAGATTTCCTGCGCTGACAAGTCGTCCATGGTCTTGGAGATGGCGTACTGCGCCAGTTCCTGCCCGCCTTCCGATACAATGTTCTGCGGCAGTTGCCGGGCGTAGCCGCCGATGAAATCGCCGACGGTCTTGCGGTAAATGCGCCCTTCGGCCTCGCGCAGCAGCGGGTTGAGCGAACGGCTGCCCTTCATCCCGCCGAACAAAATGCGGCTCTCGATGATGTTGGGCAGGATCACCGCCGGGATGTTGTACAAAAACGCGTTGAACGACCCCCGGTTGGCCATCTGCTTGGCCTGCTGCTCGTCATACTTGTAGCCGCCCGCCGCGTCGCGTTCGTTCATGGCCCGCTCATAGATGGAATCATAGGTGTCGTTGGCCTCAAAGAGCGGTTCGGTCAGCGTGTTGTAGGCCACCATTGCCGCCTGCGGCAGCCGTTGCAGGAAGGCCTGCTGCGCCGAGGCGATCCGCCCGCTTGTGCCGAGCAGCCCCTCCACCCGCGCCAGGCTGCCCGATGCGGACAATGCCCGCCCCGCCGATGCCCCCTTGAGCAGCTTGGAGGCGATGCCGCCGCCCAGGAAACCGCTGCCGGTGAAAGCCAATCCGTCGCCGCCCTCGTTGCCCAGCCACTCGGTGAAGTTGGTCGAAAGGTTCTTGAAGATGCTGTTGTCATTGTAGCCGGCAGACTTGCTGACCCGCAACGCGCCTTCGTCCAGGCCGCTGTCCCACGCCTCCAAAAGCGAGGCCAGCCCGCCGTTGGTCACCAAATCCATGTCCATTTCCCGGTCGCCGGCCAGCGCATCCGCCCCCTCCATCAGGAAGTTTTGGCCGTACACGACGCCTTCGGCGAACTTGAGCGGTATCTTGGCGGCGATCTTGACCGCGCTGCGGGCCAGGTTGCCCGCCGCCGACTGGCCGGCCGCAAGGTTCACCTGCTGGTTCTCGCCGAATACGATGGGTGTCTCGCTCTGCCCGCGCGCCTCGTTGGAGTACAGCCCGAAGTTGGGGTCGGCAAAGGCGGCGGGCATTTCGGCGGCCTGTTGCTCGGTAAAGCCCTGCACGCCCGCCTTGCGCATCAGCGCGTCCACGTTGATGTTGGGCGTTCCGGTGCGCACCGCCGGTATCGCGGTGTCGGGTGGCGGTGGCGGGGGGGGTGTCGCGCCGCGCGGCTGAACCACGCCGCCCTGCTGGAGCCGGGGCGCGATTCCGTCGCCGGGCAGTTCGCTTTCGTCAATGACGGTGGCGTTTGCCGGGTCAAAAAGGCGGTTGATGTGCGTTGTGGAAAGGTTCGGTCGAAAAGCCATTGGCGGTTATTGACGGGTAAGTTTTAAACTTGTATGTTTGCGGAGGTTGTCGCGGCAAGCAATGACAATCCGCAAAAGAACGCAAAAATACAAGTATAAAACAATGTTCGTATGAAAACAATACTCAGGGAGACCACCCACCTGTCAAGGGAGTTCATGGATTTCGGGTGGGGCAACGGCTACGTGCTCATTCCCAAGGGGCATCCCGTACACGGCGTTCATTATGACGGTATTGACGTGGATGTGCATTACGGATTGACCTTTTCCGAGCCGGTGGACGCGAAGATGGCCGCCGATTGGGAGTTGGAGGGGCAGGACATTGGCTGCTGGATGGTGGGGTTCGACACGGCGCACGGTGGCGACACGCTCGAAAAATGGCCGATGGAAGCCGTACAAGCCGAAACTGACAGGCTGCGCAACCAACTGGTTCGATTTCAAAACTCATGAGCCGGCTACCCCACCAGAAAAAACCGTGCGTCCAGTGCCCGTTTCGCAAAGATATACTCGAAGGTTGGCTTGGCGCGGAACGCATGACGCAAATCTTGGAGACGGATAGCTTTGTGTGCCACAAAAAGACCGGTTCGCAATGCGCCGGTCATATGCTGCTTATCGGGGATGAAAACGCGTTTGTGCGTCTGGCAAAAGTGTTGAATATTGACCTTGCTTTGTCAGGCAGGGAACTGGTTTTTGACACCAAGCAGGATTGCAACACTCACCACGACTGGAAAAAATAGTATCTTTTGAAAAGCCAAAACCCGCGAACCCGCCATGCAAGAACTTGTCAGGAACCAATCCGAGGAAATGTTGCCGATCGAGGTGTATGTCACCCGTGTTGCCTTGGAGGGAATAGTGGAAAAAGACCGTCATTTTTTCCTGCATCCGGCAACGAACGTCATGGTACCGGTGGACAGCGAAAATGGCTATGGCATCAGCAAGGAAGTCTTTGAGGAGAAGGGATTGTTCCAGGCGGTCTTTGAACGCGAACACCGCCCCGTCGGAATCCCGTTCCTGCAAACGTGGCTTGCGGAACTGGCCGCTGAAAAGGCGCACCTGCACCAAATGGCGGAAAGCCTGCAAGCCGAAATCGCCACGAACCAGCAGTGGATTGACTTGGTAGGCCGGTATCAGTCCCCGTCATCCTCCAAGCCCCCGTCGTCCCCGTAGCTGTCGGCGTTGTAGCCGCCCGTCCCCCTCTTGGGCGAGTAGCTTTCCCGGCGGCCCGCCTCCGAATAGTAGAGTTCGGTCTGCGCCTGCTCGATCTGCTCCGGCGAATAGGAAAGCACGTTGCCCTGCGCGTCGCGGTGGTAGTCCGTGCGCGGCTGCCCGGTCTTGGGGTCGGTGTAGCGGAGTTCCATCACGTACTGCGCGTACGGCACGGCCCCGCCCGTCTGCGGGTTGGCGGTGATGCCGCCCCTGGCCTTGCGGTAGTACACCGCCGCCCGTGCGCCCGATGGCGTGGTGGTGGTGTAGCCCGCCGGAATCGGGGTCTTCTCATCCTTGCTGAACTGCTGGGCGTAGGCTTTCTGGGCGGGAACCAAATAGGCGTTCTCCAACTGGCGGTTGTCCTCCACCACGTACTTGCCGCCCATGTCCGAATCTTCCGGCGAACTGACGGCCACCTGGAAGCCCGAGCCGATGCCGATGGTGTTGCGCGGGCCGTACACGCCGTTCATCACCGTGTTGGTGCCGCGCTTCTGCACGGCCTGGTTGAGCTTTTCCTTCTGTTTGGCCGACAGTTCCACCATCGCCCCAGACTGCTCGTCGAGCCTGAACACGCGGCTTGAGCCGAGGCCGATGCCCTTCTTCACGTTTTTCTCCACCTCCCTGAAATAATCCCTCGACCCCTTGAACCGCTCGGATACGGGCAAAACACGGTTGAACGAGTTGGAATACTCCGTCAGCGACTGGTTGATGAGCGGCACGACCTGCTTGCGGATGCGCCCGTGTTCCTGGGGGTTTTCCTCCCACTGCCTTTTGAGTTCGGGCACGCTCATCACGTACTGCTGCACGACGTATTCCATCTTTTCCTTGGCCTTGGGGTCGGGCTTGTAGCCGAACGGCAGCAAGTCCACCGGGTTGTCGGTCAGCTTGGAGAAGTCCATGCCCACGCCGATCTCGGTGCTTTTTGGAACAACAATGTCGCCGTTGCCGTCCAGCCGTATCTGGTCGTCGCCTAGGAATCCGGTCAGCGGGCGGTTCTCGTTGTAGCCCGGCTGCCAGTTGTCCGGCGGCGACATCTGTTGCTGCTCGGCATCGTCGGCCTTCTTTCTGGCCCGCCTGGTGGAATCCAGGTCGAGGCGGTTGCGCTGGCGCGTGGCCTCCAGTCCGTAGGCGTTGGCCTTGCGGTCGGTCTCCAGACGGTCTTTGGCGAAAATCCGCCCGAAATCACTCGCGTAGCCGCGCAGGTAGTTGCCGAACAGCAGGCTCTGCTTCTGCCCGTCGGAGAGTTTGCCCTCGCGTTCCATCGCGTCCATCTGCTCCCACTGCGCCTTTTCGGCCTGCAACTGCCCGATCCGCGCGTCTATCTCCGGGGCGGCCTTGGGGTTTTGCCGCTTCTGCTCGGCCAGCAGGCCGATGTCCTGGCCGATCCGCCCGGTGCTGGCCGCCGCGTAGTCGCCGTACAGGTCGGACAGGCTGCGGCCCCGGTTCTCGTACTGGAAGCGGCGCATCATGTCGCCCATCACGCGGCTGTCCTGGGTGGCCGCCCCGTAGATTGCGTCGGCCACCTTTTCCTGCGTGATGTACTCGCGCAGTTCGGTCGTGTCGTAGCGTCCGTCGGTTTCGAGCTGCTTGGTCAAATCGGCCTTCACCTTGTCGCCGATGTCGGTGGCGAACTTGCTCGTGTCGAAATTGGCGTAGATGCGGCCCCGGCCCAGCCTTTCCGATCCCGTGGCGGGCTGGTTGCGGTAGCCCTGCAACTGCTCGTAGGCGGCCATGTTGTAGGGTGATATGTTCTCGCCCTTCTTCTGGCGTTCCTCCATCTCGTCCTCCAGTTGCCGGGCGTAGGCCTGGTTGGATGCGATCTCGGCCAGTTGCCCGTCGGCGGTGGCCGCGCTGATGATTGAATTGACCTTGGCCTGCGCCTCGGGCGAGGAATAGTCCATCGCCCCCAGGTTGTTGAGCTGCTCCTGCACCCGCCCCACGATTTCATTGCGCCGCTGGGTGTCGTAGCCCACGTCGGCGGGCAGGCTCAGGAGTTGGCCGTAGGCATCCTGCGCCTGGGCCATGCCCAAATCGAAACGCTTCTGCTTGCGGTCGGCTACCTGCCCCATCAGCTCCAAGGGAAGCTGCGCCTGGTAGCCGTAGGGCTGGGTGACGGGTGTTGCGAAACTGGCTGCCATGTTGCGTGGAAATAATGTTTTTCAAAAATAGTATCTTTCAGAAAGTCAAATCCTGTTTTTGTACCGGGCATAGGTTATCTGCATGTGTTCCTCATGCACCCCTTTCAGGCGCAGGAACTCCGAAAGCCAAACGGCCCGCACATAATACAGGAATGACAGTTCGCTTATCCGTTTTTCCGTTTCGGGCGGGAATTTTATGTTTTCCTGTTTCAGGTTTTTCAATATCCGGTCAATTTCATGTTTTCGTTTCCAACACTTTTTCACTAAAATTCCGATCCGGCAATCCGATTTGGTACGCAACACCGACAATGTGTATCTTTTCATGGAAAACAATGATGGAGAATAGTATCTTTTAGAGAGTTGTTTTTCTGGGTTCATTCCTCGTCGTAGGTCTGTTCGGTTGTCCTGCGTCCGTAGCGGTCGGTCTTGGTGCGGGTGCGGCGGCGGTCGTACTGCAACGGCGTGAACTGGCCCGCCGGGGTGTTGAAATACATCTCCGTGCCTGCGGTCACGGCCACCGGCTGCCCGTCGGGGCCCGCCACGAACCGCACGTTCGGGTTCATCTGCTGGGCGACGGCGGCGGCGGTCTTCTCACGCTGCCAGCCCGACATCACGTTGCCCGCCGACTGCATGGCGTTGCCGATGTTCTGCTGCTGCACAGCCTGCGACTGTAAATTGCGCACGTTGTACTGGTCGCGCAGCCCCTGGTTGGCCTCGTCGCGACCCTGGTAGAACTGCGCCAGTTGGCTCGACTGCTGGTTTTGCAGCGCGTTTGCGGTGTTGAACTCCTGGGCGGCCAATCCTTGGTTGGCTGTCAGTTTCTGGCCGAGCAGTTGCGCCGACATCCCCTCGTCGAAGCCAATCTGGCGCAGGGCCGAGCGGTAGTCGCGGTTGTTCTGCTCCCGGCCCGCCGAAAAGTCCGCGCCGGTGCGCTGGTTCTGCAACTGCGACAGCGTGTCGTTGTAGTTCATCTGCTCAAGCGGCGTGGTGCGGCGGCTGGCGTTGGCGGCAAGCTGGTAGGCCGCCGGAGCCAGTTGCATCCACGGCAGCTTCGGCTGGTAGGCTCCGGGCGGCGCGGCCATCGGCGGCGCGTCCATTGGCGCATCCATCAGCGGCGCATCCGCCAGTTCCATCCTGTTTGCCATCCGGCCGGCGGGCATTGCGGGCGGAAACTGTCCCTGCCGGCTCGCGCCGTAGTCAATTGCGGGAACGGACATGATGTTCGCCCTGCGCCCGTCCTCTGCCATTGGCAGAACGCGTTTGCCATACCTGGCTATGGGCATCCCCTGCATTTGCTGTTGCGGCATCGCGCCTTCCGGCGGCATGGGCATCTGCGCCATCATTTCCGGTGGCATTGCCTGTTGCATGGGCGTTGCCTGCGCCGCCCGGTCTTTCAATACCCGGTCTTTCAACGCCTCCCCGTTATGCACCTGCTGCACTTGGAAAAGCGTATCCAGCTTGCGGGCGTTGCGGTCGCGCATCCGCGCCGAGGTGCCGCGCAGGATCGGGTCGGTCTCCTCCTCCATAAGCTTGTCGAGCCTGGCCGTGTCGAGTTTCTTGGCGGCATCGGCATAGGTCATGGCGCGGCGTTTCTTGCGTTTGGAACCGAATCCCAACACCTCGGAAACGCCTTTTGATATTTTCAGGTGGTCGGAAAACACGCGGCTGTCGGCGGGCGCGGCAATCTCCTCGCCGCCTTCATAATGGCGGTCGCCCGTTACGCGGTAGGTCTGCCCGTCCGGGGTCTGCATGAACTCCCCGGCCTCCACCTCCACGTTCGGCTGCCCGTTGTAGAGCCGGTAGTCCAGCAGCGCGGCGTAGTCGCCGCTGTCTGGCTGCCGCCGCATGGTGATGTCGGCGAACGGGTCTTGCTGCGGCATGGGCGGCTGTTGCATTTCTTGCGGCTGTGGCATGGGTGCCATCATGCCTTCCGGCGGCATCATGCCCTGCATCATTTCGGGTGGCAGGGACGTTTGCCCGCCCTGTTGGTATTGGCGCAGCATGGCGTGGGGGACGAAGATGGCCCCGTCATCCACCATGCCGCCGTTTTGGTTCTGGGGCAGGCCGGTTTGTGCGTTGGCCGGGACAGCACGCTGCTCACGGAACTGTTTCATCAACTCTTGTTCGGTTGGGCGCGAGCGGGTTCGGATGTCCGGATTGAGTTGATTCGGGGTGAACATATCCGGGTTATTCTGGCTTTTGGCAAACCTGTCCGCCGTCTGGTTTGTGCCCACGTACCGATAGGCCACATAACCCTTGTCGGATGCCGCCGGGTTGAATACGGTTTTTTTGTAGGACTTGTCTTCGCTGCCATCGTGGTATATGTACCGATTGCCATCGACTTGCTTGCCACCATATGTCACCATGTGAACGGGAATCTGCCCTTCCACTCCCAGCGTCTTGTCAATACCCGACACGTTTTTTTGCTTGTAATCGCTTTTGCCGTCTCCCGGCTCGGCTTTATCCCATATCACAATGCGGTCTCCGGCCTGGGCCTCATTGCTCGGTACGGGTATCCAAGATTTGTCCTTTGACACCCGCTTGACCCACTCCGAGTTTTCCACCGCTCCGTCATCCTTGGCACCGGCGGCGTTGGCCACGTAGCAGGAAGAACCCACACAGGTGTTGGTAAAGTCCGGCAACCCCGTTTTTGATTTGACCTGGGCGAAATCAACCGATCCGAATGCCGAACCCACACCGTCGTTGTCGGCAACCACTTGGGCAATGCCGGACGCAAACCCGTTTTGGTCGTAAACGGGTTTTTGCAGGACGCGGCTTTTGCCATCGTATCCTTTTGAAAAATTATCGGCGACACCGATGATGTTTTTATAGTATTCCAGCGCGTCGGGGGAAGGGTTTTGCAGGCCATATGAAGGCGGGGCAACCTTGTTTCCCTGCTGCATGAAATCAAGCGGCGGGAAAAATCCGGCCGCGAGGCGTTTTTTCATTCCTTTTTTCGGGGTGTTCATGTGTCCGGTATATGGGTTCGTCGAAGAAGACAGGTAAGTTTAAAACTTATGTTTACCTTTGTCCATGCAAGCGGTATCAATCCATGTAAATTAACGCAATCGATTATCTTTCCGCAACATTTACCCACATGAAAACAGCAAAATCCGCGTTTCTCTTGTTTTTCGCCATTGTTGCGGCCGGTTCCCGAACATCCTCCGCGCAAGGTCGGGCGGGAACGGCATTAAGTGATTCGCTTGAATCATACAGGAAGTCCAAAATCCAATACGTCCATCAGAAAATGTACCAATCCGGAACGGAAAGCGAATACGGCATATGGAAGGACAGCCTGGTAATGTACAGAACCGGGTTCCCGTTCCCGCTTCCGCCCCCGAAAAAAGAACTGACATTGGAACAGCAGATTACATGGGATTACAAACTGAACACCGACTGGGAATCCAAGGACGTGGCCGAAATAAACAAGAAACTGGTCGCCTCACTCGAAAAAAACGGAAGAGGCATGGCTCCCGACTACAAAACCGCCAACTGCACCGAGTTCCTGACCGGGTTCCTGTCCATGCACTTTAACCTGCGTCCGTCGCACAAAAGCCAGATCAACGTCGTCATTCCGAACCAGTCCATTGACATGATCCTCGCCAACCTGAAAGCCGGCAAGCCGCAACCCGAATACGGCGGGGTCTGCCACTTCGTCACCGCCAACCTGAAAGGCGTGGGCCTCAACTACTGGGAAGACCTGAAGCCGGGCGACCTGGTGCAGTGGTGGTGGCATTCGGGCAGGCAGGGGCATTGCGGCATCATCAAGGAGGTGAACATGGAGCAGCGTTGGTTTGCCGTGTATTCATCCACCCCCAAGCAGGGATTCGGCGTGACCCGCTACCCGATTGACTTCGACGCGCATTTCTTTTTCGCCCGCATCACCCAGACCGACAAGCAACCCAACTGAACAAAGCCATGACCACCCGACAACTCATCCGCCTTGCAGTCGCCGCCGCCCTTTTTGCAACGGCCATCTTCCGCGACCTGAACGCGACCCAGAAACTGGCCGTCATCGGCCTTGGCTGCATCCTTGCCGCTGTTGAACTCATTGAACGCAAATTGTTTCCCAAACCGTGACCCGGTTGAATGCCACGAAAATAGTATCTTTCGGCATAACCAAACCTCCGCTTGTGTTATCCGATTGGCAGGGCATCCCCTTTATCCTGTCGGGTAACGCCGCTACGGTTGAAAAACTCTACGGCTTGTGCGACGGGCAACGAATCGGGCGAATCCTGTTCTTTCAAAAAGTCCAAGGCGCAAAATTGTTCTTGGTTCTTTCCGAATCACCGTTCTGGCATATCAACGATTGGTTTTACTGCTTCGCCGAAACAAATCAGGATGGCAGTCTGGGCGATTGGTACTGGCTCAATCTAAATCAGGTCATAGCCGTGAGTGCCTGACTACCGTGCGCATCACCACGTGCCGAACTTCTTGTGCCAGTGCAAAGGGGAGAACGGATCGTTGGCCTTGGCCGAATCCCGACCACCCATCCGGCTCCAGAAACGCTTGCGCCGCTCACCCGAACCGTGCTGCGTGTAGTCCTTCATGTTGCTGTCCCCGCCGTGGACGACCTTGTACTGTTCGCCCTTTCTGGCCAGCACCATCCATTTCTTGCCGGGGCGCGTGGAATTTTTCTTCGCCCCCACCCTGGCGAAGCCCTTGCTTTTGTAACGTTCGGGTATGCCGCCCTCCTTCATTTCGGGCATTTCGCCTTGTGGCGTTGGCATTTCCGGCTCATTTCCGCCCGACAGCAGTTGCGCCGCCGCCTGCTGAACACCCATGCCACTTGCCGCCGCCCACTGCGCGAACCGCGCCTTGTCGCGGGGCTTGAGGTACACGCCGCCCTCGCCTTCCATGATGTCGTAGCCGCCCGTCGGGTCGTCCGGCATTCCATCCGCCATTCCCTCCACCATCATTCCG
Organism: Sphingobacteriales bacterium; assembly: GCA_043789005.1. Lineage (GTDB taxonomy): Bacteria > Bacteroidota > Bacteroidia > Cytophagales > 172606-1 > Xanthocytophaga. The sequence continues at coordinate 28,956 of JAYWIH010000171.1, forward strand.
TCTTCGGCCTTGCGCCACCCGCCGCCCTGTTTCCCGTACCACTGCACCGCCCACGCGTTGGCGTAGGCGGAGTTGCCCGTGATAGTAATGAAACCCGACTGGCGCATGAGCCATGTCCCGTACTGCGTTTGCGGGCACCAAACCGGCTGTCGATTTAGTTCAACGCGATTGGCATACTGGATTTGAATATGCCTCCGTTGCAGCACCTGTACGGACGTAACCGACCTATCCGCGTACTTCGCCTCTGTCACAACATGACCAGTGAGCGCAGCAGCGAGTTCTAATGCCATTAAATGGTCGGGGTCCTTCTGGCTGAAACCAAAACTGCTTTTGTGTTCGTAGCCATCGTAAACTATGGCGGCAGCCAACCACGACTCTAATTGGTCACGGCTCATCCGCAGTACGGTTTCAACCCACGACTGTCCATACTTGGTGAATCTGGTAAGGTCTGCACTTGGCTCATCCATTGACAGTTTAGCGGCGACAAGGATGTTAGAAACTCCAGCCGGAGCCTTATCAATAGGTGTGAGACGGCGACCTTGACGAGACCGGGCCTTGCGGCCGTCGGAAATACTTGCATCGGCCTTTCGCGGATGGAATTGTCCGCTCCGAAACATGACCCAATTGTGGTCTGGCGTACTCCTTATCGTCCATCGCGACTGGGCGTTGGACCATGCGGTCACGGGCGCATTCTCGTGTCGGTGGATATTCAGCACGGGTGTCCAGCGAAGGATGTCATCCTCAATGTCGTAGGCGAGTATCTCATCGCCAACGGCGAGGTCGTCTGGCCCGACCCACCCACGCCTTGTTAGGGCCTGACTGTCCATGGGTACACAAGGGTACACGTCGAACTTTTGGCGGGCCCGCGACTTGGCGCGTGACCACAGCGCGGTGTCGGTCGGCGTGTTGCCGCCGCTTTTGAAAGCCGCCAATTGGCTTTCCATTTGGTCGGTTCCGGGCATGAATCCGCCGGCAAAGCCGTCCGTGAAACCGCCATCCTCTTTTTTGGATGCCCCGGTGGATACCCGGATCGGCGCGGAACCCTTTCCGGCATCACCCTTTCTGCCCCGCCCGGCATCCCGCTGGGCCGCCCGCTTGCGGCGCACGAAGGAGGCGATGCCGGCCTTGCCCAGCTTCTGCGCCTTTTCCAGCGAGAGGCAGGCGGCATAGCCTTCCCCGTCCTTCCCGTCCCCGCACTTCCCGATCCGTTTGCCCGTCGTATCGTACCTGTCCCAGCCGCCGCCGCCCGCGCCTTCGGCGAACCATTCGGTCAGGCCGCCCTCCCGGTACATGGGCGAGTAGTCGCCCGTGCCCGAGTTGTTGTTTCGCTCAACCTGCCCGATGTTTTGTGCCTCCTCAATCTCGCCCAACTGCCCCTTGCGGGCGTTGTACTTGCCCATTTTGCGGCGGCCGATGGCGCGGTCGATCAGGTATCCGGGCGCACCCAGGTAGCGCGTGAACTTGAGGTTGTTGTTCTTCAACTGCTGTTCCGGGGTCATGATTGCGCCGACACCCGCGTCCACCAGCCCGCTGACGGCTTTCAGGGCCGTACCCGCACCCGGCACGACGGCATTGGCCGCACCCTGCAACACGGCTTCCCCGGCGGCATACCCCGCACCGGCCATCGGCGAATCCGCCGCCGCCTGCAAGGCCTGCTGCTCGATGGGCGATGCCGGGGCGCGGTTGGAGGCGATGCCTTGCAGCACCGATGCGCCCACGTTGCCGATGCCCGCCAGTTGCTGGCCGTTGTTTTGCAGGAACCCGGCCATGCCGCCGCCACCCGGTGCGCCGCCGCCCGCCCCGCCCATCATGCCGCCCACCAGATCGCCGAACTGCATCTGCGGCAATGGCATTTCCGGCGGAATGATTCCCTGAATCATTCCGGGTGGCAGGGGCATCTCGCGCACCACCGGGGAGTCGAACCGGTACTCGCCGCCGGGCACCATCACCTGCCGTTCGCCCTGAGGGGTCATGCCCAGCAGCGGACGCGAAACGCCCCGCATGGTAATGCCGCCCCCGGGCGTTTCAATGTCCAGGAACGGCGCGCCGCCATAGGGCGAACCGTCGCGGTAGCCTTGGCGCGACACGTCCTGCCGGGCGTTGCGGGATTCGGCAAGCAGGTCGAAGTAGCTGGGTGCGGGATTGCCCGGTGCGGGATTTTGGGGGCGGCTGCGGTTTCTTTTCATGGCGGGTTTGGATGACCTGGCGGTTCGGGTGTCTTAAAAGATACTATTTTGCAGGGCTTTCACTGCATGAACATCCTGGCCCCGGCCGTCAGCGGCAGGGCTTTCTCCCAGACGGCCTTCACCTGCATCCGCGAAAGCCCCGTCCAGAACGATTCGCCGCTCTTGGTGTAGATGATGCAGGCGTTCAGGTCGCCGTCGCTGTCGTTGGCATCGCGGATCATCGAAACATCGCGCAGGTCAAGGGTGAAGGTGCAGGGACGGCAGGTGTCTTCGGCCAGTCCCAGTTCCTGCGCCCTGGTGTCAACCAGTTCGCCGGGAAAGTCGTGCAGGAAAATGTCGTCCATGGGCTTGTCGGTGTTTTTGATGTTTTGGTCAGAATGCCTTTTGCTTGACGAAGGTAATGAATTTGACCACCAGGTCAAGCGCGGCGTTGCGGCTCGTCCACCGGCTGCGCACGAACTTGCCGCGCACCGGGTTTTTCACCAGCCGCCGCTGCGCGGCCGGAAGTCCGGTTTCGTCCGGCGGCAAAAACACCCTGTCCACCGGCTGCGCGGCCCGGAAAGCCGCGTCATTTTCATCCGCCGACCAGATGCGCTGCCCCCGGCTGACGGGCGGGTTGAGCACGTCGTGCAGGGCGTTGACCGCGTACTCGTCGCGCTGGAAGCTGTAGGGCGCGTGCCGGATGCCTCCCGTGGCGGGCGGCCTTTTCCATCGGCTGCGCATATCGCCCGTCGCGGGCAGGGACAGTTTCAAAACGCCCGTGCCCTGGTAGTCGTTGTAGACGGTCAGTTCGTCGAAGAACGCCCCGCGCGCGGGCTGCGGGAACCGGACATCGGCGTGGTCTTTCGCGTCGGCAACGACGGTCAGCGATGACAATACTTCGGTTTCGGTCTTGCCGTCGTCCATCACCTCAAGGATGAACGGGTGCTCCCTGCCGCCGAACACGCCGAAAGGCCTGGTGCCCTTGGGCAGCAGCCGCAAGTCGCCCGGATGGTCATGCACCGCATCGCCGATTAGCGTCTGGAAGTGGGTGGGCTGGCTGATGAACGCCTGCGGCACGTAGGAATAGAAGCTGACCCACCGTTTTTTCAGGGGGTTGTAGGCGATTGTCCACCCCACCGGACAGAAATACCGCGTGTCATCCAAATCTATTTCCTTTCCGGCCAGCCGGAACACGCCGCCCCGGTGGGTGATGCCCGCCACGACCGGCACGTAGTCGCGCTTGGACAGCAGCACCCGCTTGTGGAACGGGTCGTAGGCAATGCTGATGCCCGCCCCGTTCAGGGCGTTGTCGGCGGCCGCGTCCGGGAAATGCTCCAGCAGGCGGATGGGCAGGTGCCGCTTGAACCAGCCCGCCGCCTTCATCGCCGAAATCTCGTTGGACGACTGGGCGAACTGGAAGACCTGCCCGCGCGCCGCGTCCGCGTAGAAGTGCCCGAACTCGGTGCTCGCGAACGCCTTGTGCTGCGAGGAGCCGTAGCCGTAGCCGGTCTGGTAGATTTCCACGGGCCGCGCGGCGAACATCCCCGCGTCGCCCGCCTCGATGCGCTGGGGCGAGTTGCTCGACAGGGTGATGACCGCGTTGTAGACCGCCATGCCGCCGTTCTCGAACAGGGCCAGTATCTGGTTGTTCTCAATGCCGTGCAACGCCGTCACGCGCCCCTTGGTTTCGGGGAAGTCGTAGCGGTTGCCGTCCCGGTACAAGCGGTAGCGGCCCGGATCGGAATAGACCACCCGCGAGGGGAAGTCGCTGTCCACGGTTCCCGCCAGCGGCGGCAGCACGAAGGGCGATTCGTTGTTCTGCTTGGAATAGTTGTTGTTGTAGAGAAACACGTTGTCGCGCTCAATCGGGATGATGATCTCCTCCAAATACTGGTTGAAGGTGAGCGAGCGTATCTTGGGCCAGTATTCGCTTTCGCGGCGGCTGTCGGAGTGCCGCAGTTCGGTGTTGTACTCGCTTTCGGCGAAGAAGTGCGGGATGCCGTAGCTGAACAGTGTCATGTTGCGGCCCGAAAGCCAGTAGCCGTCATTGTTGAGCCCATCCTTTTCGCGCACGTGCCGCCGAACCCGGAACACGTAGGCGTTGTCGCGCTGCTCGAAGATGTTTTCCTTCAGGTTCTCCCGCCCGATGCCGTTCTCCTTGGGGAAGAAGTTCACCTTGCGCTTCAGGGAGAAACGCCCGATGAAGATGTCCCCGCCGAAAACGGTTTTGCCCCTGCCCTCGTCGCCGGCCAGCATCCGCGCGTGGCCCGTGTCCAGGTATTCCACCGAATACAGGTCGCCGTACTGGTTGGGGATGCTTCGCTTGAGCGAGACGTACCACGAGGACACCGTGGAATGGGTCTCCACGTCGTCCTGGTTTTCCCACGGGTTGCCGCCCGCCCCGTCATCCAGCCATTCGCGCTGCCCCAGGTCGCTGCGGCGCAGGGCCAGCCAGTAGTCCGGGTTCGTCAGCGTGTCAAAGCCGAACGGCGCGTACGGGCGGTGCGAGCGTCCGGTAGGAATCAGGTCGGGCCGCCCCGGATGCGTCCACCGGCTGCGGTCGGTCACCGCCGGGTCGTCCACATCCGAACCGGTTTGCAAGGCCACCGCGCTTTCGCGGAACACGTGGTTGACCGTACCGATGGAGCCGGCCACCTGCCTGGCGTTGGTGCGCAGGTACACCGCGTCGGTCATCCGCCGCAGCGTCAGGCTGTCGGGCGGCAGCGCATAGCCGTTGTAGTCGCCGTAGGACTTGTAGGTCTTGGCCACGTTGCCGATTCCGCCTATCCTTTGCGAACCGCCGTCCGGATTGACATTGTTCGGGTCAAAGCGGGCATGGCCGGCCACGGGCTGGTAGCTGCCCAGGCTGTGGCCGGTCAGGTTGGCCTCTATCTTCAGCAGCGAACCCAGGGTCGGCTGCCCGAAATGCGTGTCGGGCGAATGGAAAGTGAACGTGTTTTTGCGGTAGGCGGCCAGCGGCTGCCCGTCGTTGTCATACCCCACCGGACGGTCGGGATGCTCGTCCACCTTTTCGGTGGCGAAGATGTCCACGAAGTCGTAGTTGGGGCGCAGGTCGTTGTAGGGGTAGTTGGCGAACAGGTGCGTGATTGACTTGCGGAACTCGTCGTCCGCCGCCGCCTTGTTCTGGGTGGCCTCGTCGCTGATGTCCACGTATTCCCAGCAGTTGTAGAGAAGACCCTTGGCCACCACCGACTTGTTGCCCACGCGGTTGCCGCGCACGATCTTGTAGCCCACAATGGTATCCTGCAATGCCGGCGGGATGATGACCGTGCCCTCGTCCACGCGCACGCCGATGGGGTGGATGTAGTCCTCCGTTTTCCGGATGGAGGCCAGCAGCCGCTCCTTTTCCGTACCCTCAAATGCCCCGTCGTGGTGGTGGGTCACGCGGCTGTCGGGGAACCGGTGGTGGCGGATGGGCGTGCCCGCCAACGCGCCCCACACATCCGCATCGTCCGGGTAGAACTCCGATGACTGCCAGTAGGCGAACCGCCCGTACTCGTGGCCGCCGTCGTAGCAGTCATCGGCGGGGTCGTATTCGGGCACCAGCCCGGTCTTGGAGGCGGTGTTGTAGATTTCCCACCGCTGGCGCACCGAAACATCCGGCGTGCAACCGTCGCCCGCCGATGCCACGAAGTTCGGGTCTCCGGCGGCTACGGCTTCCAGCTCATCCGGCGTGGCCGCGCGGCCGGGGATGTGGTAGGCGGGGCTGTACCGGCCCGATGCCAGGATGAACACCACGGCGAACGGGTACACCTCGTCGCGCATGAAGCCGCGCTGGGTGGTGCGGCGCGGATTGGCGTAGTTCTGCCCGCGCGTGTGGTTCCACCGCTCGGTCTGCCAGTCCAGCCGGATGCCCGACGCTATTTTCTGCAAGTCCGGCAGCCGCTGGGTTTCCAGGTCGGCCCACATCAGGAACTCGTTGGAAAGTTCCACGTCGCCCGCCCGTTCGTAAAACGGCTTGACGGCCAGTATCTCCGAGAGCGAGATGTCCGATTGCGTGCGGCCCGTGAAAAGGATGCGCGACTGACCGGTGGCGAAGGTGGCGATGAGGCGGTAGCTGCTGACCGCATCCGAGGTCTCGATCACGGCCAGGTTGTAGTAGGGCTGGCGGGTGTCCAGGCCGCTGACCGTCAGGCGGACGGACTTGCCCGCGTTGGTGCCGGGCGCATCGCCCTCCGCCTGGCTGAAATCCGCCAGCGACGCGCCGTACACGGCGATGGGGTTGGACACCGCGTAGTAGGGCGACAGGGCGTTGCCCCGCTCGTCGGCGTAGGCAACGGCGAACTGGTACACGCCCGACCTGAGCTCGCCGCCCTCCTCCACGGAAATGTCCCCGATGGCGGGCACGGCAAACGAGGGGAACATCCGCAACGCCTCGCAACCCGCCGCGCCGGAAACGGCATCGCCCACCTCGTAAAACCGGGGCGGGTTGTGGTTGTCGGTGAAAAACAGGGTCAGTTTGCCCGTGCGCGAAATGGCGTACCGGGGCTTGAGGATCGGGTGCTGCAAGGAGAAGTTCAGGCACGGCGCGTCCAGCACGGTCTCGAACGGCGGGCCGGCAATGTCGTTGCGCAAATAGCCGATGCGGTTCTGGCCGGTCTTCGGGTTGTGCAAGAAGAAGTACGTTTGTTTCCGGGGGATCACGCTGATTACGCCCACGGGCTTGAACCCGGCGGGCAGCCGCGACCGCAAATACGAGGAACGCTCCTTGGACAGGGCGTACTTGTAGGCCTCGTCGGTGGCGTTCAGCGCGTAGGTGTAGTCGCCCTGCTCCATCTGGTGGGAGGGCGCGTCAAGGTTGAGTCCGTTGAAGGGTACCTGGGTGGCCATGTTTTCAATTCAGGATTTTGAATTCAGAATCCAGAATCCTGAATCGGTTGGGATGCCTTATGAAATCCGGTACCGCACCATCTGGCTGCGGCGTTTGTTGCCGCGCTTGATTTGTCCGGCGAAGGTCGGTGTCTTGTTGTAGGTTGAAAGGCGCGTGAACTCGGCCTCGTACTCGTTCTTGTAAAAGGCCATCTTGCTTCCCACCTGCGCCTGCGATTCGTCGGAGGCGTTGTGCCACAAATCCTCGAAGCTGCGGTACATCAGGAAGTTGAACAGGGTGTTGCGGGCGAACACGTGGTCGGGCATCATCACGAAGCCCTCCGCGTCCTTTTGCAGGTCGCGGTAGACGATGTTCACGTAGCCCTGCGGACAGAACCCGTCCGGCTGGAATCCGGTCGGCGCGCGGCTCCACGCATCCTCGTGGCCCGGCACGCTGACCGCCATCTTGCGCTTGCCCGTGATTGTGTAGCGGTTGCCGTGGATGGACTGCGGCCCGCAGTTCAGGCACGCGTCCTGCGAACGCACGTTGCCGGGAAACAGCGGGAAGCTGCGGCTGAAATCCGCCCAGTACTCGCGGTTCTGCACCACCAGCCGCATCCGCCGCACGTCGGTCGGCAGCAGTTCGCCGCAGTCAAGGCATCCGGCCACCGGGGAGGGCTGTTCGATGATCTCATCCTGCGCGTCCAGGTATTCCACGCCGCGCAGCGTGCCGAAGGGCAGCGTGCGGCAACGGTCGGGGGCGCAGTACCATACTTCCTCCAGAAACACGTAGTCCGGCAAATCCGCCGTGCCGCGCACCACGGGCAGGAGCGTTTCCTGCCGGGGCAGGTTGGACTGCCCGGTCTCCTCCAGCAGGTCGCGGGCGTACTCGTCGAACATATCGTCGGTCAGCGCACCGGCCGCAAAGTAGCTGCGCAGCGTGCGTTGCACCCGCGCATACACCTGCTCGGCACTGACCCATTCCACCGGATATTCGCTGTTCATCGTATCGTCCTTGTCGTGGTATTTGCCTTTCGTAAAATAGTATCTTTCAAAATCGCCAAACCCCCGCGCTTTCAGATGCCGGTCACGCCCTTTCAAATACCGAACACGGCGCGGATGCTTTCGCGGTGGTCGATGCGTTCCTGCTTTTCGGCCAGTTCGCGTTCGCGCACCATCCTGACTGCCTTGGCCCGCGCCGACTTCTGCTGCAAGTCGTGCCGCATGGCGCGTTCGCCCAGGCTGGCGTATTCAATGCCGGTATCGCGCAGCGCGGCTGATAGTTTCTTGTGGAACGAGTTGGCGGCCTTGAAGTGCCACGTCCGCCGGATCATCCGCCCGGTTTTGGTGGACGGCAGGTTTTCCTTCTGCCACCGCAGGAAGTAGCGGGCGTTGCGGCCCGCCGTGCCTTCGGGGTAGTACACTGTGTAGCCCTTGCGCGCCGACAGGTTTTCGTTCACGCGGCGTTCCGTCCACGGCTGCCGCGCCACGGCCATGCTGGCCATGCCGTGGGGCAGCGCGAACGTGCGGCCATCCAGCAGTCCGGCGGCCACGATGCCCCACATCGTGTGCAGCACCTGCCGCCATTCGGCGTAGTCGAACCGCATCCCGGTCTCGCACACGAACCGCCGGTGCGCATCGCGCGAGGCCAGGCTGTAGCCGAACACGTCGCGCTCCCTTGCCGGGTTTGCGTCCAAGCCGCCTTTTGCATTGCCATCATCCATACAATCAATGAAATGCACTTGTGTTTTCCCAAAAAAAACATCACTGCCCGGTGTCTTCGGCATCCGACTTGCCATCCTCGCGGCTGCGCCGGTAAGAGGCATCAATCTCGGCCAGCACCATCTTGTAGAGCGTCCCTTCCAGGTATGACGGGAAGGGGAACGGCTGGTCGGTGGGCGAGAAGCATCCCTCGCGCCGCTTGCCCGCCAGCGGGTCGGGAAAGTACGCCGAGACAAGTACTTTTTCCATTTCCGCCGTGACAATGATACGGTTTTTCTGGATGAAATAGCGCGGTTTTTGCCGCACGTGCTTCATTTTCCTGAGCGTGATCCAGTCCTGCGGCGTTACCGGGTCAATGCTCTGGGTGCGCGTGACATTCCACACGCCCTGGATGATGTGGCCGTAAAGCCCCTCGCCGATGGGCGGCAGTTCCTCGGACACCGACCAGAACCCGTCCACCGGCGCGTCGCAGCATTCGGAGGCGGGCCTCACCGTCAAATCCAGGCACAGCGGTTCGGAGAATACCGTATCGGTGGACATGAGCCGCCGACGGTTCGATTCCTGCTTGATGAGCTGGGCGGCATTGTCCACGATCCGCTGGTACACGAAGCGGTTGCCCAGCGGCTGGTCTGCCGAGTAGATGCGCAGCGAGGAGCGGATGTTGGCGATATGCTGGCCGATGGTCTTCAAATCCTGTGGTGTTGCGTGCGGGGTTTTACATGGCCCGATGGTTCTGGCTTTTCAAAGGATACTATTTTGCGCCCCGCGCTTTTTTCAGCCGGGGAAATATTGCAGCCACTCTTCGGTCTGCACGAACACGTAGGGGCCGGTGTCCAGCCCGTGGATGCGCCGCAGCGCGGATTCGGCCAACGCCTCCAGCGGCACACTGGCCGGGTTGCGCTTGTCCACGCAGAGCCAGTGCAGTGCGTCGTACTCGCCGACGGTGCGGGGTTCGGCCTCCAAGCCCGGCGCGGTTTGCATCACCGGCTTGCCGTCCGCGTCCGTGACGGGCAGGCGGAAGGCGTTGGAGATGCGGATGTTTTCGGGCGGCTGCGCGGCGGGCGGCTGCGCGGGAATCTCAATGACCTTGCGCGTGAGCAGGAAGCCGGTCTTGTCGGCCTCCGAGTAGGAAAGCCCGGCGTATTCGGCGTAGGTCTTGACCTTGCCTGATGTGTGGATGAGCAGTCTTGTCATGGTTTTTATAAGAAAATCGGGTTGTCAAATCACAAGGTATCTTTGCAAGAACCCGGAAAATAAAGTGGTCATGAACACAATCCGGCCGTCTTTTGCGTAAAGGAATGATGATTGCGCGGTCGGAAATGGGACGTTTACTTTTTGCAGCAGAGCCTGTGTTGTCAGGTTGTAGACAAAAAAAGAAACATTGAGTCCTGCATCAACACCTTCAACAATGAGGATGTTGGCCTGGTAGTCAATGAACATTGTTGCGGCCCGTGTTACTCCGGGAACCGTGATTGTCTGGATTACCACGTCGGTGGCAATGTTTCTCACCGAAATCTGGTTGCTGTTGAGCAGGGTCAGGAAGTACCGGTCATTGGCTGCATCAAGACAAATGTAAAATGCCCTCCCTGAAACTGGGTATGACCTTACCAAAGCTCCGGAAGTGGCATTGATCACATAGACAGTTTGGGAATCCCATCCGCAAACAAACAACTCGTTGGTTACGGGATTGTATTGCAGTTGTGAAGGCCATGCTGCCGCTGTTGAAAGAACAAACGACGTACCGTTCACTAAATCAACGCTCAGTACGGTTTGTCCACCAAAAGTCGTCGTGAATGCTGTGGAAGGGTCCTTTAAGAAAATGCCGACATTTCCGGCACCGGGAATATTCATCAGCAACTTGTCGCTTTTGAGATTCCTCACCTGCAAACTGCCGGATTGAAGAATCAGGTAATATTTTTCAAGCACGGGATCCACGAATATGCCTTGCAAGTTGCCCACTGCCGAAAGATCGGTTGTCTTGACAGGAAGCAGTCCGAAAAGGTTCTTTTCGAGCCTGACCGTATTGGCACCCGGATTTGAGATGACAAAGTTGCCGTCAAAGATGAAGTTGGTCACGTTGCTGGTCTGAACCCCGCCATTGTCGGTCACCCGGATTGGCAAAAGGTTGGATACCAGTGTGCTGGCTTGAATATTTCCTAGGTTGTCGGCGACAACAATCCGCTCACCCACCCCGGCAAAGCCGTCACCCCGGATGCCGCCGTTGAACGACTGCAATCCCGTCCACTTGAAAGGCAGGGTAAGCACTTTTTTCAGCCAGAAAAACAACCCCGAAGGTTTTACGGCCACGGCATCGTCCGCCGTGGTTGGCGACTCGGCACTCACGTCGGCAGCCGCCTGTTCGACCTGCGGCTGGGTCGCGTAGCCCACACCTGCCGCCCCGATGGTCACATCCACCTCGTCGCCCGCATTGTCGTCGGCGGCGGTGATGGTGGTGTTGGCTCCGGCAACCAGGTTGATCCGCTTGCGCGTGCCGATCAGCGTGCCGCCCACGGCCACCTCCACGCGCTGCACCGAGGTGTTGTTGCCGATGGCGACCGCAAAGCCGCCGCTGCCGTCGGGCGTGAGGGCGAACTGGCCGGAAAACGCGTACTGCGTGCCGCCCCCGCCGCCGCCGCCGCCGAAGGAGAGCAGTATTTTGCCCGCCGCATCGTCGTAGGTCACGCCCGCCTGCCCGGTGAACATGGCGGCGATGAAGTCCTGCAACTGCTCGTCGGTCTTGGTGCGGGCATCAATCAGGGCGTTGACAAACGCCTCCTTGACGTTGAAGCGTATCCGGTCGGCCACATCGTCATACACGGTGTCAATGCTGGCCGTGTCCTCAAGTGCCGCCCCGATCACATCGCGTATCCGTTCGTCACTCACGCCTTCCGAGCCGATCACGGCTCCGGTGTAGGTGGCCGACACTTTCCCCGTCAACGGGTTGTACACAAACGAGATGGTGGTCGTGTCCTCGAACATGGCCCCCACCAAATCCCGTACCTCCTGCTCGGTCAGCGCGGCCCCGTCCACCAGCCGCTGCCACGCGTCCAGCAGGCTCTCGCCCGGCAGCACGCCGAACCGCAGGGGCACCAGCCCCCGGTACACCACGCATTCCCAGTCCAGGGTCACCCCGCCGCACCTGCCCCCCGGCGGATTGGGCGGGTCGGGCGGATAGACCGGCGGGGTCAGCACCGGATTCTGGGGTATGGCGGTCTGGTTGCAGTCTAAGCAGGACATGGCGGTTCCAAATTGAAAACAGTGTCTTTTAAAAAAGTATCTTTTGTGGCATCGGCATCAAATCAAAACACCCGTCACCGGCACGGCACGGGTGATGGCTCCGGCGGTTTCGATGTACAGTTTGCCATTGTAGGCGCGGTTGTCGGTGGGCAAAAAGCGCACGTACACCTTCCTTTCCGGCAGCGCGGACGCGCCGGGCGTTTTGGGCAGCGTGGCCGTGCGCCGGTACGGGCCGCCGGGCGTGAAGCTCACCCCGAAGCCGAGCGGGGCGGCGGCAACGACCTTGCGTTGCCAGCCGCTTACGGCCACGCGGAAACCCTGCACCGCACTCTGCCCTTGCAGCATGATCGAAAAGCCGTCCAGCCCGCCCTCGATGCTGATGGCGGGCATGGCCTCCACCGCCGGGGCGCAGCGTGCCGTGTCGGTGTCGCGCACCGGGGCGGAGGGGGAGAAGCAGCCGTGGCAGGGTTCGCAAATCATACAATTCCGGTATATTCGATGTATAGCTGCACCACGTAGGGCATCCGGTTCTCGTGCGCCTGCCCGCCGCCGGCGGGTGATGTGGTCTTGTTGAGCGTGTTGCGCCCGCCGCCCCGCCCGCCGAGGCTTCCGCCCGCATTGCCGTCGTCGCGCATCTCGTCGGTGTATGCGTGGCCGTGTGCGGGCATCTGGGCGGCGGACAGCGTGACGTTTTCCGCGCCGCCCGTGTTGCCGACCTTGCCGTAGTTGGCATCCAGCGTGGTGGCGTTGGCGGGCGATGCGGGTGAGTTCGCGCTCCAGTTGACAATGGCGCGGCCCTCGAAATCCGATCCGCCGATGATCTTCCAGCCCGTGTACCCGCCCGTCCCCTTGCCCGTGGACAGGTCGAACGCGTCAATCCGTTCGGTGTACATCCGTATGCCCTTGGGAAAGGCGGGGCGGGCCTGGAGTTCGGCGATCCGCGCCTGCGCCTCGGCAATGGCCGGGCCGTAGTCGGGGCTGGTCTGGCCTTCGAGCACATCCAGGCGATCCTTGATCTGGTCTATCTCCAGCGTCAGCCGCTCGATGTCGCCATTGTCCTGCGTGTCCGATTCGGCCAGGCGGGCTTGCAGCGCGGCCACGGTTTCCTTCATGCCGCAGATTTCGTTGAGGATCGCGACGGTGTAGCCGCGCACGCCGCGCTGGGATTCGGGCACGGGCAGGCACTCGGCCTCCACCTCCCGCAAGTCCATGTCCGCGAGCCGGGCGTAGATGTCGCCCAGCACCACCGAGAGTTGCTTGCCCTTGCCGTAGCCGGGCAGCGGCTCGCCCTCGTAGTCCACGCAGTGCGTCGAGACCCTTTGCAGGCAGGCGGCCTTGTAACATCCGGGGCAGTTGTCCATGTTTTACAGTCTTGCGTCTTGGGTAAATAGTATCTTTTGAAAAGCCAAAACCCGCCTAATGCGGCAGGGCCTCGACCATGTCTTGCAGCCGTGTCCGCTGCGCCTGGTCAAACAGATCGCAAAAGTCCATCAGCCAGCGCAAATCCGCCGCCTTTCGGAAAGCCGCCGGATCGGGGGCTGTGCGCAGGTAGAGCGTTTCCGACTGGTGGGCCGCGTAGGCGGCACCGGCAACCATCCGGTCAAGTTTATGGGTCAGTTGCGTCTGCTTGGACATCGGGTTACGGTTTTAAGGGTTGCGGCTTGCCGGACGATTGGCGGATGAGCTCTTTGCGCTGCCGTTTCTGGCGGCAGGTGGCACACTGGCCGCCCGCATCCAACTGGCAGCCGCAACTGACGAATTTCCCGCAACCCCTGCAATTGGCCATATCCCGAAAACAGTATGTTTTGAAAGCGTGAAACCACCCGAAACCCAAACCCCCGCACTTGGCAGTATGCCATTAACAGTCCGCGCATACGGTATGCGGCCTTGCCTTTTTGTCCAGCAGTGCAAGCACCCGCTGCGCCTTGCCGTACAGGGCGGTGGCTTTTTTGAACTCGCACACGGCGGCACAGGCGCGGATGCCTTCAATGGCAAGCCGCACGCCGCGCAGCGTCTCCAAGTCCCTGTCCGAAAGGCAGGTGGGGGTGTGGCAGTCCAGGTCGTAGTGCGTTTGCAGCAGCAGGCCGGCGTACTGTCTTTCGAGTTGCTGGGTGCGGAACACGCTTTGCTCGGTGAAAAGCCGTTCCTTGGGCACGATGCGGTAGCGCACCGTGTACAGCCCGTCGGAAAGGTCAATGAGCGGGGCCGCCGCCGCACTCATGCCCAGCACCTGGGAGTCGAACCGGATTGTGCCCCCGGCCACCGCCTGGAACAGCAGGTAGTCGGTCAGTCCGGGCGGCAGGATGCCGATTTCGGGCAACGAAGGCGGTTCGGCGTAGGTGCTCACGTCGGTCACGACCAGGTATCTGGGGTCGCGGATTTCCAGGAAAGCCAAGTCCAGGCGGGTCACCATGTCGGTTCGGAATCAGGAATGTAAAATTCGGAACCGATCATATGGTCACCACCGTCCACGTGGCCGCCCCGCCGCCGTTGGCGGGCGAGGACAGCCGGTAGAGCGTGCCGTCGGGCGAACGGCGCAGGATTTCCCCGTCGGGGATGTCGGGGCAGCAGTCCTCGGCGATAACCAGGCCGGTTTTCTTGCGGACGATGTTGATGATGTATTTGCGGAGCTGGCCGATGGTCGTGCCGTGCGGCAGCGGATCGGAGTCGCGGAATTGCTTGAGGGATCGGGTTGCCATACCTGTCAGTCAGTTGAATAGGTACACTTAAATAATAAGGTTGGGGCGGGGCCATGCGGCCCCGCCCCGGAATCTGGAAGGAAGGGCGGCAAACGCCGCCTTCCCGGATGTTACGGATTCAAATCCACCGTGTCGGTGGTGAAGCGCACGGTCGAGCCGGCGAAATAGCTGTTGAGCGTATCCTCCAATACCGCACCCTGTCCGGTCTTGATGGCGATCAGTGCCTCGATGAGCTGGTCGTCGGTGTGCTGGAAGGCGTAGGAGTTGATGGGCAGGAATGCCACCTCGTACAGGTCGTACAACGCCGCCGGGTCGGTGACCAGTTGGCGGGTGTTGGTCAGCGCGTTCATTGAACGGTACTTGGAGGGTGCCGACAGGTAGGAACCCTGGCGTTTCTCGAGTTCGAGGATTTCCGCGCCGGTGGCCTGGGCGTAGGTGGGCCGCCGGGTGACGGTGACGGCGAACGAGGAGCAGTCGCCGGGCAGGCCCAAGTCGAAAATGCCCTGCTCGTTGTCGAAGAAGATGCCGAACTGCACCGCGTCCTGCGACCACGAAAACGCTTCGGGCAGGCCGGGGTTGGAGAATACGGGCGGTGTCTTGCCCGTGATGCGGATGCCGAACTGCACGTTGGGAACCACTCCCTGGGTCACCTTTTCGGCCAGTATCCAATCCGAGAGCATTGCGTCGGCGTTGATGGCGGCCACGATCTTGTCCACCTCTGTTCCGGCATCCACATTGCCGCAGTCGCCCGACACGCAGGGGTCGCAGCACGGGGTCTTGTGGACGATGCTGCGGTTGAGGCCCAGCGGGTAGTACGCGTCAATATACTTGCTGATGATGCGGAACTGGAACGAGTAGGCGCGGTCGCAGTCGAAGGCCAGCGTGTTTGCCAGGTCGGCGGCAACGCCCGTCCATCCAATGTGCGAGATTTGCGGCAGCGTGGCCGCCGAACCCTTCTGTCCCGCCCAGCGGCGCACCCGTCCGGGGGCGATGGGCAGGGTCTTTTTCGCGCCCAGCACCGGGTCGCCCGTTCCCTGGGCGATGTAGATGAAGGGCGTGCCGGTGACCGTCACGTTGACGGCGGCGCGGTTGAGGTCTTCGCGGTACACGCCGATGACCCCCTTGGGCAGGCTTTCGAGCGGGGTGTTCGATGCAAGTACCGAATCACCAATCAGGATCGGACGGATCATCCAATCGTTAGTTGCTTTGTTCATATGACGAAACTGTTATGGGTGAAAGCAATATTTAGTATTCAATATTTAAAATTCGGTATTCAATGTTCAGTATTCGGTTGTTCGCGTCCGGGTTCGGGCTTTTCAAAGGATACTGTTTTGCCCTCACTCATTCATTGCCAGCCGCTGCTGGGCGGCCTGGATCAGGTTCGGGTTTTCGCGGTACAGACCCGTCAGGTGCAGGGCGATGTCGCGTATCTCGTCCTTGGCGTAATAAGGCAGTTCGCAGTCCTGGTATTCCCGCCTGCCGTCGAACCACGTGATGGGCTGGCCGTCCTCGTCGTCCAACAGTGAAATCCGTTTCGGGTACCGCACGTAGGTCACGTGCAGGTCGGTGGCGCGGAAATCCCTGGTATGCACCTTGATCTGCCCTTCCGAGAAGGTCAGCAACGCCTCGCCCCAGTAAAAGTCCGGCCCGTGGTTCGCATCGCCGTACTTGTCGGCAAGCTGCCCGTGCTGCACCAGCGTCAAATCAACCTTCCGGTTGCCGCATTCGCCGCGCTTGGCCAGGCAGTACGCGTCGAGGTAGTACATCAGTTGCGGATACTCCTTCCGGGCATCCACGTAGTGGGTGCCGTAGGCATCCTCCGGCTGCTTTTTTCGCAGGGGTCTGGCCTCGTAGAAGACAACCAGGTGCTCCAGGTCGTGGAACCGCTTGGTGAACTCCTCGACACCCTTGCGGTAGATGTTGTTCTCGCCGAGCCGCGCCTTCACCCAAGCAATCTGCGCGTCGTTGAGAATGATCAGTTGCGCGGGCACGGGAATGTCGGCGTAACCGGACTTGCCGACCTGGTTGGCCCCGATTTCAAAGACGTTTACCCGCAGTTCCTCGGCAATGATCATGTTTTCCGTTCCCCAAGATAAAATGTGCGCGACACCGAAATCCCGCCTCTATATGCTCACTGCCGGGCTTTGCATGATCCTGGCTTCCTTCAGGCGCGATTCGATGGCGTTGCGCGTGGCGGCGTTGGCCTCCTCTTGCAGGAACCCGAACCAGTCGGAACGGATCATCTCCTCATCGCCGAAGGCGATTGTCTTCTTGGCGTAGTTGTGCTTGAGCACGCTCATCTCCAGGGCCTCGGCCACCAGCAGTTGCGCGGTCTTGGACTGCTTGTCCATGTTATGGAAAAGCAGGAACTGCTCCACCTTGGACGGGTCTTTCTCGTCCTTGATGAAATCGTCGAGCTGGTTGTAGACCGTATCCTCGGTAACGCGTTCGGAGGCGGGCATTCCCAGCAGCTTGGACAGGCCGCGCATTTCCTCTGGCGGCATTTTGTCAAGGATGGCCACGCATTCGTTGACCTTGGACTTGCGTTCCTTGCGCGCCTTTTCCTCGATGACGATGTTGTCGATGTAGAACTGGTAGTCGTCCGAGGAAAGGGCCTGCTCCAAGTCCTTGGCGATGCGCGGCTCGTGCCGCAGCCAGGAGTAGGTCACGAAGTGCTCCGGGTCGTCGAGGTCGAATACGATCTCGCGGTCGGTGCACAAGAACGACTGCCGACCCCAGAACTCGCCGTTGGAAGGGTCAAGGTTCTCGCCCAGCAGTTCGGCGTACTTCCGGCGTTTGTCGGCGACGGCCTTGCGGCGTTGGTCAAGCTCCCCGGCGGGCACGCCGGCAAAGTTGGCATCGAGCCTTTCGTCCAGCCCGGTCACGTAGCGGTCGCCGCGCTTGAGGGGCGTGTACATGGCCCCCGTGCCGGGCAGCCGGTTGAGTCCGAGTTCCCGCAGCCCGTCGAACTTGGACTGGATGGGTTTGGCCTTTATCTTTACGATGGATGGCATTTTTTCGCGGTCTTGGTTTACGGGTGTTTATCCGGTTCCGGGTATCGGGAAAAATCAAGATACTATTTTCCCGGTGCCCGGAACCGGATGTTATTTTCAGAATGACGGGTTCTGCTCCATCAGCACGCAGCGCGAGGGGTCGAGCAGCTTGACCGAGTTGCGCTCACGGGTGAGCATCTCGTCGTACTTGTTGCGGCTGGAGGCCATGTACTGGCTGAAACCCTGCACCTTGCTGTATGGCGACTGCGTGGTGGTGATGCCCTTGATGTAGTGCCAGGTCATGGTCGAGTGGCCCTTCTGCTTGATCTGGCGCATATTCGGCTCCGAATCGTTGGACACGTCGAAGACCATGAAAACCGGTTCGGTCTTGCGTCCGCCCAGCAGCGAGATGTTGCCCTGCGGCTCGTCAAGTATCTGGTAGTGCTTCATGGTCACCATGCCCATGTCCAGCGTCTTGATGGACGAGAACCCGGCGGAGTAGCCCATGTCCAGCCCATTGCCGTTAATCACCCGGTCGTCCTTGATGGACAGCATTGGCAGTCCGGCACGCACTTCCTGGCCGATCAGGTTGGAGAAAATCTGGTAGGCCGCCTCATTCACGCGCAGTTCCACCTTGCGGTTTTCCATGGACACGCGGTTGTAGAACAACTGCCCGAAGTAGTCGCGGAAGTGCTTCATGGTCAAATCGCCCTTGTTGAAGGAGAAGTAGTTGCCGTAGTTTTTCATCTGCTTGTACAGGCCCGGCGAGTTATAGATCATCTCGCCCGTCTCCGAGGATGGCGATATGCTCTCGTTGTCCCACATGGCGCGGCGGCTCTTCATTTTCTTGTGCTCGATCATCATCAGCAGTTCAGCCTTGGGTATCCAGCCGATGCCCTTGGCCATCTCCTGGCCGCGTCCGTCCTTGACGGGGTTGCCGTACGAGTCGCGCACGCGCTGGGCGATGGTCACGATCTGTTTGTCCTCGGGGATGGTCAGGTTGAGCGACTTGATGTAGGCCCAGTCGGTGAACTTGTGCTCCACGCCGAATTCCGCGCCCAGGTAGGCTTGCAGTTCGATGTTGCCGTCGGGCACGAACGAGGAGTACTTGGTGTCGAATTCGCCCTGGATGGAACCTACCTTGAAGTATTCAAGCCCCACGCGCAGGAATTTCTGATCCACGAACGCCGCGTCGGTCATGCCCAGCAGCATCAGTTCGTATTCCCAGCCGCCGGCCACCTTGCGCGGCTCGGCCACCACCTTCATCTGCGGCGCGTAGCGGAAGTTGCAGGTGATCGTGTCGTTGATGACGAAATCGTTCCGGTCGAGTTTGGTCTTGAACGGCGTGCGCGATACGCCCGGCTTGACCAGCAGGCTGGACAGGTTTTCGGTGATTCGCGGCAGCTCGGAATACTTGGGTATCTTGTACTTGTAGGTGTCGGTCGCGTTCACGTAGTAGTCCGGCGCGGTCTCGATGTCAATCAAAAACGAGTCGCCCGAAAGGTAGCGTTGCGAGAAGACGTTGATGAATTCGGGGTCGAACTTGCCCGGCTCCACCTGGTAGAGGTTCATCAGGTGGTTCGAGTCGGTCATCTTCGACTGCTCGAAGCGGGTTTCGTACAACAGGGTGTCCCCGTTGAACAAGCTGTTTAATTGTGGCATTTCCGTGTATCTGTTAGGTGAAAAACTCTTCTGTCAGTCTTGGTTATTCGGGCATTGGGGCATCGGTCTTAGGTTCTCGGGTGAAGCAGTATCTTTTTCTTACCCCAATACCCGGTACTATCTTTTGGCCCAAAGCGAATCGGCCAGCGACCTTGGCCGCTGCGGTTCGGTCTTGGGCTGGGCTTCGTTGCCCGGCTGCCGGAGCCGGGAGAATATGCTTTCGTTGGCCTTGGAGGCGGCCTGTTTCTCGACGGTCTCCAGGTTCAGGTCGTTCATCACCAGGTAGGCCAGCTTGCTCATGCGGGCCGGGTCGGCGTAGATTTCCTGGAGTTTGGCGGCCAGTCCGGTGGCGGGCTGCCCGTTCACCCGCAGCGAGGCATCGCGCATGAACGCGTACAGGTCGCCGGCCTTGCGGTCGGTGATGGGCACGCCGCCGAGCGACTTGGCCTTGATCGAATCGGTCAGCACCTTCTGCAACTGCTGGTCGTAGCGTTGCTGCTGCTCGGCATTGCGGGCGGCCTCGGCCTCCCGCTGGCGCAGGTGGTTTTCCTTTTCGGCGCGCAGGGCGTTGTCGAGTTGGGGCTTGTAGCGTCCGGCGGTCTTTTCGAGCAGTGCGCCGTCCTTCAGGTCGGTGATGATCTCGCCGATGGCCGGTGCGTCCATGCCCTGCCGGGTGTGCATCAGGCGCACGATCTGTTCGGCATCCTCCGGCTTGGCCGGGTCGAGCGTGGCCACATCCACCTGCTGGCGGTACATCCCGAGCAGCGTGAGCGGGTCGCCGCCGCGTTCAAACATCTCCTCGAAGACCATCTGGCCCAGCTTGCCGCGCGAGGCGACAATGGTGTCCACGCGTTCGTCCACGCGGCTTTCAAGCTGGTAGTCAAACAGCCACTTGAGCGAATCCTCGGAAAGCTCGAACGGCCTGCCCGTCTCCGACTGGTAGTCCTCGGCCATCCGCTGCTCGTCGGCCTCGTCCATCTGGCCGAGCCAGCCGTGTTCGATGAGCGTCCTGGCAATGTTTTCAAAGTCTGCTGCCTTGCCCTCGGGGTTTACGTCGGCCTTGCCGTCCGCATCCGGCTGTTTTGCGTCGTCCTTCGCGTCCGGCGGGGTTGTCTTGCCCGTGGCGGGTTTCCCGCCGTCCGCTTTCGCGGCGGGTTCCTTTCCGGCATCCTTGTCCGCGCCGGGCAGCGGCACATCGTCCCACAATGCCTTGACCAATTCCTCGCCCGTGGGCTGGGTGCGCAGGCGGTTGGCCAGCGAGCCGTCGCCGCTTGGGGCATCGTTCGGGATATTGTTCGCCGCGTCGTTGGCGGGGGGTGTTGGATTGTTGTCGGCCGGGGCCGGATCATCCGCCGGGGCGGGTGGCGTGCCGGGGGGCACGGGCAGGTCATCCCAGAGGGATGCCGCAGTTTGCAGGGAAGTGTCTTTCAGCGCGTCGGAAAGCGTGGCGACCATGGGGTTTCTAAGTAGCGTACCGGGCGGGTTCCGTCCGTGTGTTTTCGTGAAAAAGTTGCCCGTCGGAGCCTCTTTTCCACAAGTTTACGGCATTTGCCACCATAAAAGCAAGTACAAAACAAACACTGTATGAAAATTTCCAAGGCAACCCCGCGCCAATATTCCGGGGGGATTTCCGGGAGGAGGCGGACGGAGAAAGGCTGGTTTTTTTTCGGCGGACGCGGGTTGGGGCAATGGAAAAGCCCGGATCACATCCGGGCTTGGGAGTGGCGGGTGTCCGGGGGACACCGTTTCTTTGCGGGCCGCTATTCTTCCGCCGGAACCCTGCCTTCGGCCTCGAGTTCGGCGCGGGTCTTGTTCTGGGCGGCGATGCGTTCCTGGGTGGCCAGTGCCTCCCGCTGCACCTGCACGGCCTCGCGCTGCACCTGTAGTTTCTGCTGGTCGGTGAACGTTTTCTGGCTCATTTTCAGGCGGTCGTTCAAAAGCTTCTGCTGCTTGATGCCCACCTCGGCCTGGTTGCGCTGCGACTGGTCGTTGAACTTGCCGATCTCCAGCGCGTCGGGCACGGCGTTGGCATCCGAGTCTTGGTTCTTGGCGAAGCCCAGCGAACGGATTTGCGCCACCTCAATGGCGTTGGCGAAGCCATCTTCATCCTTTTTCTTGGCATATGCGAGTTGTTCGGCCTGTATTTCCTTGGCCTGCGCCATTTCCCGTTCGCGCATGGCCATTTCCTGCCCCTCCTTTTTCTCGCGGCGGTTGCGCGACTTTTCCAGCACGTCGATCATCTGCGAGACCGATTCGGACGATTGCAGCCGCGCCACATCCAGCGCGTCGGCCCCGTTCTGGAGCATGGGCTGCCAGAGCGATTGCAGCGAACGCATGGTTTTCTCCTCGTCGGGGGCGGAGGTCATCTCAATGCCCAGTTCGGTGAGCAGTTGCCGCCCTTGGTTGAGTTTGAGGAATGCCGAGTCCATGTCCGATGCCAGGTAGGAAAGCGTGGTCTTGCCCGTGTAGGTCTCCACGTACAAGGCCACGTTGACCAGCAGTTCGTAGTGTCTGACCACGCCCGTGTCCAGGTTGGTGAAGTAGCGCATGGTCTGGGCGAACGACTGGCCGAGTGCCTGTTCGATGCCCGCCGCCGTCTCGGAAGGCGTGATCTGGGAGAGCCGCTGCGGGGAGAATCCGAGCAGCGACCATCCCTCGTTCTTGAAAAACTGCGCCAGTTCAATGCGGCTGGCAATCTGTCCGGACAGGCTCAAATCCATTTTCTGCCAGGCCGAAAACGCCGAAGGGCCGCCCTTCATGTTCTTGGGGTCGTCGGTGACCCCCAGCAGGCCCGACTGCCGGGCGATGGCCACGGTCTTCTCAACCGCGTCCTCGCCGCCGTTGTCCTTCCACCCGTTCAGGTGGCGCAGGTTCATCAGGGCGACCACGCCGATCTCCTTTTCCAAAAGGTCGAACACCTGGTTGAGGCAGATGTTGTAGCCCGCCTGGTAGGGCTTGAGGTATTCCAGCGCGGCCTTGTAGTCCACCCGGCCAACGATGGGGCAGAAGGGCTTGTAGTTGAAGGGCTTGTGGGCGGCGAATGCCAGGGGCATCACGTCCTTGTAGATGCTCTTGCCGATCTTGGTTCCCTGCATCCACTCGTTGATCCACTCCCATTCGATGGCGATGTCGCCGTCTGCGGGCGAGAACACGTACGATTCGTCCACCACCTCCACCTGCGGCAGGCCCGATTCGTCGGTGTAGGTGAGCTTGCCCACCTTGCGCTTGGACTTGCAATAGACCTGCACCGTGAACACCTCGCGTCCGTAGCCCGCGCCCGGATTGGCTCCCGGCTGGGCGGCCGCGCTGTTGTTTCCCCACAGGTTCTGTTCGGTGGCGCGGCCCTCGCGCTGCTCAGCCGCCCAGTCGCGGTGCCGGTAGGCGACGGAACCCGAACCCGTGCCCCGGTTGTCCGATCCGGCCAGGTGGTAGCCCGTCGTCCCGTCGCGCAGTTCGGACTGCAACTGGTCAATCTCCTTCTGGTCGAGCTTGTGGCGTTCGATCAGCGTGGAGATGTCCATGAAGCGGGCGATGCCGATGTACTCGAAATCCTGGGTCTGTTTGCCGTCGTAGTTGGCCTCCACCGGAACCGAGTGGAACACATTGGCCGGGTTGACCACCTCGGTGTCGAAGCCGACGGGCGTGTTGGAAAGGAACGTGTGGAAGAAGAACTTGCCCGTGCCGAAGTAGTGTTCGAATGCCGTCAGCGACTTTTCGCGCAGCATGAAGTGCCGCTTCATGTACTTGAGGCGTTTGTTGCCGTACTGCTCGCCCGCATTCTGGTAGGTCTTGACCATGTGCTCCTCGATCTGGGGCAGCGACATGAACTCCGATTCGGCCTGCTCCTGTGACTGGGCATCCAACTGGGCCAGTTGCCCTTGCAGCCGCTGTTGGATTTGCGCCTGCACGCCCTGGAACTCGGCCTGGAGTTGGGCGGCGGCGGCTTCCGGGTCGGCGTTGGCTTCCTGCGCCGCCCTTGCCTGGGCCGCCCCGGTGATGGCCTGTAGCTGGGCCTGCATTTCGGCCTCGGCCTGTTGCATCATGTCCTGCGCCTGCTGCCCGGCACGCTGTCTGGCCTGGTCGAACACGCGCCGGCGCACCTGCGCCGAGGCGGACTGGAAGAGCATTTCGGACTTGGCGCGGTTTTTCTCGGAGATGCTCTCCTCGTCGTAGGCGTAGAGGCGGTGGCGGTCTTGTTTGCTGCGCAACTCGCCGACCATGGTGTTGAGCGGGGCGTTGATGATCGAGAAGTGTTGCAGGGCCACGGGCATCCCCGCGCCTTTGGTCAGCGCGTCGGCCAGGTCTTCAACTTCCGGGTCGCCCATGAAATCCGAAAAGTCGAACTCGCCCTGCATCAGGCGGATGTTCTTGCGCATCCAGTCGTTGTGGGTGTACTGGACGGTGGCGATGTGCGCGTAGTAGTCCATGGCCGACTTGATCCAGTCTTCTTTCTTTTTTTTGGCTCGCGGGATAAAGTGGTTCGGATACTCGTGGGTGAATCCGGTCTGGGTATCGCCTGAAAGGATGACCATGGCTGGGCTGTTTATCGGTTATTCAACGGTACAATCTAAAAATCGTACTTATATTTTCCACAAAGATGCGTTTTTTGCGCGGAAAGCAATGCTATCCGCCGGCGGTTTGGCCGGTATGCGCCTTCTCTTTGAGGAATTTTCCGACGAACAGGCGGATTTCCTTCTTGTCCATCTGCGGATGCCGCCAGCGCAGGAAGCGGAACACCGCGTTTTTTTCGTTCAGCGCGGCGGTGTAGAACACCCCCTTTTGGGCGGCGATGTCCTTGCGGACGGCAAAATCCGCGCTGGTGAACATCCTGCCCGCCACCGCGCTTGTCCGGACGGGTTCGGGCTTGGTCACCTCCAGCGTGACTGGATGGACGGCGTAGAGCGTCATGCCCGGCGGGATGCGCATCCGGTTGAGCCACTGCGGTTCGGTTGCCCGTTGCTGGGCGGTGGCCATCTCTGCCGGTTCGGGCAGGGGGTTTTCGGCGGATAATTTCACGATTGTCAGGGTTTGGGGATTTGAAAAGATACTATTTTCCGATGCTGTTTTTTACCGGCCACGCGTGAAGAATTTCCTTTTGCGGGTGGCAAAACCGCTCCATTGCCCGGCCTGCTCCTGTTTGCGCCGCTGGCGTTCGGCGGCTTCGGCCATGTGCTGCGCCTTGACGATGCGCAGGTATTCCTCGCGCGTGATCTCCTGGGTGACCCTTTCGTCCTTTTTGGGCGACGGCTTGAAATGCCGGTCAAGGTACTGGCGGGCGTAGGCCAGCCCGTAGGAGTAGCCGATGATGCGGTCGTAGTTGCCCCCTTCGCGGTAGTGCAAACACTCCTCGATCAGGCCGATGTCCGGGATGCGCGAGACACCGAACACGGGGCGCGATTCGCCAGTCTTCTCATCTGTCAGCGTGCCGATGGTCTCGGTCATGTAGGCGATCAGCTCGTTGCGGCAGAACTTCTTGGGCTTTTCCGACCCGGTGAGCCAGTAGGGACGCTGCACCTTGGTGTTGGGCACGATCTCCTTGAGGAAGTCCATCGCCTCGGCCAGCCGGTACTGCTTGCGCACGGTGATCATATGGTTGACAAAGCCCATGTCCTCGTTCTCGCCGTTGGAGATCGCATCGTAGAAATCAAGCAGCATCTCGGCGGTGGCGTTCCATTCCTGGATCGTGGCCGGGCGGCCCACGTAGTGCGCCACCAGCGTGTCCTGAAAAGTGCCGTCGAACGGGTTCATGGCGCGTTTGTGGATATACATCGTGCCGAGCGAATCCGAATAATGCGCCTGATCCTGCTTGTAAGGGTCTCCGCCGCCGACATAGGTGGCCCATTCGGCCTTTTCGTCGGGCAGTTCATAGACCATCACGCAGCCCTCCTTGTCGGCCCCCGTCGGCAGCGGGTAGGTCAGGATGGGCCTCTTGTCGGTGTTGCGCCACTTGACCTTGCCCTCGTGCCGGTAAAGCTCGACGGGCATCCCGTGGATGCGTTCCTGCATCAAAAAAAGCTTTTGCTGCTTGAGCAAGTCCACCGGAAACGGCGACTTGAGGTTGGTGACCATGATCTCCTCGGGCGTGAGCGGGTAGTACGCCTTGGTCTTGGTCAGGGCGTTGGGGTCTTTGGACTTGGCCGCGTTCTCGCGTTCGGGGATCACGAACTCTCTCATGCACCGCTCCTCATTGGAAACCAAAATGCGGATGCGCGCCAAGTCGGGGTGTTTTTTGAGTGTCATGCCGCGTTTTTCGGTCAGGAACCAGTGCAGCGACTGCGGTTCCTTGTAGGCGTGCAGGGCGCGGGTGACGGGGATGAAGTGAGGGATGACCCGGTACACGTCCGGCTCCTGAAACACACGGATGGCATCGGTTCCCTTGTCCATGTCGCCGCCCGTACCGATGGCCCACGGCAACGCCCCCTGCTCATAGTTCCAGCAGGCGCGCGAGGCCAGGCGGCAGTTGATGTAGTTCTCGATCTTGCCGATCTCCTCGTCGGGGTGGAAAATGGGGCGCAGGCCGTTATTGGCCATCGTGTTGGTGCCGTGGTCGTAGTTACGCATCTCAAAGCGCGAATCCCAGGAGGTGTTCGACTTGCTCCCGTCGCGGTTCTTGAGCGATGCCCGTACCGTTTTGCGCCAGTCGTTCTCGTGCTGCCGCTGGAAGCGGAACGGGGCGGGCAGGTTGGAGAGTATCTTTTCGGTGAAGAGCGTGAGCTTGGTGAAATCCTTCTTGTCGCCGACCGAATAGACCACCTCCGATTCGGCAAAGAAATTGTAGTGCCACGCCCCCAGCGAGGATATGTTCACCGTCTTGCCCAGGTCGCGGGATGCCAGCGTGATGACCCCCTTGCGTTCGCGCCGGGCCTGGGCCTTGATTTCTTCAAACTCCCATTCGGTGTCGCGCAGGGCGAGGTGTTCGGTGCGTTTGCCGCCGCCCTCCACGTCAATCTCGTTTTTTGCGTAGGTGGTGTGGAAATACAGCCAGCCGGGGATATGCACCTGCCCGCCGCCGATGTAAATGCCGTTGCCGCACCGCCACCACTCGCGCTGCCAGTAGGCAAGGTGCGCCGCCCCGTCGTTGGGGCTGGGTTCCATCTGGTCAAGCCATATGTTGTAGGGCTTGGTGGCGTTGACCAGGGAGAAACCCGTGGGTTCGGGCGGTTCGGCGGCCATGTGTTGGGCGTAGGGCAGCACCGGGGCCAGGATGGACAGGCGGGGCATGAGGCCCTGCTCGGCGTAGGAAAGTTCGGTCTTGCCGCGCTTGTCGCGCTGTTTGAGGGGCGATTCGGAGCGCAGGTTCCTGACCGCATCGAGCATCTTGGCGTATTGCAGCACGAACTTGGACAGGTAGGCGACCAGTTGCTCCTGCTTGATGATGACCAGCGTCTGCGTGCCGTTGGGGGTCTTGTATTTCTTGGTGCGGTCTTCGGCACCCGATTCGGGGTTGGCCCCGATGAACGCGTAGAGGCCGTCGAGTTCGGATTCCACGAAATCCAGCATGGATTCAACGTACTCCCTATCGGACGGCTTGATGCGGTCGAGGATGCTTATCAGGTTTTCAAGGGCTTGGTTGCGCGAGGATACCTGCGCCTCGCGGTGGGCGATGACATTGGGCTTGTCGTACTTGGGGTAGGGCGTTTTGCCCAGCCGGTCGGTGATCTCGGCCACGGGCTGCCGGGCAATGTAGTCGCGCAGGCCCTCCGCCTTGGTTTTGAGGAAGGTCTCGTCGTTCTGGGATTTGAGCCGGGTGGCGGTCTGCATGGCAGGTTTCACGTTTTCAAAAGATACTGTTTTCATCGGTTACGGGTGAAGACCCTGTGATGCTCACTTGTTTTCAAACGGATTTTCAGTACTTACCCAATGTGGCGGAAGTCGGCCCATAAAGCCGAGCCAAACCACACCAGTTTGCTTAATATCTTCCAAATCCTCTTTACTTAGTCGCCAACAGGTAACCACCATTGGCTGTTCCGATTGGTCGGTGCCTTGCCACCCATATATGGTCATTACATCATCCTCGCTCATTCCGGAGGGAGGGCCGAATGTTGCATTGGCTTCGGGAAAATTTACTGGTAGCATATCTTGTAAAATTTATAGTACTCAATCCCAAACCGACTCCCAGTCCGATGCCCGGAACCCGGCGGCTCCCCGGTGCCCGCCGCCGCCCCGTACTTTCGCCATTGCCGAACAGTCAATGCCAGGCTTGGTGGCATACACCGAAAACACCCATTTTTCCCCGTCGAAACAGAACGGAACCATGATGTCGTGCTTCGATTCGTCGTACACCGAATCGAACATCTGCGAGTTGCCGCCCGGCGCGTTGAGGCAGATGGCACGCAAGCCGTCCAGTTTCCTTTCAAAGGCGGACTTGGCAAACCGGGTGTTCTGCTTGCGCTGGTAGGAGAGGATGTCTCTGCCCGTTTGGGTGACACTTTGCACGTAACCCGATTCTTCCAATCCTGAAAAATGTCCGGAAATCGCATCCGTCGGAAATTCTTCCGCTGACGCGCATTTGTTGCGCATCCCGAATTGGAACGGCAGGATTTGGTTTTCCCACCGGTGTTTGTCTTGGTTGCGCCATGTGTCGTACTCGCCCAGCAGTTGCACCGTCTTTGGCATTCCCTTGCCGGGAAAGAAGTGGATCCAACTGACTTCGCAAGCCGCAATGCCCTCCTGAAACACGGCTTTGATGGCGGTTTTCCTGTCCAGTATCCATTCATTGAAATCCCTGATGGCGCTGGCATGGTGGTCAATCCACGTGAAATCGCCGGATTTTGCCGCCATTTGCTCCATCTGTTCCATCGGAACGGACACGTCAACCATGATGACCGGTTCGCCAGCGGGCAAATCGGGCAAAGGCTGTCCGTAGTCGTAGCCGATGAGAGCGGCTCCGGGGTATTTGAGTTTGCAGACTGCACCGGAGCAGTAGCCGTCAAGGTCTTTGGAGTGATAGATGATGGTCATGGACGCGGACGGGTTTTGGCTTTTGAAAAGATACTATTTCAGAATTCGGAGGATATGATTGAAAAAGGATATGACTTCGCTTTCCAATGCTGCCAAGTCATTGCCGTCATTGTAAATCACCCAATCCCATCCTTGGTATCCGTCCAGTTCCGTTTCGGACGGGTGGGTTCCGGTGTCGGCGGCTGATTTCCGGTTGATCCGGATGAGTATGCCGCCGCGCTGTCTTACGGATTCGGCTTCGTTTTCAAACCGGACATCGGTGATGATCCAGTTGGGCTGCACGGTTGATACGCCGAAATCCCTTGACCAGTACGATACCGGCTTGTAATCGGCAAACAGCGCATTCGTCCACGCTTCCGGATGGATGGCCCGGCGGATGGCTTCCGTCCCCAGGTTTTGCAGCATCCACCGGAGCGTCGGTTTGTGCAGCGATATTTCGCCATCCTCAAAATTGGGCGACCACCGGGCTTGCTCTTGCCGGGCTTCGGCTTCGGTGGCATGGAATGAACCCATCCTGCCGAGCGGGTTGCTGTCCGACTTGAGTTTGTAGTGAGACCAGAAGTACTGGTGCCATTTCTCGTCCAGTTCGCCGTTCTTGACTTCATGCGATTCCATGCTCTCCACGGAAATGCCCGTCAGCAGCGACGCGATTGCCTTGAGTTTGCCGGCAAATGCTTTTTGCTCCCAATGCCGCTCGGGTTGCAGCTTCTGGATGATGGAGGCAACGGTATTCTTGCCACTGCCCATCTTGCCTGAAATTCCAATGATTGCCATATGAAGTGGTTTCGCCGGTTGAAAAGATACTATTTTTTCCACTCCGCCGGAATATCCGGCACAAGTGGCAGGTCGTAGGTCGGGTTGCCGTAGAGCCGGATGTCGTTGGCATCCACGTGTTTGATTTCCCCGTTTTCAAGGCGAACCACCCAGCAGGAATTGAGGTGTACGCCGTAATCAATCAGGAACACGCACCAGCCGCAGCCCAGCGGCGTATGCACGAACAGCGGCGTATGCACGAACAGCGGCGGGTTGAGTTGCAGCATCATGCCTTCGCCGGGCCTATGTATTCGCAGCGCATATCCCAGCCGTTGGCCTTGTATTTTGGCGGGTTGTCCGTGTCATAAGGCGTGACGTGGTTCAGGTTGTGCCACCGCAAATAATTGTTCGGGTAGGCGGCGTAGTTGCCGTTGTCGAGCTGGATGAGGTGGAAGCATTTGGCATCCTGATCCTCGGCGTAGCCCACGGGCAGCGCATTGGCATCGGCGTAGTGGTCGTCAATGGTGAACAGGTAGCGTCCGCGCATCCAGTCCCCGTTGCGGTTGCGGCAGTCCACGGTGTAGCCTTCGAGGTACTTGAAGACCGTCACGGCCAGGCTTGACGACTGGCAGTCCCACCACTGGAGCAGCGACAGCCTTTCGTTTTCGTCGGCCGACAGCGGCTCAAAGTCCGGTTTCCAGACAATGGCCGACAGGGGCAGCGACCAGAACACGGCCCCGTTATCAAGCTGCACGTGGAAGCCGAGCGGCCGGTTGATGATGGCCTTCGCGCCGAACACGTAGCATTCGGTGAGCGAGGTGATGGCCGGGTCTGGCTGCCCGCCGGTGGCCGGGGCGTGCAGGTAGCTGTCGCGGACGTAGCCCCACAGGTAGGGGATGTTGGCGTTCAGGTCGGGCATGGTCAGTCTTTGTTGTAGGTCAAACCGTATTTCCCGGCGATTCCGGTCAGCATCGTGCGCACGTACTCGGTCACATACAGGTAATCCGCTTCCGGTTCCGGTCTTGCGGACAATGCTTTTTCCGAGCGGTCAAAGTTCCAGTCCGGCAATGCGCCGATTTCAATGAAGTCGTCAATCACAAGCGTGATGTCGCTTTGGCCAAGCAGGAACCACGAGTAATGCTCAATGCTAAAGGTTACTTTCAGTTCGGTTCGGCCTTCACCGTTTTCCCATACCTCGACACTGGCGATGGTGTCTTTTTGGTCGTTTCTCAGTTCGTGCGTCATGTTTTCCGGTTCAGTTTTGGTTGAGGTAGTGTTCGCGCCGCACGGTGTGCTGCAATACCTGGAAGGCCACGCTGTCGGCGTGATGCTCCAGCAGGTGCGTGAGTATCCGCCTCTCGCGCCGCAGCCGTTCGATGCGGGCGTGGAGCAGGCACACGCACCCGGTGAAAAGCAGCGAGTAGAGCGAAAACGCCGTCCCCGCCATGCTGCCAATGCAGGCATAGGCCACGCACGATCCGGCATTGAGGGCGGCGGCGGTGCCGTAGGATGCCATGTGCGCGGCAGTCATGTGGAATGTGCGGCGGAACCAGCCCGGATAGAGCCAGTGCGTGGTTTTGGCGGGTTTTCCGGCTTTCCCCCAGTCGGTGTGTGCTTTCATCTTTTCGGCGGGTTTTCGGCGTAGGATTCCTCCTCGTCCGGGGTCTGGGTGATCGCATCCACGGCGGGCCAGTGTTCGGCGGGGCAGGCGGCGCGCATGGAGTGCGTCTTGAAGCGGATGTTGCAGCCGCAGGCGGTGCAGTGGTAGTCGGGCCGCAGGGTGGTGTGGCCGCCCAGCTTGCGGGCCTCCGAGTTCTGGGGGCACCGGTCGCAGGTTTCCTTGCGGGCGGCGGCCACGCGGCTGACCGCCTCGGTCTTGGTGAGGGTGGCGCGGGCGATGCCTTCAAGGATGTGCCCGATGTTGATCTTTTTCGGAAAGGTCGGCTTCATCTTGTTCGGGGTTGGGGTGTTTGTCCGGGTGGTTCATTGTGCGGCGGTGGCTCCGGCACGGCATTATCTGTCACGGTATCCGGCACAAAGTCATGCGCCATGTCCTCGAAATCGGTGCAGAGCCGGGCGAGCCGATTGGCAAGGCCGTGGTTGCCCGCGTTGAGGTTTTCGGCGACGGCGAGGCTGAAAAAGGCCGGGTCGAAGGCCACGCGGCGCGTGACATAGCGCAGCTTGAGGTACCGGCGGTAGTGCGACTGGCGCAGCAGCGTGGCGAACCGGTTGCGGCGGCGGTTGAGGTAAGCTGAAAGGTGCGCCGCGTGGGGCGAGCGTTCCGGGTCTTCATGGCGCGGGAACGTGCGCACGGCATGGCGGGCCATCATGGCGGCATAGACGTGGAATGTGCCCAGTCCGGGAATGAAAACCGCGTCGGTGAGCGGGTTGGCGAGCATCTGCTTGAGGTAGGCCAGTTGCCAGCGGATGGCGGTCTCCACTTTCTGGCGGCGCACCTTGCCGAAGGTGCACAGCAGCTTGCGTTCCCTGAGCTGCTGCCACGTCCACTCGATGAGTTGATCCTGCGCGAAGCCCTCGCCAACGGCAAGGGCGGGTGCGGCCCCGCCAGTTCGTCCAGGCGTGCTTGTCGGCCCCGCCGTTGCTGGCTTGTCCGCCGTTGGCGCGGGCCTGCCCGTGGCTGGCTGATGTCTGGGTGCTTGGGGGGCTGAATGGTGGGTACCGGGCATACAATCAATGTTTCGTACTTGTTTCAAGGCAAAAAAAAGGGGGCGCGTAACAGTACTGTCCTTACGCCGTTTCGGACGGTTGCCTGGCAAAGATATGCAGGTTCAGATGAAAGTCAAGCGAGGGCGGCAGGGCCAGGATCGGCGCGATGCGGTAGTGTTTTTGGCGGCGGTTCTCGCCTTTCCCGTAGGCGGTGAACTGGATCAGTTCGCGTTTCTTGAGCGATACGATGTAGTTGTTGATTTGCTCGTCGGTGGTGTCCATCAGCCCGGCGATGCGTTTGCGGAACGTGCCGTCCATGCCGCCGTTGATGGCGATGTGGGTCAGGCATGACAGTTCGCCGTCGGTGACCGGCAGTTGCAGGGCCAGCATGAGTATCTTGTAGCAGGTGTGGGTGAGCGTGAACCGGTCGGGCAGGGCGGCGGCGAAGCTGATCTTGGGAATGGCAGGATTGGGAACGGGCGGTGTCGGGATCGTTGCGGTGTCCATGTACGGGATTTTCGGGGTGCGGACGCAAAGGTAAGCACGAAACTTGGTTATGCCAAATCCCGCATCCGGCTCGTCACAATGTCATCCCCTGCACATCTTCCCGCAAACGGTTCGCCAGCCGGACAACCATGGCGGGTTCTTCAACAACCGGGATTTTGGAAACCGGGAGCATATAGTCGGATCGGCGGTCAGTCTTGTCAATCTCAATCAACAGGTCTTTGCGATGCTTTTTGTTGTCCATCCAGAAAAAGTGCGGATTGAGATGGTACGCCCCCTTGTGCATTTTGATGATGCACTTGCAGCGGCACAAGTCCTGCAAATACTTTTCCATTGTCCGCTGGACAACCGCAGGCACACCCTCCTCTTTCAGCATGGAATTGAACTCGTCCAAGAGAAGCCTGCCCGAATAGAAAATCCCGTTTTCGCCGACCTTGAAGAAAACAAAATCCAGAAGGTTGCGTGACCCGTGGTATTTCAGGTGCAGCAGGGCGCGGCGGGCGTTGCGGTAAAACTGGATGAACTCGTCATCAAGTTCCACCCATCCCTTGCGGCGGCGGAAAACAATCTCACTGTCCTCGTAATAATGTCTGGCCATGAAAACACGAATAAAAAGCCCTGTAAACTTGAAACAAACAGCGGAAAACTTGTAAAATCAGATAATAATCATTATGGGCAATAGCGAACGAACTGTTCGTAACAAACGAACCAATGCGCCGCCATTAGCGAACGAATTTAACAAAAAAACCGCATTATAAAAAGTCTAACTATTTGATTATTAATCTTTTGATAAGCCACCCCCTTATCTATTATGTACATTTCAACATCTGCCGGATCATCTTTTTTCGGTAAACAATTCCCGGTTCCCACAACACCCGCAAAAAAAAATACAGCCCAAAACCCATTGACAGGCCGCCCACGTGAGGGGTACCCTCATCGCACTCCCCCCGTGCGGGAACCGTGTCGGCTACCCCCGGCCTGTTGTTGCGGATGCCTAGTTTTGTGATGCCTGGCCGGAAATGTTTTTTTCTGGCGGGGGGAAAGTAGGGGTATGGATTGGCGGGCAACCGGTTCAAACCGGCATGGGTTAGGGCGTGCGGGTTTGTGCATGGGCGGATGATGATGAATGTTTTGAAGGTTGAGGATGGATACATGAAAAAAAACAAGGATATTACTTGTCGGGCACTTGCATATTACATATATTTTGATTACCTTTATAACAGTTAAGGAAATGTAAACCGCTGATTTTAGGCACATGAAAAAGGAAACGGTTTTGAGATTGTCAAGGTTGGCGGTATCGGGTTCGGTTGTGTTGATGGGCGTTAGTATCGCGTTGCTTTTGTTTGTTGATGCGTTGCTTTTCGTGTTGGGTGTTACCGTGTTTGTCATGGTGTGCGACTTGTTCGCACGGGCATACGTGAGGATTTCGGAAATGGAAAGCGCGGTTTCGGGCGTTAATCCAGGTAGCGGAACGATGAAAAAAGATGCCATTAATTTGAAATAAAACTATATTTTCCGGTTACTTTTAAGGGTTAAAGCGTATTAATATATGTAAGCGGTTCGGAAACAGACACATTGAAAGCCGGACACTTGCACAAGGCAAACGACATATTTTACTCCCATGCTTGGGTCTGCGTCTGACAAGGCAAAAGGCAGCTACAGGGAAAAGCGTATTGCGGTAGGTTCCGCAACTGACGAGGCTAACAATCACACAAGCCGAAACGCTACCAATCATTGATCCACACATAAACCAGAGCGAAACAATGGAACTCACAAAAATAACAAGGGACGCAAACGGCAATCCCCGCTACGTGGTGCATTTCACAAACCTGCTGACGGATTCGGAAACGAATGCGGGAACGGCAGGTGAAAATTATGCAACCGCCCTCAAACGCGCCAAACAAATAGGCGGCAGGAAATACCACACGAAAGCCTACGGCGGTGGCATTGTGTTCCAATCATACAACACATCCGACCTGGTGAGGCAAATCAAGAGCCTTACGGAAGAGCAATAGAACCCGCACACTTACGCGCATTCATACAAACGCATTCATCTGACAGTCACCCTGAATAATTCACACCATGAAAAAGCACATCGAAAACCTTAGAAGCATTGCCAAACGCGCCTGGTCACTTGTAAAACAGTTGGGATACTCACTCTCCGAGGCGTTCAAACTGGCATGGCATGAGATCAAGACCGCCGGAAAGCCCACCGTTTCCGAAATGGAAAGCCTGGTAACGGCATTAAAGGATGGCGTAGTATGGCTTACTTTCCGCAAGATTGACGGAACGATTACCGACCGACGCGCCACCCTGTGCCATTCGCTCGTACCCGCCGAATACCAAAGCACCATTACCGGCCGCACGGTTTCGGAAATCACGGATTTTGTACTTATCCAAGAAAACAACCTTAAATTCTATGAGGTTTTCGAGGGTTGGAAGTCTTGTAAAAGTGCAAACATCATAGGCTGGTGCAAATTCTCATAACATTGACTGTAAGTTACTTACAAGGTTTCACGTGGAATGTTTGTATTGGAATAGTGCAAGAATGGGTTATTCCTCCTGTCCATGCACACACGTTGCATTAATGTATGTATGGTTTCGGTAAAATGGCGGGGTTTTGGGGGTTGTGGTTTTTGAAACATTCAAATATTGGGCGGGGGTTATGATGAAGGAATTTTGCCCATGACGGCCAATCGCATCAACCGTTTTCTTTCGGGAATGGGTTTTGAGCGGCGCATTTACCGGATTGGCGGGGGTGCGGGTGCTTTCTATTCTATTCACTGCGGCCAAAAATGGGATGGCGGGGAGTTCAATGTGGCTTACTGGTCACCGAGTGCGAAGTAACCCGGATGTTTAAATCACTCACCAATCAAACACCTACCGTAATGGCGTTATCAAGGCAACAAGTAGAAGGCATTGTACTTTTGGAAAAGCTAAAACAAATCCTGTCATCGGGTGGGTGCGCATCTGTCAAATTCTGGTGCGAACCATCGGAGAACGGCGGGAAAGCCGAACGGATTGAATATGTTTCGGAGAGGGATTTTGTTGGACGCGGCACCGGCTATATGCGTTTTGCCGACGAACGCAACGGGGGTACGTTTAAGGTTGACTTTGAGGGGTTGCAAAGAGTGGAGACAACCAGCCGGGAAACATACCGCAGGCATAAGCCGCGCACTAAGACGGGTTCAAACACAAACTAACCGAGACCATGCAACAGACGCAATCAAACGAATGTGTATCGGCGGCGCAGCCGTCGGAAAATTTCAAACACGGCGACATGGTGGCATGGCGCAACGGTGAGACCAAGCCGGACTATCCGAAGGGATTGTACGCGGGTGTATTAATACATACCACCGATACGCACGCCTATATAGTTTTCCGTTCGGTTTTACCTGAACGGAGGGGGACGGAGGTACGGATCAACGCCAAAATGAAAGATGCGCGTTTTCTGGTGGCTTTGGATAAGCTCACCGCCGTTTGAGGCGATTGCAAAAACAAAACCTTTTGAATAGAAATACGACAATGAAAAACAGACTGACGAAATCAGAGAAAATCGAATCCCTGGGAAACGCTTTGAAGAATTACAAGTTTGATCCCAAGTATTTCATAAAGGCCGACCAAATCAAAGGGGAGCGGTTTGCGATCGCAAGCGAATCGAAATACGGAGGCTTGGACATTCATACGAACTTCATGGGCTATGATGAGTTCAACGCGTATATGTTCGGGTATCACGCCGCCAAAAGCGGTAAAATGGAAAGCGCATTTCATTAGGCTAAGGTAAACGACAATGGAAATGGAACACACACAAACAGGGTACACGCCGTTGAAATACTGAAATAGCCTTGGTTTTTGTCACATATTTTCACGCTCATAAAAACAACCATGAAAACACAAACCGCCTCCATGCACACCCAATTGGGTTTGTCCGCCTATTCAAATGTCGCCCAATTCAAAAACCATGTAACGCTCGGTGCGTGGGAAAGGGTGGAGGACGCTGTAAGGACGTTTGATGCCAACCTGACCCTTTGCGGTTATCTTTCCATAGAAGCGAAAACGAAGCTGAGGTATATTGAAGCCATTCGGTTACCTGAATTTCTGGAACTGGCAGACAAAATGTAGGCCGTCACATCTTTTCACATCATCACCTCACATCATCACCGCAAACCAATCATGGCAGCGCAACACATAAAAGCACTTTCATTGAAAACGAATCCCGGCGGGACATACTCGGTTACGGGTTACGAAGCGGATGGGAACATGGAACCGCTTCGTTTCAAGAAGTTTTCGGTCACAATGGAAATGGAAATGTTCTTCGCCACACTAAACCGTGTCGTGTTGCACGGAAACGCCTACACGGTTGACGGTGTTCGGCACGTCAAGCAATAGCCGGAATTTTTTGGTTTTTTCACCACCATTCTCACCGTACCCCAATCATGAGAAGCACAAAAAAACTGTATCTGAAAGACGGCATGGCATTCGATGCCAGACAGTCACAGCAGCCGGAAGGCCGGTACATTGCCGTTTATGAAGATGGCTTGCTGGTGTATTCGGTACTCAAGGGCGGCAGGCATAACGAGCATAAACTGATCATATCCGACGATTCGGGATTGCCCATATACCAGACCATGCACGCCGTTGAGATATACGAGAACTTCGAGCAGTATTACGCCATGCTTGAGCAGATACCCTGAAAGGCTTTTACCTTTCCGGCTTGCAAACTGATTATTCGCCACGTCTTTCATCCAACACGGTTTAAACGACCCGAATCATGTACTCAATATTGGATTTCCATTCCGCCAATGGCGGGACAAACAATGTTTTTGTCGCAAAGGTCATTTCCGGGTCTTGCATTCTGAAATGTTTTCGCTCAAAGTGCCGGGATTCGGCAACCAGCCGCGCCCACAAATACATATCGCACAACGCAAACTGATTATTCACATCCTTTAACAACATACAACAATGCAAGACAAACACACACCCGGCCCATGGCGGGCCGAATGGTTTGACGAGAACAACGCCTGGGTTATGGATGCGAAAGGCAACTACCTGACCGAACTTGTCACGGGCGACGAGGAGGGCAAATGCGCGGACGGTGACGCGCAGGTGTTCAACCTGACACTGATGGCCGCAGCACCGGAATTGCTTAAAACGTGCCAAGTTGTGCTTGAACACATCATGCAGACCGACCGGGATTATACCTATGGCGGGAATATCGTGCCAAAGGCGGACTTGGCCGAATACATCCGGCTGGCCATTGCCAAGGCAACCGGCCTATAACCAACCACCCACCCACAACGCGCAAAGCGCACCAAAGTAATTATGCCTTATTTAAGATTGTGCATTCACGTCACCGAGTACGGCGTAATGGGAATACCTAAAAGAGTTTTGTATTTGGATACGCCATTTACGGACTTTGAATGTGAGGGAATGCAAGAATTTGAAACAATGACGGTAGGAATATACCAAAAACTAATTTTTGGCAACATTAAAGCATACTACGCATTTACCTAACTCACCATCAACTGAAAAATAGTATCCTTTCAAACACCGAAACCATGAGCATACAGGAAATCAACACAACGGATTTGTTGCCGTTCACAAGCATCAGCATCTGGCCTTGCGTATATGTGAACGGAACGGACGTGGAGCGGATTGTCGGCTTGGACGAACACGCACCGGGGTTTTATAGCGTCTATGCCAACCAAGGCAACGGCGAGGATCAGTGGCTCATGGATGTGGACGATAAGGACGATGCCCAAGCCATGTACGCGTTCCTTTCCACACTGCTGGCAAGACACCAAAAATAACACGTCACAAAACAGTATCCTCAAAAAGCACAAAACCCCGCCGCAAACGGGGTTTTTGCTTTCCCATTTATTCCAAAACACAAGCGCAAACTAACATGAACGATACCCTGCAAAAGCAAATGCCCCTGGTTTTCAATGCGCCGCAAACGGATATGGCAAAGGCGATGAACCGTGCCCAAGACCTCAAGCGCGAGGCCAAACCGGACTTTGTTGAACTGATGGCCGTATGGTATGATTTGGCCGATGCCAGGGAAATACACGCCCTGCTGAGAAAGGCGGATTTGTTCATCCAAAAACGCATCTGAAAAAAACATCCATCCAACATACATCCATCCAACATACATCCAAGAACGAATTTTCCAACCCTGAACATGGAACAGACATTCATCCCGCCCGGATTCGACGAGAAAAACGCGCCCACCGCAAGCCTGACCGAACAGCTAATCTGCCAAGGCGAGGCAATGGCCGAAATGCTGAACCTCAAAACAGGAAATCCGCACATCAGGCGCGTGTTTGCCATGGACATGGCCCTTGCCCATATCTACACGATGAACGCGCTGCGTGACGCGCTGCCGGCAAACTGATCCCCAATCCCAAACACACATCCATCAACATACCAAGACAATGCGGCACACAACGAACAAACGCCGCTATTTCCGCACCGTGCAGCCCGACAGCACGCTCCCGTTCAATGAGTGGGGCGTGTACATTGTCGGCACGCTGCGGGCCATGCAGGCCGAAGGCATCCGCCATACCCAACGCAAACACGAATCAATCAACGACGGCATCCGGCAAACTGAAGATACTCAACGTGTAGGTACCAATGCGCGTGACAAGGAACCGCACCGCAGCGAATGAGCCGCACCGGGATGAAACACGACAATGAACACCAAAACATCGGCAGCCATGAAACAATACCGGATCATATCGGTCACAAGCCTTACCTTTGCCATCAGCGAGCGGTACGCCGACACCTGCGAGCAGGCATACGACATCGCCCGCGCCGACATCGGGGAGACCGACAGCCGGGGCGGACACCTGTTTGTGGCCGCCCACATCCATGACTGGCTGGGGGAGTGCTATGTGCCGCTCGACTGTCTGGCCCCCCAAATGTCGCCCGCGTGACGGCATAAGGAGCAGCAAGCCCCGTCCCTTCAGGGCGGGGAGTGTCAAGGCATGGACGGCAGACCCGGTGCAACCCGTTTCACGAAATAGCGATTTGGAAGCCCTGTCCATTTAGGGCGGGGAGGAAAAACCGCCGCCGATAGGCGAATGGCGTTTTGCAATGAGAAATATTTGTTCATCCGGTTGAAGTTTTGTATCTTTGGTTTATGAAACTGACAGCCCAGATACTGCTTAACCCGACCAAAGAACAGGCCCGGATGCTTTCGGAAACGCTTTCCGTTGCCAATGCCGCCTGTGATGAAATATCGGCTTTTGCCTTTGGGAAAAAGGTTTTCAGGAAGTTCGACCTGCAAAAGGAACTGTACTACCGCATCAAGGATACTCACAAACTGTCTGCGCAGATGGTGGTCAGGTGTTTGTCCAAGGTGGCCGACAGTTACAAACTTGACCGGGACAAGCAAAGGACTTTCCGGAAATACGGTTCCATTGCGTATGACACCCGTATTTTGAGTTACAAGACCAAAAGCCAAACGGTTTCCATCTGGACTTTGCAAGGCAGGCAGACAATCCCCTACCTTGTGGGCGGCCACCATGCCGCCCTTCTCGCATACCAGCAGGGCGAATCGGATTTGGTCTTTAAGAAAGGCAGGTTCTACCTGCTTGCCACGTGCGAAGTACCCGAAGATGAAAGTGAGCCGTTTGTGGACGTTATCGGCGTGGATTTGGGTATTGTCAATATCCTGACCGATTCGGACGGCGACACGTTTTCGGGCGCATCCGTTGAGCAAGTCCGCCAGTGGTATTCTGGCAGAAGACGGGTATTGCAGTCGGTCGGCACAAAGTCGGCCAAGCGCAGGCTCAAACAATTGTCGGGACGCGAAGCCAAATTCAAAAAGGACACCAACCATAAAATCAGCAAGCAAATAGTACAAAAAGCCAAAGACACGAAGCGGGCAATCGTATTGGAAGACCTTACCAATATACGCAAGCGGACTACGGTCAGGAAAGAACAGCGTTCTAAACACGGTTCTTGGGCTTTCAGGGAATTGAGAATGTTTATCGAATACAAGGCAAGACAAAAAGGCGTGGTTGTGATTACGGTTGACCCCCGCAACACTTCCCGGACTTGTTGCAAGTGCGGGCATTGCGAGAAAGCCAACCGGAAAAGCCAGTCTGATTTTGTATGCAAAAAATGTTTCCATAGTGAAAATGCGGATTACAACGCATCAAAAAACATCAGGAACTTGGGGGCTTTATCAGTTAGCCCTATGGTTTCCATACCCGCAAACATCTTGCGGATTGAGAAACAAGCCCCTCGCCTTTAGGCAGGGGTTACTGACTTCAACAACCATCCAATGGCAAAGGTCATTCCGCGCGAGACCGCCAAGCGGTCGCGCAAACACTACGAGTTCATCAAAAAATACAAGCTCTCCAAGGTCCGAATCGCCGCCCTTGTCCGCAAACCGGACGGCACACCGGTCAATGCCAACACGGTCACCAGCTACCTCAACCCGCGCCATTCGACCGACTACCCGGACATGGATTTTGAAAGGGCGGTCGAGGCCGCCATCGTCGAGTACCTGACCGATGCGATCAAGGAGATTTCCACCTTGTAGGTGAGGGGTAAGTTTTCAACTTATATGTGCAAAAACAATCGCCGTTTTTGTTGCGCGGCGTGAGTTCAACGCTTACCTTTGCCATTGTAACTGTCAGGTGGAAGCCCAATGCGCTTTCCCTTGCACATAAGGCGAAAGCCCGCCCCTTCTGGAGGCGGGCTTTCCTGTTTTCCGGCCCCGCTTCCCTCCCCCGACCGGAAAGCGGCCACCACCGCCAGCAATTCCCCTGCCCCGTCTTCGGGCATTTCCCGCAATTGGTCCATCAGCACCAGCATTTTTTGCAAGTCCCCGATCCTGAAACGCCCGATCATGCCCGCCATTTGGTGGCACAGTTCCCATACCGCGTTCAGCCCCTGTTCGCTCCCGTCCGAAAGCTTGCCGTAGATGGTTTCGGTTTCCCTTTTCAGTTCGGCGGCAATGGTGGTGGTGTAGTTCTTGATGGCGGTCATGGTTCGGGCTTTTTAAAAGATACTGTTTTGAAGATGGGAAAAACGGTATCCGCGTCAAAGTCCGAATACCATGATGGCCGCCTCCCTTGCGTGAACCGACGTTCGCTGCCCGTGCCTGGTCAGGGCGGCAAAGTGCCCCGCCCCTTTTTCGCCGGGCAAACTCATTACGTTCTTGGGGTGGACGGCAACGATGGGCAGCCCCGTCAGTTCCGAAAACTCCTCCCACACCGAATAGTCCCGCTTGACCGAACCCGCCCCCTGCAACGCTTCGCTGCCTTTCTTGCCAAACCACGTGCGCAAGTTAGGATTCTCCACGTACAGGGTGCAATCACCTGGCTGGTCGCGAACCTTGCCGGATTGCGGGCTTTCTCTTAGCGTGTTTTCCGCCACAAATTGCAGTATCCGGG
Source organism: Sphingobacteriales bacterium (assembly GCA_043789005.1). Taxonomy (GTDB): domain Bacteria; phylum Bacteroidota; class Bacteroidia; order Cytophagales; family 172606-1; genus Xanthocytophaga. The sequence goes on from JAYWIH010000171.1 coordinate 70,559, forward strand.
TCTGTGCTCGCAGAATCGTGGTCGTCTCAATCATAAGGAACTGCCGCTCCGCCCTGTCCCAGATGGCAAGGCCCGTTTGGTGGCCCGGATCAATCCCGATGCAGTAGCGGGGCTTGGCTGCGCCCGCCTTGCGGATCGTGTTTGGCTGCTGTCCGGCGGCGGTCACGGCGTATCGGGATTTGACAGTGCGGCCGCGATGTTTTTCCGGATCAGCCCGGCAATATGATCATCGGGAACCAAGGCGTTCTGTAAAAGGGTGTTTGCGAATGATCCCCCCATAAACCCGTTCAGTTCCGCAACGGCCCTTGCCTTTGAATCCGGCTGGCAACACACCGCATACTGGTATGCCGCCTTTTCCTCGATGGTAAGCGCGCGAATGGCTTCCTTTTTGGTGACAATCGGTTCGCCGAAAAGCTGGTTTCTGAATATGGTCTGCGTTTTGAGGCTGTACACAACGTTTTCGAGTAGTTTCATGGGTTTATCGTCGGTTAAGTCTGCGTGCCTGTTTTTGCGCTTTCCTTTTTCCCCTCCTTTTCAATGCCGCGTTGTCAAAGGGCGGCTTGGTGCCGGTTTTGAATCCCCTGTATTTTTTAGGATTGTAAGATGTGTCTTGCATGGCGGCGGCGGCAACGGCAAGTCCGAGCAGTAGTGTTTTGAGGTTTCTCATGGTTTCAGGTTTTGGCTTTTCAAAGGATACTATTTTGCCATCAGGCGATCATTTTCAGTTCGATCATTTTTTCAAGCATGGGAAGGCACGGGGCGGTCAGCCGGTTTGCCTCGCCGAGCCTTACCCCTTGCAGCACCAGCGCGTCGTTCATGGACATCTGCGCCGCCCACGCTGGCAAGATGCTGTTGCACTTCGGCAATCGTCTTGTGCGGGCTGATGGTGGTCGTGTAGTACAGTATTGGCATGGGTTTGGGGTTTTTGAAAAATACTGTTCCGCACTAAAGTTTTTTACGGAGCGGATATTTTGACATCCTGAAATAACGGTGGGTGAGTTTGTATGTCGCTTGGCTATGCAGCATCCAGCCTTCCGCTTCGGACTTTGAACGCGGGCCACGGATGATTTCTCGGCGTTTAGTGAGGCGTGATTCGGCAACAATGCAATATTGCTGTGTTTCGTTTTCCTGCATCATATCGGGTTTTAGGTTTTTAAAAGATACTATTTTGGTGGTTTGCCTAATGTTGCTCCGCTTGGTGGCGGCAATGCCCGAAGTCCAGACGCAACGCGCCGGAGTGTTGCAGGAACCGTTTTTCCTGGTTATCAAAGTGAATCCTGTTTTTCTCAATCCCGTGGAATGCCACCGGAAAGTCAAGTGCGGCCAGCCGGTGCGACCCGGAACCCAGATGGGTGTCCAGCACCCGCATTCCCGGCCTTGTGTACCTGTTGAGCAAATACCGGTACAACTTCACGGGCTTTTCCGTCGGGTGTATCCGTTTCTGGTTCAGTTGCTTGTTGCCTTGCTGAATCCAACCCGTGTTTTCTGAAGCACCCTGCATCATGCCGTTCCAAAGGAACCGGTACACGTAGGTGGGTTCGTTGAATGAAGACCAAGCCAGTTCAACATCATTGAAATCAGTATTGCCGTTGCATTTGTCCCAGATAATCCAGCCGCGCGGGTTACTGGCCATAAAATCAGGCAGCGCGGCGCGGCGCGGCGTTTTGAATGGCGACACGTCCCGGAAGGAAAAGTAATTCGCGCCCCAGATGATCTGGTTTTCGGAAACCCGGAACAGTCCGTCGAAATACTCCTTTCCGGGAAGTTGCCACGTGTCGGTCTTGTCATAATCCCGCCGTTTTACCTGTATCGCGCTATGCCTGTTGCCGTAGAACCCGCGTTTTTCCGGCCCTGAAAAGTAGGGCGGATCAACGTTGGCCAAGTGGAAAAACCCGTTGCCGAAGCCTCTCATTTCCGGGATGCAATCACCGAAAACGGCGGTGTTGGTGTGGGTTTCGGTCAGGATTGCCATTGTCGCTCTGTCTGTTGGATTGCCTTGAATATTCGCAGCACTACTTGCGGGCATACCGCATTGCCGAGTGCTTTCAGGGATTCGTTGCGCCAGCGAGAAAAGGTGATTCCAGCCAGCCTACCGGAAAGCCCATCATCTCCCTGACAAATTGCGGGTTCAGACAGCCATCCACGCGCATCGTCAGCCCTATCTGTTTCCCACGTTGCAATCTCCTCTGGATTGCGGGATTGCTTGGGCCTCCCCTGTCCCGGTTGTCCGACGCATTGGGCGTTGGCAGCAAGCCCAGAACCGCCGTCACCAGTTTCCGGCCCGTCTTGCCCGCAGACTCCCGCCCGCCAATGCTGGCCGTCGGGGTGGGCAGTGGTTTCGCCGCATACGAAAGCGGCATCCCGCCTTGTGCATACAGGCTGTTCCGGTCGCTGGCACAGTCCGCCGTCGGCGTGGGCAGCAGTATCGCGGCGGGCGACAATCCATACCCTGTCCCTCCGGTGGGGTGCGCCGACAGCCGCAGCCGGAATAACAAACGGTTGGACTTGATAGCCTTCTCCTTCAAGGTCTTTCCAGATTCGCGACAGCACCATTTCCTGTTCCCATACGGTATGGTCTGTGCCACCCACGCCAATGTCCCGTGCGGGGAATGCCATTGAGATGATTCCAGCAACATTTTCGCCAATAATCCAAGTTGGCTGTATCTCCCGTATTGCGCGAAGAGTTTCCGGCCAGAGGTAGCGGTCGTCCGCCTCCCCTTTTCTGTTTCCTGCCATGCTGAATGGCTGGCATGGAAGACCGGCGGTGAGAATGTCAATTCGGTTTGCATAGGGCGTGAAATCGGTCAGGTTGATGTCGTTGTGGGGCGTTGATTCGGGAAAGTGGTGTTTGAGACCCTGTTGGCAGAACGGGTCAATCTCGCAGTGGAAAACGTTTTGCCAGCCCATCCAGCGGGCGGCAAGGTCAAAGCCTCCAATGCCGGAAAAAAGGCTGGCATGAGTAAAAACGGTTTCGGGTTCCATGTCAGTCGGGTAGTTTCTTGCTTGGAAAGTCGCGCATCAGCAGGGCTTGCGTGAACGCACTACGCAGCTTGTGTTCGGGTGCGGTGTTGAAATTGAGCCTGATCCATTCCATGACCGCCATCGGCGCGGACGGGTCAGTGCCACGCAAAATAAAAAGCGGTTCGTTTTCGCCGTCTTGGGCGTTCATGGAACTGGCACTGTCGCTTTGGGTGGGCATTGGGGTTTCGGGTTTTTAAAACATACTATTTCGCAAATCGGGCGAATGCCCATGCGCAGGCGGCAAGTCCGGCCAGTGATCCGGTTCCGGCACCGAGCGAATACCACAGCCGGTCTTTGATTGTGCCGAAAGCCACGCGTTTCACGTTCCAAGACCACACGAACGAAATCAGGAAGCCGAATACGAACACACCGGCATACAGCATCCGCGAGATCAGGAACGTGTTCACGGCGACAAAGAAAACCTGCACAAAGCCGGTGATGAACAGTTTCATTGGCAGGGTCGGAGGTTTTTAAAGGATACTATTTCTGGCGGTTGCAACATTGGCCTTGCCTGGGCTACCGCCGGTCGCCGCCCGGCAGCACCATCAGGTTGAACATCTCGTTCAGGCGCGAATCAAGCCGCCTGGACTTGTACTTGTCGGCAATCTCGGCCAGCGACAGGTTCATCGTCCCGTGCGTCGGCAACCGGTGGTGGTGGCGCATGAACAGGATGTTCTCGGCCACCCACGTCTTGTTGCCGTAGTGCATGGTCTGGGCTTCGGCCCCGAAATCATCGAGGCAGAAGGCGAACTGCCGGTGGCCGAACGGGTTGGATTCGGGCAGGGCCGGGGCGGTCGCCATGGACGTGTAGTAGCGCATCAGGTCTTCATAGCCGTCCGAGGCGAACTCCATGGCCATCTGCACGCACGAATCCAGGTAGTAGCTCTGCACCTGGTTGAGCGTGAAGAGCCTCATCATCGTCGTCTTGCCGCACCCGATGCCGCCCGCCAGCAGGATGCCTTTGGAAAGGCTGTAGCCCAACTCATCCTCAAACCGCGCGTCCGCCGTGAAATACAGGCACAGGGCGTTGAACACGTCCCGGTTGTCGTCGTCCAGCGCGAATCCGCCGATCAGCCCCCGGCGGGTGAGTTCGGCGGCGTAGGCGAGCCGGTTTTGCCCGTACTCCTCGGCCGTGTAAGCCGGAAAAGTCATCGGCTTGCTGATCTGCTCGCGGTAGGCGCGGCGTGCCAATGCGAAACGCTTCTGCCGCGCGGCCTCCACCAGCGCGTCGTGCTTTTCGCGGTCGGTCAGCGGGCCGTAGGCCTCGTCGTCCCAGTCGCGGGCCTCACGGGTTTCCGCCGCCGTTTGCGCCACCAATTGCGCCGCCGTTGCGTCCGTTTGGCCCGCCCGCAGCAGGTGCGTTGCCGGCAGCGGTATGGCGGGCTTTTCCGAGGGTTCCCCAGTCTTTTGCGGGGTTTGGGTCGAATTGGTACCCATAGACATTCTTATCACTTCCGCTATTTTTTGCATGGCTTTGTGGGTTGAGGGTTCCGGTTTCAAGGTGTCGGTGTTTCAAAACGAATTCTTCCAAGTCCCAGGACGAGGACATGGCCAGCCGCCAGTCCCTGAGCGGTGTGCGGGCCTTGCCGTAACGCCAGCCCTTGAGCGTGTAGTGGGCGATGAATTTTTCGGCGAATGCCTCGGATATTTTCCCGTTCACCCCAGTCTTGCCGATGAACGCCTGCTTGACATCATCGGCGGTGGGCGGCACAAAGGGGGGGGCGGGCCGGGCCGGGGGGGATTTCTTTTTTTCTTCTTTTTCCGCCAAGCCAAGAACGGTTTCCGTATCAGGTTCTTGGTTCGGCGGTCTGGAACCAAGACCTGTTCCAACTCCGGAAACCCCGGCTTTTTCAAACTCCGTGTCTGTCTGCCCCGCAAGGGGCGCAGAGAGAAAAGTCTGATGTTTGATGTTTGATGTTTGATGTTTATTAGAGTGTCCGGTTGCAAGGGTAGTCGCAAGGGTAGTCGCTGTTTCCTTGCAAGTCCTATTTTCGGACAGGCAACCGTCCGCTTGTCCGTCCGCCGTTTCTTCGCAAGGGTGGTCGCCTGTCCCATTTTCGGACAGGCGGTTTTCGCTTGCGTACTGCTCATTCGCATACTGCTCGTTGAGCATGGACTTGTCCAGCGCACCGCCCGACGCGACCCGGTTGTGGAGGATGGATATGACGGTGAACTCGGACTGGTTCTTGGCCTTCCTGACCATCGTCACGAAACCGTTCTCCACCAGCGCGTGCAGCGCGTTCCACACCGTCTTCCGGTTGCGGATGCCCGTGTAGGCCCCCGCGTCCTGCGTGTTGAAGATGAACTTTTCGGCGAATCCCCGCCGGTTGTTGGCCTCGATGAGCCAAAGGTAGAGTACGCCCTGCGCGGTGGTCGCCCGGTCGGGGTTCTCGTAGGCGAAGTCGAACCACTGTCTTGAGAGTTGATAGGCATTCATTGGCCATTTGTGTTTTTGGTAACTGTAACTGATTGGAACCTGTACATGGAAATCAATGGGAATCAATGGAATGGAAATCAGTAGAAGATGATGTGGCAGTGCCGTCCGGCCAGTTCCCTGAGTGCCGCCGCATCCATGCCCTCCGAGGCACGCAGCCACCGCCCTGCATCCTTTTCGCCGTAGCTGACCGTGTTCACCCGCAGGCAGGCGGCAATGGCCGTCCGCAGGGCTTCGGGCGTGGCATACAGCCCCGTCGCCACTGCAAGCCGCAACCTGCTTTCCGGGCCGTCCGGCCGGCCGGGCTGTTTCCGGGCGGCCTGTCTTTTCACGGGCGGATTCCTCATCGCTGTCCGGTCTTTGTTTCATCCGATCCCGACCAGCCGGCGCACGATTCAATTGCCCTGAATATCTCATAAGCCACTGGCGGGCATATTGCGTTGCCGTACGCCCTTATGGATTCGTTTCGGTGCTTAGGAACGCGTTTTTCACATACCTTTCCCTGACGGCAATGGCTTCTTCAAGCGTTTTATACCTACCCAAGTCTTTGCCTGATAATCGAACCCTGTATGAGCCGGTTTTTAGTTTATTTATTCCATTGTGTCCGGTTGTATTCCTTGGGTCAACAGGCCGATTGAAATTATTTTGACTCCTTGTTACGTACCGCAAATTCTCCCTACGGTTATCTAATTTATTCCTGTTGATGTGGTCGATTTCAAAGCCTTGCTTTGTCCCTAATACTTGCTGGTGTATTGAAATCTGTTTTTTTGTCGAGTTTCTTACTGCATACCCCTGCTTGTTAACCCTCCACTTCCATTTACTTACGGCAGTAAAATCAAAGTCAGAAACTATTACCTGTAATCCGTTACTCGTTGTTAATTCTTGATAATTTTTCATATTCCATTATTGCTTTGAAAATTTGAAATACAACCTGTGGGACGATAGCGTTACCCAGTGCCTTTATTGACTCATTTCTCCATTTTGAAAAGGATAAACCAGCCAATTTTCTGGAAAACCCATCATTTCCTGAACAAAGAGGGGAGAAAGTTGGGAAGTCTGACCAGTCTGGTCGAATGCCATTTTCTGCAAGCCGGCCTGGTTGCGCTTGCCCGTGTTTTTCTCCGTCGAATCCGATGCCGTCGGTTTGGGCAGCAATCCCGTCACAAACGTCTGCAAGTCCATCCCGCCCTCCCCGTGGACACCCGTCCCGTTGGCACTCTGTTTCCTCGGTGTCGGGTAGAACCCGATGTAGGCCAGCCCCATGCTGCTCGTCGATCCGTTCGCGTTGCGCTTCCTGACGGTTCCCGTCTTGGTCAGCATCATTTCCCGTTCTCGGTGCGGCATCGTGCGCCACGGGCGTGGGCAGCAGGTTCTTCACCGCGAAATCCTTCAAGTCCCCCCGCCAGCTTCCCGGCTGTTTCGGGTTCCGGTTGCCGTCCCTCTTGATCCGCAGTTCCCTGCCTTCCCCGCAGCCATCCACCGCCTGCGGCGTGGGCAACAATCCATACCCTGTCCCTCCGGTGGGGTGCGCCGACAGCCGCAGCCGGAACAACAAACGCCTGGACGGTATAGCCGATACGCTCAAGGTCTTCGAGGATGCCGTCGAGAACATGGTCCTGCGTCTGGATGGCAGTCTCGCCACCGACCATTTCAGTGTGCAGCGCGGGTTGTACCATGCTGAGGATGCCAGCAACATTTTCGCCAACAACCCAATCGGGTCTGATCTGCCCGATTGCGCGGAGCATCGAAGGCCAGAGGTAGCGGTTGTCATCCGATCCCTTTCGCTGTCCTGCCAAGGAAAATGGCTGGCATGGAAATCCTCCTGACAATACGTTGACGCGTCCGCGCCAAACAGAGAAGTCTGCTGTGGTGATGTCTTCATAGGTCTTTGCGTGGGGCCAGTAGTGATTGAGCACACGCCGGCAGAAAGGGTTGATTTCACAATGGAAGGCGTTTTCCCAGCCCATCCACTGCGCCGCCAGATCGAAGCCGCCTATTCCGGAAAAAAGGCTGGCATGGACGAGCGGCTTGCGCGGGGGAATGGCTGACGGTTTCGGGTGTGGCGGCATGATAGGCTGCGGTGGTTTGATGGTATGCACGGGTCTTGTCGGTGTGTTTGGTTGTCAGCCGAACAGGCTGGTTTGCCTGGCAAGCGTGTAATTTGCAGTCAGGCATTCGGTCTTCCGTTTCCCTGAGTTGTGGCTGCCCGATACACACAGTGCCTTTTCGGTGTCCAGCCAGTCCCATCCGTGCATGGTCCGCAGTCCGAGCAGTTGTGCGGACGGGTAGGAACTCATGAGCCACTTGCCTTTGAGCCCCGGCAGCACCTCCAGCAGCCGGTAGTACACGTCCTTGCCTTTCTCGTAATGCCCGCAATCGGACTCGGCATACGGCGGGTCGAAATAAAAGAACGTGTCCGGCGCGTCGTACCTTCCGATCACGTCCAGCGCGTCCCGGTTGAAAATGGTCGCCCCGCCCAAACGGTCGCGGATGGGGCGGCCGAAGCTCTTGCGGGCGTTCCGCTTTGCCTTGCCCTCGTTGCCTTCCATTGAGAAGGCGAAGCCCTTGAACATCCCCTTGGAAAAGCTCATGTTCGTCTGCACCCAGAACGCCCACGCCAGCGCAACCGGGTCGGTCTCAATCCTGCGCGCCGGGGCGTGCCCGTCGGTCGCAATCCCGTCGGCATCCGCCCCCCCCCCCCCCCCTTTAAGAATCGCCTTGGCCTCCCGGTACGCCGCCTCGCCGTGCATGGTGTACTGTATGCGGTGGTTGAGCGTGTCGAAATCATCCCGGCATACCCGGAAGAAATTGGCCACCCATTCGTTGAAGTCGTTGATGATCTCGATTCGGGAGGGCGGCTTGGCGAAAAACACCGCCCCGCCCCCGAAAAAAGGCTCCACGTACGTCCGGTGCGGCGGGAATAGCGGCAGGATGGTCGCCGCCATCTTTTGCTTGCCGCCATAATATGAAATCACTGTACGTAGCCCTCTATGATTCATGCGGACAAAAAGAAAAAACCCCTGTAAAAACCCGGCTTTGAGGAGCCTTTCATCCCCGCCACAAACGGGGATAGGTTGTTTACAGAGGTTTTTGCCTCCATTAGGTTCTTTCGCGTCTTGTGGCCGCGTATGTCTTCCCGCCGGTGCGGGGTCTCCGCTTTCTCAAGGCGGACATAAGGCAAATGTCGTCATGTTTTCCATGCAATACAAAATCCGTACTTGAATATTATGCGTCAGTTTATTTAAAAGGCGGGTTTAAATGTATCGAACCCGTCTTATAAAATCAAAATAATGTACTTATATATTTCCGTAGCGTCAATGTGCGTACCGCTTGTCAGTCCAGTGAATGATCCTGCCCGTGAATGAATCCGTGCCGGGCGGCACGAACCACATCCTGAACTGGCCTGCGGTCAGCCCGTCATTTTGGCAAAGCCCCTCTATTTTGTCGTCGTCCAAATCAACCTGAACGTCACCGCGCCAGACACGCGCCCGGAATCCGTGCAGTGTGCCCGACCGCCAGATGGTTATTTTCTCAACACCCGTGCATTCGCCTTCCCGGAAACAGTAGGGCTTTTCCTTGGCGTGTACGTTGCGCGGATTGCCGCGCCAGAAATGGATTGCCATGCCGGGTTTCCAGCGGTTGCCCGCATCGGTGCGGATGGTGTGGATTTTGCGGCCGGCCTTGATGTCGTCCACAAAGCGGTCTTTGGAAAAAGTCAGTATCATGCGGTCTGGGTTTTCTGTGCCTGTCTCATTTTTGCGGCATATTTCCACGCCGCCGCCACCCACTCGGAGAGCGAAGAACGGCTCCTGTCCTCGTGTTTCTGTTTGAAAGCAAGTAGATTTTCCGCATCGGTGATGGCATCTAGGGCATCGTCGTAGATGCGCCTTTCCGTTGCGGAGACGTATGCGAACGAATCGAAGCATTCGGCCATCTCCGGGCCGTTGGCCTCCATGTATTCGCCGATTGTCGCGCCCAAGTAACCGGATATGTCCTTTTCCGGGTCTTGGGCAAACAGCAGCAGCGTCGGCACTTCCGCGCCCGTGTCCGTGTTGCGGCATCCGGCCTTGCCGCTGCCCAGCACCAAGGCGCAGGCATAAGCTGTCCGGTCGCTGGCGGCCTTGAATGTGATTGCGTCCGATGGCGTGATGAATTCGTAGGTGTGCATGGGTTTCGCGTTTTTAAAAGATACTATTTTTCAATTGTCTGTTTGTAAGACAAGGCTTTTGACAGGCAGTATCCCGCCAGCGTGACCAATGCGTTCATTGCCTCCCTTTTGCCCACGCCCCCGTCTTTCTCCGCGTCCACGATGTCCTCAATGGAAAGCAACCGCTCTTCCGTCGCCTCGTCCGAAACAAAGTCATCCTGTGCTATCCTTAGCGATGTCTGCGCCAGTTCCGCTATTTGTGTCTTGATGGACTTCATGTGATCGGCAACCCTGCTATTCGGGTATGGTGTACTGGATGTACGGATCATTCGTTTTCCTGACCGGCACTTTCGGCACCACCGCCCCGTCCGCGTCGGCGATGGTTCCCGATTCCAATGCCGCGTCCAGCAGAGCCTTCCGCGCCTCCAACTGGGCTTTCAATGATGCGTACACCGGATCGGCCCCGTAGTCGTATTGCACCGCGCCGTTCCGCACCTCAAACCTGACCCCGGCCTTGCGGCTGTCGTGCCTGGCATAGCGTCCGGCTTCGCTTATCACCGCCTCCCGGATGCTTTTGCGGGCGGCCGCCACCACTTCCTCAATTCCCTTGAGCTGTATGTCTAAATCCAGCGCGTACATTTCTCCATCGTGTACGGGTGCGGTGATTTCGGATGCCTTGGCTTTCAAGTCGCTTTTGGTGATGCGTCCGTCTGCGGCGGGCCGGATAAGCTGGAACGGTTGCGGCGTTTGCGGTTGGTCGGTCATTGGAACAGGTTTTTGAGTTTGTCCATCTGGCTTTCACAATCCCGCTCAACGCGGCTTTTTCCGTCGCACTCCAGAAGCAGTTCATGGTATTCAATCAGCTTTTGGAGGGCGTTGGCCTTCACGGTGAGTGTCTTGCCGTGGTGCGGGTTCCAGCCCCGGTTCAGCACCGCAAATGTATCGTAGCGGCCCGCCAACGCCTTGGTTTGCTTGACTCCCTCGCGCAGGAAATCCCAGTCCATCACTTGCATGACGGAGTGGATTACGGAAAGCTGGTGGGCGGCCATCTCCGCCTTGCTTCTTTTTTCGTCTTCGTCCATGGGTTTGGTGTTTTTAAAGGATACTATTTCGTCTGGCGGTTTTCGGCATCCCATTCCTCTTTGGTTGCGGGAACCGATTTGCCTTTCGTTATGGAAAGATAATCCTCGTGCAAAACGCATATTCTTTTCGGATGCTTGGATTTGAAATACCTTATGAAATCCGTAATGTGCCAGATTCTGGTTTCCGGATGGTCAAACCATTCGAGGTACAACTTATCGTATGCTACCTGTTCTTTTTGCGAGACAAAGTCGGTGACTATCTTGAACGGGCCGTTGCAATCGCCTTGGATTACGGCCAGCCTTGTCACGGGAGGCAAGGTTGTTTTTTGATTTTCCATGTGTTTCTGATGAGGTTTTTGGAGTTTTCAAGAGGTACTATTTTGTGGGTCAGGCTGCCTGATGCTTGTTTTTCCGGGGCGGATATTTTGACATCCTGAAATAAGTGTGTGTCTGCCTGTAACCTCGCTGGCCATGCAGCATCCATTCTTCGGCGGCGGCCTTTGAAACCGGGCCACGGATGATTTCGCGGCGTTTGAACTGGCGTGATTCGGCCACAATGCAATACTGCTGTGTTTCGTTTTCCTGTGTCATGTTAGGTTTTGGGACTTTAAAGGATACTATTTCTTTCGGAACCAAAGTATTGTTCTGGTTTTGAGTTGCCTGAACTCGCCCCATTCGCAATCATTGGGCTTTCCCCCACTGAAAAACCTCTTCATTCCGGTTTCGTCAATGGGGCCGCCCGAAGGCTTCAATTTGGCGGTGACCTTTATCCAGCCTTCCTCAATGGGATATTTCTCTTTTTGTGGATTTGCTCTTTTCATAAGTATTTGTTTTTCAATAATTTATCAAAAAGGCATTGTATTTTGACTTTTGGCATCGGGAATGACCTGCTTCAAGAAAGCGACGTGCTTGTCCCTAGTGTCCAGCAGTTCTCCATCAATGGTTCTGTAACACATCTGTTCCGGTTCATAAGTCAAAAACCGATGCAGGGTGTAGTGTTCCCTTGGCGCAATGCAAATGACATCCTTTGCGTTTTCGATTCGGTAAGACCAGTGATGCAGTTGCGTTCCGTTGGGGCGTTCCAGACGCTGGGCAATGATTCTGGCGGCATATTTTTCAGGATACTTTTCCTTGTGGCGCATGATCTGCAATTTCTTCATTTGCGCCGACGGCTTATGCTTATCCCCGTATCCGAGCCGGTGGTATTTATTCCGGGCACGCGCCTTTTCACTCTCAACCCATGCCGGATCGTCCATCAGTTCCCGGCTCCTGTCCTTGGTGTCTTTTCTGGTGCAATCCTTGCACTTGTTCAGATGCCCATCCGCCATTCGCGGATGGGCGTAGTAGTGGTCAAGCGACTTCGCCTGACCACATTTGAAACATACCTTCATAAGATACTTGTTATTGGTAATTTACTAAAATGGGAGGTCTGAATCATCACCACCCATGGGTATTTGCGAACCGGAATCGGGCATGGCATTGGCGGCGGATGCGGCGCGGTAGGGCTGCGCCACTGTTGAAACGGGCGCGTAGGTTTCGCCTTGCCCTTCGTCCCGGTCTTCACCGGGTGTCTCGGCCAGCCGCAGCCGGTACAGGCGGCGGTCGTAGGGCGCGGATGAATCCATGCCGTAGTCGTTGCGCGAGGTGGCGTTGTGCAGGTAGTTGGCCAGTTCCTTGTGCAGCTTCTCGTAGCTGCCCATCCAGGCGGGCATCACCACCCGCGAAAACACGTTCTGGTAACGCCGCCCGTCGTCGGCGGTGCGCACGCCCAGCATCACCTTCACGTAGGATGCCTTGTCGGATGCCAGGATCTGGTGCAGCCCCTTCAGGTTGCCCTTGCAGGTGGCGGCGAAATCCAGCGGAACCGCAGCGGCATCGGCCTTCTTGTTCGTCCACGCATTGATGAATTGCACCAAATCCGATTCGCCCGTCCTGGCGCGGTGGTAGGGCGCGGAAAACCAGTCGTAGGGCGACTGCCCCTGGTCGAATGCGGCCTGCGGGATGTAGGCGGTCTTGCCCGACGTGTTGATCACCTGCACGTTGCCCGAGCCGGAAGCCCTCGCGTCCTCGTTGGCCACGAACACCGAGTGCCTTGCCCGCACGTCGTTGCCGTTCTCGTCCTTGCCCTTGAGCCAGAAATCAATCCGGTGGCGGCCATCCTCCTCTTGGTAGCTGACGGGCTTGACCTTGCCCGATTCAAGCATTTCCGGGGTCAGCAAGCCCATCTGGATGCGTTCGGCATCGGTCGGGTTGATGCTCTCGACGTAGGCGAGCAATATGCCGATGTAGTGCGGGCGGCGGGCATTTTCAACGGGCAGTGCGGGTGCGTCTGTTATTAACATGGAAGTGGGGATTTGGGGATTGGTTGGAAAACGGGAAAATTAAAAGCGGTGAATCCGGAAGGATTGGGAAGATGCAGAATCAGTTGCCGGATTCCTGAGGCAGCAGGGTTGGTGCGGCCTCGGTCAAAGTAATCGTTGAATCCTTGTAGAAATCGTCGTACACCTCAACAATCTGGGCAAGGTCGTTGTCAATCCAATCGGTGCCAAACATATCCATCGGTGTCTTCGCGCTGTACGAACCGTCGGTCTGGCACAAAAACTTGTATTGCACTTTTTTGGATGTGTCGTCAATGAACGGGATGGCGCAAAAAAGACAAGTAGCATAACGTTCCAAGAACCCTTCAAACTCTTTCCCGCGCACCTTGACCCGGCGGATGGGCCTGCCGTTGCTGTCCATCAGCAGTTCGTTGTGGGCAATCACAAACACGTAGTCCACCTTCAGCCGCTTGATGCGCTGGAACAGGTCGTAGATGATGGAATTATAGTTGCTGAAAATGTCAAAACCCTTGTACCGCTGCTTGCAGGCCGCATAAACCATGTCCGAAATGTCGGAGAAAGAATCAATGACGACGGTTTTCACCTTTTCGGTCACTGTCAGCCTGTCCAAATTCCTGTACAGTTCCTCCATGTTTTCAACAGATTGGTTGATGATTCCTTTCGGCTTGAAAGGAAGGGCCTTGCGTTCCACGTTCAATAGAACCGTGTCGCGGCCCAAGTTGCGGCAGGATGTTGTCTTGCCCGTGCCGGAATCGCCAGTGATGATAGAGACAGCGTTCACTTTTCTACGGATTTAAAAATGTAAGATTTATTGTAGACAACTCTTTCGACTACCCACAGTCCGATATTGTATTTCTCGCAAATAACCTTGAAAGGAACGCCTTCCTTTCTCATTTGCCTTACTTGTTGAGCCTGCTGGTTTGTCAGTTTAGCAGCACGGCCTTTTTCGCCCATTAAATCTTTTCCGTTTCGTTTTTTATCAGCGGAATTATCTTTATAGGTTCCATAGGCAATATTTGAAGGATGATTGTTTTCTTTGTTATCGTCCAAGTGTCTGACAACCATACCGAAAGGGCGCGGGCCTATGAATGCGTCGGCGACTATCCAGTGCAGAAAAAACGATTTTGATTTTTTATCAACACACAAGCCGACACGACAGTAGCCCCTTTTGTTTTTAAAAGATTTCAGTTTTCTCACAATTGAATAATCTATTCCACCAAAAGAGCCAAACCGGTTTCCTTTTGAAGCTCCTTTTATCCTGTGGCTATAAACCTCGCCCAGTTCGTTTACGCTGTATCCCGGAAAGGAAGGGCATTTTTTCAGATCGTGGATATTCATTTTTCTGCGGGGTTGGTTGTCAGGATTTTTTTCAGGAAATCGCCAGGGCGGCGGCAATGGCGGCGGCCAGCATCACGGCGGCCAGCCATAGCTGTCCCGCGCTTACCGTGTCGTCCGCCTCCTGGCGGTTGATCTGTTCGACCTCCGCCTCCAGGCGGATCAGGTGCTGTTTGAGTTGTCGGCGTGTCATGGGTTTCGGTTTTGAGGTTTCGGCTTTTCAAGGGATACTATTTTTCCTGTTCCGACTTTTTGAGTGCCTCCCGCAACACATCCCGGTATCCGTACATCATCTCCATCTTGGCACGTATCCAGTGTTCCTGCATTTCGTATTTGAGGCTGGCAACGGTGCGCAACTCGTGGTTGGCCTCCTGTATCTGCCAGTTAAGTTTATCCAGTTCCTTTTGAATGAACTGATTAAGCGCGTCGGATGCCATGGGTTTCGGGTTTTCAAGGGATACTATTTTGGGTTGATCCGGCCGGGTTTTCGGTCGCGTGGTTCATTGCGTTCCGGCGGTTGCGTCCGGTTCCCGCACGGCCTTTTCCAGCCACTTGGCGTAGTTGTGCTTGGCCACCCGGCCGCCGGGGTGGTAGGTGGTGGCCACCAGCCGCTTGGCCCCCATCCGGGTGGCGATCCCCACGGCCATGTCGCACACCGCCTTGCGGCAGTCGGACTTGACAATCTGCACCCCGTCCGCGTGGAAAACGGTGTATGCCTTGCCTGGGTGTGACCCATTTGTGTTGTCCATCGTTTCGGTTGTTTTCAGTTCACAAAAACCACCGGCAGCAGTTCGCGCCAGTCGTCGGGATTTTCAATGTACCAGGTGAGCCGTTCAAATATGTCGCACACTTCGCCCTCGCAGTGGCATCGCACGCAGCCGCGTTCTTCGTTGCATTCAATGCGGTCGGGGGCGGGCGTTACGCGTTCAGGCATGGCGTTCGGGCTTTGGATTCATCGTCCTTGGTGTTTTCGGGTTTGGCATACGGGTTTCGTTGTTTTAAAAGATACTATTTTTCACTTGCTCTTTCGGGTGCGCTTTCTTTTGCGCACTTCCACTTCAATGCGCATTGTTCTTTTGTCGTCTTCATCCCAGCCTTTTGACAGCTCAATGTCCCATACTTTCACGCAAGTGTATTTGCCGTCACTGTTTATTGCCTTTCTGATTTCCGATTTGAGTGCCATGGGTTTTGTCAATTTAAAAGATACTATTCCGTGCAGCCGGACGGAATTGAACCGCCATCCCACGGATGTCCGTGGATTCTGCCGTTAAACCACGGCTGCAATTCCCCCGCGTCCGGGGGCAATCCAATCCGTCCGCTTTTGCCGCCGCAGCGGTCATGCGGGGAGCGGCAACCCCGGCCGGCTGTCGGCAAACCCTTTCTCATCGGGCTTGGGTGAATGGAGGGGATCGAACCCTCATTTGCGGCATCACAAACCGCCGTCCTGACCATTGGACGACACCCACCATATCTCATATTATTCCCTCAAATCCCAAAACCATTGTTCCGCCTGCGCAACGCGGTCGTCGGCCCATGCCAGCAATCCCGCGTATTCACACCATTGCCGGTCTTCAACCATTTGCCGCGTTTGCGATGCCGAAAACGGTTCCGTCTTCGAGTCCGTCCCGCCGGATTCCGTTGATTGCCGACGGGTACGTTCGTCCTGGAATAATTCCTTGCTGTAGCCCATTGAGTGTTCCGAACAGTTCGATTTCAAGTTCAAGCAGTGTGATGATGTTTTCCAGGCACAGCGTCTCGCCGATGGTGTGCTGCCCGGCGTAGTAGTGCATGCACTTGCGGTAGTGCATCAGCCACGCGTTCAGTTGCCGTTGCAGGTCAATCTGGCGTGCGGCGTGGGGCGCATCCGTATGGGGCGCACCCGTGCGGGGCGGCCCGATTCCGCCAATCATGCCCCGCGCCGGTATTGGGCCGCCTGCAAATCCCTTTCCGCACTTTCCCAAATCCGCTGCGACCGGTCTTCCGCCTCCCGGCTTTCCGCTTCGGCCTCGTCCTGTTCCCGGCGGCGCAGGTACTCGCCGCGCAGGTCGTCCACCGTATCGGTCGCCTTCTCGCGCATCCGGCAGAGTATGCCCGAATCGAAGCTAATTGCACCGGTGATGATGTCGTTGAGTTCCAGCCCGTCCTGGCATACCGAAACGTCCATCTTGTTCGGGCGGCCCTCACGGTTGCCATGCACGTACGTCCAGTAGGTGTCAATGCATGAGAGCGGGTGCGAAACCCGGATGTTGATCTCGGAGTAGTCCCGGTTGCGGTAGGCGACCGTGACGGTGATCTCCGGTGTGTTAATGCCTGCCGGGGTGTTGTGTTCGGCGGTGTCGTGTTCCATGGTTGTGTGTGTGTTGTGTGTGTTGTGGGATGGTGTCAGGTGTTGAGCATTTTGAGTTCGATCATCTTTTCCAAAAGCGGCAGGCAGGGTTTTGTAAGCCGGTTGGCCTCACCGAGTTTCATTCCCCGCTGCACAAGCTCATCATTCGCGCTCATCACCGCCGCCCAGGCGGGCTTGAGTTTGCGCAGCACCTGTTTGCCCGATGCGTAATCAACCGATTTTAGCCCGGCATTCCTGCCTATCTCCACCCAATGGCTGGGGCGCATCCCGGTCACGGTCAGGCAGTTGAGTTGGTTGTATTTTATCAGCACTTGCCTGTCCCAGCGTGTGAAACAGTACCGGTTTACATCATTGGAATTTTGTTTTTGGACTTCAGGCCGGGTGTGCGGCTCAAGCATGACTTCGAGCGAACTGGTTGGCCGATGGGCGGCAATGGCGGTTTTGGCAGCCTCGATAATCAGGTCTTCGGCCCAATCCCGGAACTGGGCGGCTTTTCCCGACTTGATAAAAAACCCCAGGCGCACCACGCCTTTTTTTGTCCAGAAAACACTTTTTGTCTCGTAAGTGCCTGATAATGAGGTGTGACTTTTTGTCTCGCTCACCCAGTGCTTGCCCTCTTTGAGTTCGGCGGCATGACGTTCCTTGTGCTTGCGAACCACCGCGTCAGTCACGCCATACCCCTGGGCCACAAGCGAGGTGTCAAGCAGCCATTCGTGGTTTTTGTCTGGCATTACATCCAGCGAAACATCCTGAAATGTGATTTTCATTTTTGGGATTTGATTTAAATGGCGGACACCCGGCACGGCTCGGATTCCAAATATTCCATCAGGTCGTCGTGGCGGATCATGTAGCGGTTCGGCGATACGGCGATGTCCCGCAGCGTCCGGCTGCCGTTGATGAGTGTGTCCACCAGCACGTCGTAGCTGATGCCCATGATTTTGGCGCACTCCTCGCGGGTGTACATCGCCTTCCGGTAGATCACCCGCACCCTCCCGTCCGGTGCGTCGGCGGCGTACATGACCTGTACGGGCGGCTTGTCTGTCAGTTCCATGGCTGTTTTTTTTCAGGTTTGTTACGCCTTTGCGCGGATTCGCAAAAGCCAAAGGGGTTGCCTTCATCCCCCGGAAACGGGGTTTTGGCGGCATTTGACTTACTGTCTGTCGAATTTTTGCGACCTACGCCGCCGTGGGCGGATTAACGGGTGCGTGGTTTTCGTGCCCACCGGTGCGGCATTCGGGGGCGGGCATTCCGAACCGGGTGGCAATGGCCTCAACCGTTTCGGTGATGCGCAGGCTGGTGGAACGCAGGTTCATCACCGCGTGCAGATGGTTGGGGTTGCCGGCCAGTTCGGGCAGTTCGGCAAACACCAGTTCCGAATACTTGGAAGGCAGGTAGCGTTTGGCCCGGTGAATCCTGTCGCGCAACTCCTGTGTCCCGGTCGGCTTCACATACGGGGCCGCTTTGATTGTCTGCTCGTTTTGCATAGCTTTGTAGTTGTTGTAGTTGTATGATGCAAATGTACAATGATTTATTATACGTGTCAAGTAAAACGTCAAAAATTTAACCACTTCTTTCAATTCTATGGTACACGAAGGAGAAATTTTATACAAGTACTTGACAGACAAGGGTATAGAAAAGGAGGAGTTCGCCAGAAAAATTGACATGACGCGCGCCAACCTTTACAACGTGTTCAAGCGTAACGAGATTGGCGGCGAGAAATGGGAGAAAATCGTCAAGGCGTTAAACGTTACAAGGCAAACCCTTTTGGAAAATTACGACTCACACCGGCAGGGCAACAACCGACAGGGTGGCAACCAGCAACCAGACAACGCGCCGCCCGTGTCCAATGAGATGGAAACGCGCGACTTAAAGGATGAAATCGAAGCCGTTGACCATGATGCAGTCCAGTACCTGCGCGTGCCGGTGGTGGATTTGGATGCCACCGCCTC
Source organism: Sphingobacteriales bacterium (assembly GCA_043789005.1). GTDB lineage: Bacteria > Bacteroidota > Bacteroidia > Cytophagales > 172606-1 > Xanthocytophaga. Next base: position 89,213 of record JAYWIH010000171.1, read on the forward strand.
GCCGGTCGTCAGCGTGGATGGCGAAGGCTACAAGATCAATGAGGTAATCTCGGAACGCGAAAAGGTGGAACGCCAGCCGCACATCAAGTATTCGGCCCTGACGCTGATCTTCCGCATCAAGGGCGATTCGATGCAGCCCAACTACCGCGAGGGCGAGAAAATCCTCTGCACGTGGGTGGACGACGGCAACTGGAAGTTCCTGACGGGCGTGTGCGTGCTTTCGCTCAAATCGGGGATGCTGCTCCTGAAACGGGTGGCGGGCCTTGGCGACGGGCGGCTCCGGCTCAAGTCGGACAATGACGACTACCCGGAACTGACCGTGGACACCGGGGATTTGCAGGCCGTCTGGCAGATGCAGTATTTCACCCTGGCCCACAAGCGGTAGCGGTAGCCGTGTGCTAACAATGTACTAACAACCGCCGCGATTGCCGCCCATTGGTTCGGATTGCATCGGATAACCCAAAAATAAAAAGCCCTTTTTTGTGCGTGAAAAGGCATTTTCGCGAACCAAACGGACTGGTTCGGAGTGTGGAAGTCCTGACTACGGATCAGGAGGTTTGGGGTTCGACTCCCTACGCGTCCACTGCTTAACGAAGCCCTGTAAATCAAGTATTTGCAGGGCTTTTTTTTGGATTGACCGGTTTGGTCAGTTTCAAAAAACAATTTTGCAACACATGAAAACAAACCTGAAATTGTCCGCTGTCTTCGAGCCTGCCGAAGAAGGCAATTTTGTGACTTACACCGAAGAAATGCCCGGTGTACACAGCCAAGGCGAAACATTGGAAGAGGCAAAGGCAAACCTGTTGGATGCATTGACACTGATGGTGGAAGTGCGCCGGGAGCAGACCCAACGCAGAGCCAATGCAATTGTGGAGGATTTGGAATTCGCCGCGTGAAAAGGATTGATTTGATTCGTCATTTTGAAAAACACGGATGCGGACTGGTACGGGAAGGCGGCAACCACCCTACATTATACCAATCCGGCAAACGGAAACCTCACCGCCGTACCCCGTCACCGGGAAGTCAAAAAGTCCTTGGCTGTGAAAATATGCCGGGATTTGGAAATCCCTTTCCGTATTGACTTTATCCTTGGCTTCCCTTGCAAAACAGTATCTTCCAGAAAGGCCGAACCTGCGGTTTGTGCGCAAGTTGATGCGCTACCGCCTACCCTTCGCGCAAATGCGCCACGCACTCGATTTCCACCAGCGCATCCATCGGCAGGCGCGACACTTCCACCGTGGAGCGGGCGGGGCGGTGAGTGCCCAACATTTCGGCATACACGGCGTTCATGCGCGGAAAATCGGCGAAGTTCTTCAGGAAAACCGTTGTCTTGACAATATCCGACAACGACAGGCCGGTACCTTGCAACACGGCCGCGAGGTTTTTCAATGCCTGGCGCGTCTGTTCTTCAATCGTGGTGCCGACAATTTGCATCGTGGCCGGATCCAGCGGCGTTTGGCCAGAGCAGAAAACCAAGTTGCCGGCCGCAATGGCTTGGCTGTAAGGCCCGATGGCTGCGGGTGCCTGCTCGCTGTGGATTGTTTTCATGGAATGGCGGGTTTGGGCTTCCGCAAAGATACTATTTTGGCACATTAGTTTTTTCGGGAACAGTATTGTTCAGCGATGAGTTGTATTTTTGCGGGATGAAACGCGGTTTCCGGTTTCACCGCCCGCGTTCCCGATTCCACAACCGACCGCATGAACCCAACCAACCTTTACGCGCTGGCCGCCCGGCTCAAAGGCGAATTCCACCACGACCAAACCATGCGCACGCTTTACGCCACCGACGCATCGGCGTACCGCGAAATGCCGCTGGCCGTGGCCATGCCCAAGACCGTTGGCGACCTCAAAACGCTCATCGCGTTTGCCAAGCAGGAGAAAACGTCGCTGATTCCGCGTACGGCGGGTACTTCGCTGGCCGGGCAGGTGGTGGGCGGCGGCATTGTCGTGGACGTATCCAAGCATTTCACCAGGATTCTGGAACTCAACGCCGACGAACGCTGGGTGCGGGTGCAGCCCGGCGTGGTGCGCGACGAACTGAATATGTTTCTCAGGCCGCACGGACTGTTTTTCGGGCCGGAAACCTCCACCGCCAACCGCGCCATGATGGGCGGCATGGTGGGCAACAACTCGTGCGGCTCCAACTCGATTGTGTATGGCAGCACCCGCGAACATTTGCGTGCGGTGAAGGCGTTACTCAGCGATGGCTCGGAAGCCGAATTCCACGCCTTGGCCGCCGATGCGTTCGAGGCCAAAACGCTGGGCCTGCCTGCCAACGGTACGGTTCCGCGCGGTTTCAAGCCCAAAGACAATCTGGAAACCCGCCTGTACCGTTCGGTTTCCGAAATGCTTTCGGACGGGGAAAATGCCGCCGAAATCCGCGCCAAATTCCCCAAACGCACCATTGCCCGCCGCAACACCGGCTACGCGCTGGACTTGCTACTCGACAGTGAGCAGTTCACCACCGATGGCGAACCGTTCAATTTCTGCAAGTTGCTGGCCGGTTCGGAAGGCACGCTGGCTTTCCTGACCGAAATCACGCTGAACCTTGTGCCGCTGCCACCCACGGAAACGGGTCTGGTGTGCGTGCATTTCAACACGATTGACGAGGCGTTGCGTGCCAACCTGATTGCGTTGAAATACCGCCCGTCGGCCAGCGAACTGATGGACCATTACATTCTTGAATGCACCAAAGACAACCTTGAGCAAAGCAAAAACCGCTTTTTTGTGCAAGGCGAACCGGCGGCGATCCTGGTGATTGAACTGGCCCGCGAAACGCACGGGGAAGTGGCTGGGCTGGCCGCCGAAATGGAGGCCGAAATGCGCGCCGCCGGGCTGGGCTACCATTTTCCGGTGCTGTACGGCGAGGATACCAAGAAAGTATGGACGCTGCGCAAGGCCGGCCTGGGCCTGCTCACCAATATGCCCGGCGATGCCAAACCCGTGGCCGTGATTGAAGATACCGCCGTGGATGTGCTTGACTTGCCCGCCTACATCCGCGATTTCAACGCGATTCTGAAAAAGCACGGCTTGTACTCGGTGCATTACGCCCACGCGGGTTCGGGCGAGTTGCATTTGCGCCCCATCATCAACCTGAAAACGGAAGATGGAAACCGACTTTTCCGCGCCATTGCCGAGGAAATTGCGGTATTGGTCAAGAAATACGACGGCTCGCTGAGCGGCGAACACGGCGACGGACGGCTGCGCGGCGAATTCATCCCGTGGATGGTGGGCGAGCGGAATTACGGACTTTTCAAGCAACTCAAACAGACTTGGGATCCGGACAACATCTTCAATCCGGGCAAGATTACCAGTACGCCGCCCATGAATGAACACCTGCGCTACGTGCCGGGGCAGCCCAC
>JAYWIH010000172.1:0-30382 GCA_043789005.1 Sphingobacteriales bacterium
CTGGCCGGACTGTCGGTTGATTTTGTGCCGGTGCCTTCGTCGCTTGATTAGCGAACAAAAAGTTGTTAGAAAACTTGTGGTTAATAGACAAATCAGAAAATACACTCAAGACGAAATTCAAACGGTTTTAAAAACATTTGAGACCTCAAAATCAGGGCTTGACGACAACAAAATGGTAATTGCGAACAAACTATTCATTGCGACAATATCGGGTGACAAAAAAGCAAAACAATATTTTAAAGAATTTAATAATAAGTTTGGAATACTTGATGGAGCATTTAAAGAAGAATACAGCGACTTGATAGCAATGTTAGAACTATGGGACAAGAAAGAATAGCAGCTTGTAACAGGCGTTTGGCAAAAAAGCGGGTTCAGTGCTTAAATGAAGCTTTGTGCTTCGTATTAAGTTCAGTGCTGGCAGACGGTTTAGTGCTTCGAAATCCGCTTCTTCGCCAAGCGCCAAAACGTTAGCGGTAAAGCTAAGAAACCCGACATCATTTAAAATGACTGCGACAATTAGACGACATAAAAACTTCATTCCAATACTTCTTCTTGCAGGACTTTGCCTATGGACTACTTTCGAAATTTTGTTTATTAAGTTTGAAATTGACAGTGGATTATACGACCGAAGTTTTTCAAGGGCTAACTTCCTAGCTTTTATAGCAGTTATTCTAAATATTTGCAGCTACTATTTTGCTCGTAAGTATTTTAAATATTTAGTGATCGCCACTGTTGCATTAGGATTTATTGGGATACTCAATTTTACAGCAAATACCTATGTCGTACACTTCATAATACCGTTTCAACCGATAGCATTACTAACCGGACTTTTGTATTTAATGATTAACTACGAAAGGATTAAAACTAGGTTAGACCGACCAAACGACCCAAATACAGAAGCTGCTCCTGACTTAGAAAAAGTTGAAGAATTTAAAAATAAGTATAGACAAAAAACGACCGAGGAATTAGTTGAAATTTCAAATGACAGAAGATTTGTAACAGAAGCAAAAATAGCCTCGAATGACTTAATAATACATCGGACTAAAGAAGCCGAACCGATAGCTGATAGGGAAACTTTCAGTTAATAATCAAGCATGGATTAACGGTTTACTTGTCGTTCCAAGGTAATAGTGGTCACCCGGATGGGAATTTGAGCTACCGTCCTGCATCCATCCGTGTTCGGCTCCGAGAGTAAGCCTGGTCCCGCTAATGCCTAAACGTATTAGTGTACTCGGCTAGGGCATAGCCGGCTTAATTCCCCGAAGGCGGAAAACTTACCGGAAAAATACAATACGTTCTAACCTCGGTGCCTTTTAGCATACCGGGATTCCATGCCTGAGATGATTTTACAACCCGAATCGCTTCTTCGTCGCAGCCGTTTCCTAAACCTTGCCTGATTTTTACATTTTGTATAGATCCGTCTTTCTCAACCACCAACGATACAAAAACTTTTCCCTGCACATTAGCAGTTTTAGCAGCAAAGGGATATTTAGTATTTGCAGCAAGGTATTTCTGCCATTCTTTTTGGCCCCCGGGATATTCGGGCGCTTGCTCAACGGCGCTTTGATCGTAAATCTGATCCGAAGTAACAGCATCTGTTTCAACTGTTGTTATATCAGCAGGTTCGGTTACCAAAGTACTGTCGGGGGTTGCTTGTAGCACTTCGAGGTTTCTGATTTCTAAATCTCTTAACGAAACAATCTTTCCTTCTTCGTTTATCACCAACTCGTACTTTACGTCCATAGATTGCTGCTGATGCAGCGAAGGCTTAAAAAACTCCTCTTTGGCCCAGTATGTAGCTGTAATACGAGAATCTTGGCGGGTAAAATCTAAAGAAGAAACGATCCAATTACGCTTCAAATTCTCCATATCTTGCTTACGTTTCCAATAGAGCTCCTTCAAGCGTTCGTAAGTTAGGTTATGGTAATTGTAAAAGGTTTCGGTTATGGGAGCAAAGTAACTTGGCGGATCGAAGTAACCGCGTTTTTGATCGTAATAAAAAGCTTCTATAAATTTAACCAGAGATTGCCGCACCTCTTCTTCGCTCATGGTTGAGCTTTGGTTTAAATCTTTTGAGCGATCTCCTTCTAAAACTATCGTATTTTCTTTCTTATCTTGAAAAAGCTTAAACGGGTCGTCCACAAACAAGGTGAGATAACCCATACTTATAATTATCCCGCCCAGGACAACCAACATATATAATAAAGATTTGTCCTTTTTTATTAATGGCACCTCGCTTTCTCCCGAGCCTTCTTGTGTAGAGATCTCTTCCATTAACTAAATAAAATTTTTATGCAATATAAATATACAAAAACTATTGGTGCTGAGAGCAATAGACCGTCGAAACGATCAAGCAAGCCGCCGTGCCCGGGAAGTAAGGAGCCCGAATCTTTAGTATTTACGCTGCGCTTGAGCATAGATTCAATCAAATCACCGCAGGAGCCGAAACAAACAATAATTAGCGAAACAACGTACCAATGCAGCAAGGAAAGCTCTTGCCAATAATTACTTAAAATAAACGCAACAAGTAAACTCGTAAACATTCCGCCCAACAATCCTTCCCATGTTTTTTTAGGCGAGTGGCGCTCGAACAATTTGTTCTTTCCCAGTTTAATCCCGAATAAATAAGCCCCCGTATCGTTAGCCCACAGCAAAAGCATAAAGCCTATCGGGTACCGAAAGTTATACAGCCCGTCTAAAAATCCTAAAACATAGAAAAAGCAAAAAGGCAGCACGGCGTATAGTACTCCCAGAAATGTGTACGCTATATTATTGAACGGAGAACTGGATTTAGAATACAATTCGGCAATATAAATAAGGCACATTATCGGGACAGCGAGCAACAGATATGCTAAATCGACATGGTGAATGTAATGCAGGCCGAGTATTACGAAAACGAAAAAGCCTAAAAGCGTGCCGCTTATGCGCTGAGGATTAACGGCTTCAAGCTTTACTAAAGAATAAAATTCGCTTAGGCAAAGTAAGCTTAGGATGAGAAAAAAAAGTGTAAAAGCAACAGGCCCGAGCAGCACCGAAGCAAGCATTACTAGCACAAAAAAAAAGCCTGTTATTGCCCGAGTTTTCATTGAGGAAAATGTGAAATGCGAGATTCGAGATATGAGAACAGTGCCATTTTCTATTTCTTAAACCGCATGATGTTCATATTACAACTCGCTTGCTATAATTATTTCTATCGCTTTTTGAAACTCCTGCTGCCTAATGTGCACTTCAACTTCACCCACCGCATAAGGATACCCTTTTTTATTCAACAGCACTGCGTCTATTTCGTTATCTATTAAAACTTGTTTCACAATTTCCGACTTAAAAAAATCCGCCGAAGTATAAATCTTAACCCAATCTTTATTCATCAAGCCTTAACTCCTTATTTTGACAAGTATGCCGGTAAAAAGTATGTAACAATAAACCGGCAAATATTGCGCTGCCGACATAAAGTGCCGGATTAGGCGTGTACGTATTTTCATTTATATCAAGTGCTTTTCCGTTAAGCTGATACAGATAAGCCATTATCACGGCGACCCCATTATTAATAAAATGGGCCAATATAGGAATCCATAAATTTTTGCTCCAATAAAACAGATAACCGAATAAAGCTCCCAAAAGCATGCGCGGCAAGAAACCGTAAAATTGGAGGTGAATAGCGCTGAAAAATATGGCCGAAATCCAAATAGCGGCGTGGTGATTTCTCAGCCATTCGGCCAATATCCTTTGTAAGCATCCCCGAAAAATGAGTTCTTCGCCAATTGCCGGAAGTATCGCTATCATCAGCAAATTGATACCGAAATCAAGCGGCGATTTCATTTCAAGCAACTTTTCTGTCAGCAAGGCAAGTTCATCTTCTTTGATTCTCATCCACTGTTCAATACCCTTTAAGAATTGCGGCAAATGCATTTGCTTATTTAAAGAAACGGTCCATTCTAAAAAAGGTCCGGATACTATCATCAGCAGAGCGGTAAGCAAAAAAAGCTTTCCGGGAGTAATTGTATCAAGTTTAAGATAAGAAACCGGCCTTGAACTTTCTATCCGAGCAAATAAAAATGCCGGAACAATAAAAGTGCCTAAGCCTGTAGAGATAATTTGTATCAGTTTAAGAAAGGGAATATTGTTAACATCAATGCCGCCGGCAAAGCTGCCTATAGAAACATCAAACAGCGGAAGTGCTATTAATAGTGCGATGATAGTGAAAACGACAGTTCCCAATACAATCAATAGCAACAGGTAAATTAGCGCCGTAAAAGGACTGAGTCGTGATGCTTCGGCTTGCCGCATTTTTTTATTCGTATTTTTGAGAAATTTTTACAAAGATAAATTTGTTGAGAAGAAATGGCGGTTAAGATAGGAAATATAGATTTAGGAGAATTCCCCTTATTGCTTGCGCCGATGGAAGATGTGAGCGATCCGCCCTTCCGGTACGTTTGCAAACAGAACGGGGTCGACATGATGTACACGGAATTTATCTCTTCTGAAGGTTTGATTCGTGATGCAGCAAAAAGCCGGCAAAAGCTTGATATTTTTGAATACGAACGTCCTATCGGGATTCAAATCTTTGGAAGCAATATTGAAACAATGCGTGAAGCAACGCAAATTGCTTCGGCGGTTAATCCGGATCTGATTGATATTAATTACGGTTGCCCCGTAAAAAATGTTGCTTGCCGAGGTGCAGGAGCCAGCTTATTGCAGGATTTAGATAAAATGACGGCGATGACAAAAGCGGTTGTTGAATCGACAAATTTACCTGTGACCGTAAAGACGCGTTTAGGTTGGGACGATACCACCAAAAATGTTTATGAAGCAGCAGAGCGGCTGCAAGATGTTGGAATTAAAGCACTAACCATTCACGGACGCACCCGAGCCCAAATGTATAAAGGTGATGCGGATTGGAATCTGATCAAAGAAATTAAAAGGAATCCGAGAATTGATATTCCCGTTTTCGGTAACGGCGATGTGGATTCGGTAAAAAAGGCAGCGGATTGGCGGTTGGAGTTTGAGGTGGACGGGATAATGATAGGTCGAGCTGCGATAGGTTACCCGTGGATATTCAGAGAAATTAAACACTTCTTTAAAACCGGCGAAATTCTTCCGGGACCAACCGTACAAGAACGTGTTGATGTTTGTGTTACCCATTTAACTAAGTCTATTGAATGGAAAGGGCCCAAAACCGGTATATTTGAAATGCGGCGTCACTATTCAAACTACTTTAAAGGAATCCCAAACTTTAAAGAATATCGCATGAAACTGGTAGCCTTAGAAAACTTTGAGGCAATAAGCACAGTTTTGGAAGAAATACGAGAAAATTTTGAACACGTACCGGCTTGATTATTGGTAATTTAACTCTTACTATTGTTTAAAAGAAATCTGAAATGGTAACACAAATTACAGAAGGTGTTAAAATATCGGTCGAAACCGTTTATCAATCCGAATATTCAAATCCGGCAAACGAGCATTTTATGTTTGCCTATAAAGTTAATATTGAAAACCTTACCGAGTACAATGTTCAGCTGATGTCCAGGTTCTGGAATATTTTTGATTCAAACGGGGCGCACAAACAAGTTGAAGGCGAAGGAGTAGTAGGACAGCAACCGATAATTGAACCCGGCAACAGTCATGAATACGTATCGGGCTGCAATCTGAAAACCGATATGGGCAGTATGAAGGGCGAATATACTATGAGGCGATTAATAGATGATGACGAGTTTAAAGTAAACATTCCGGAATTTCATCTCATAGCTCCATATAAACTAAACTAAACAAGAAAGGCTTCGATATCGAAGCCTTTCTTGTTTAGAGTCCTTTTGGAATTAGTCTCTTCTGGACAGCATAGTAGCGTAATAAAGTAAAGTAGCCAAAGAACCTAACGCTGCAACCACATACGTCATAGCCGCCCACCACAATGCGTCTTTTGCCTCAGTGTGTTCGGTAGTGGTTTGCATAATTCCTCGGTTGGTTTGCAGCCAAGCCAAAGCTCTTCTTGAAGCATCAAACTCTACCGGCAAGGTGATAAAACTAAAGAAAGTTACTATAGCAAGTGCCGCAACCCCAATCATCAAAACAATCGGGTTACCGCTAAACATTAACATTACGCCAATAAACAGCGTTATTTGAACAATCTTAGAAGCTACGTTTACAGCCGGAACAATAGCCGAACGAAACTGTAACCAAGAATAAGCCTTAGCATGCTGAACGGCGTGCCCGCATTCGTGCGAAGCAACGGCTGCGGCAGCCACACTTCTACCCTGATAAACCTCAGGGCTCAAATTCACAGTTCTGTCTGCCGGGTTATAATGATCAGACAATTGCCCTTCAGCAGACATTATTTTAACGTCGAAAATTCCGTTGTCGGCTAACATTCTTTCGGCTACCTCCCTTCCCGATAATCCGGATAGCAAAGGCGATTCGGAGTATTTCTTAAACTTATTTTTAAAGCGTAATTGAACTAAAAAACTTATCAGTGCAATTCCTATAAATAAAATCCACATGGCTTATAAATTATCTTTTACTCATTTGTTTCAAAAAGCGTTCCTAACTAAAAATATAACATAACATTTACCTTGGGTACTGAGGATGATGACAAGAAGTCAGTCCGATTAATACTAAAAATATTATCTTTACAACAAATAGATTGATAAATTAATTAGTGTGGAAACTGTATTTGTAGTAGTACCGGCAATATTTTGTGTGCTTTTTTCAATTTTTTTATACAAGCAACAAGAAGTTAAATCAAAAACAATAAAAATTATTGAGGCAGAGAATACTTCCCTCTTAATCCGCCTCGCGAAAGCAGAAGAAGGACTTTTGTATTATAAAGCCGAGAGCACGAGATATGAGGAAAAATTAAGAGAATTAAGAGAAAAATATCAAGCGGAACTTCAAGCGCACGAGGGTTTAAAAAGTTTTTATAAAGCCGGGCAGCAAAAATTTGAAGAACAAAAGCACGAGACCGAAAAATTGCGACAAAGTTTTAAAACTGAGTTTGAAAACATAGCCGGCCAAATACTAAAAGAAAAAACCAAGGAATTTACGGAAGTAAATCGCCTGAATCTTGATGTTCTGTTAAATCCTTTAAAAGAAAATATTAAAGCTTTTGAAAGTAAAGTTGAACGAGTTTATAAAGCCGAATCGGACGAAAGAAATATTCTTAAAGGCGAAATTGCTAAACTGATGGAACTGAATAAACAAATAAGCGACGAAGCGCATAATCTAACGCGAGCCTTAAAAACTGATACTAAGAAGCAAGGAAACTGGGGCGAAATAGTGTTGGATAAAGTACTTGAAGCTTCGGGACTTATTTTGGGAGAAAGCTATATTAAACAAAGCAGCTTTACAGGCGAAGAAGGAAACCGACTTCAGCCGGATATTGTTGTAGTTCTGCCCGATAAAAAGCATTTGATTATTGATGCTAAAGTTTCGCTTATTGCCTACGAAAGATTTGTTAATTGCGAAAGTGATGACGACAAAACCCGGCATTTAAAGGATCATTTATTATCCGTCCGAAACCACATTACCGGCTTAAGCAATAAAAACTATCAAGATCTGTATAAGATTAACTCACCTGACTTTGTATTGCTTTTCTTCCCGATAGAGTCGTCGTTTTCTATCGCTGTTCAAACCGATCCGGAACTGTTTAACTATGCTTGGAATAAAAGGGTGGTAATTGTAACTCCCTCAACGTTGTTAGCTACTTTAAAAACCATCGGATCTATTTGGAAACAAGAACAACAAACGCGAAATGCGATTGATATTGCCACTAAAGCCGGGGCTTTGTATGATAAATTTGTTGGGTTTATTACTGATTTGAATAAGGTGGGGGATCATCTCGATAAAGCAAAGCTTTCTTACTCGGAAGCTTTCGGTAAGCTTTCTTCAGGCAGCGGAAACATTATCGGTAGAGTTGAAATCTTGAGGAAGTTGGGCGCTAAAACCGGTAAGCAATTGGATGAGAGGCTGGTGGAGGAAGAGAGCTGATTTTGGGAGCCGGGTAATTAAAAACTAATAAAGACTCCTAATTTTTCATATATCGGTGGTGCACAACTATTCGCACCTTATCATCGTCTAAAAGCAAATAGCCTATATCGTAACAGAACCAATACTCGTTGCCGTCTTTTGTTTTGTACAAACTTGTAAAGTATTTAAAATTGAAACCCCTTTCGGCTAAGAATTCTTTTCTGATAATGCTCATACCTGCAGGGTTCAGCATTTTTAGAATAGTGCGATTTTTTCGGAGCACTTTGTTTACCTGCTGAATAACCTTTTCGCTTTCGGCCTTATTTAAATTATTATAACTCGCCCTGCACTGATCTGTGCAAAACTTCTTATCACTTCTTCCTTTAAAGGGTTCTTTACAAAAGATACAGGTTGTGGGCATTTAATCGAATTATTATTCGGTTATGTACGGAAAACAAACGGATATATCCGTTTATAAAACGACTAAGTATACTGTTTTGGATACTTTCGGTTTCAACTAATTAATAATGAAAAGCGGTACTGATCCTATAATGGTATTTATTAAAGAAGTGTCTTTGAAAGGAGAGGCGTTATATGGCTATACATTTTATAAAAATCCTGCCCTTTTCAAGTGGATCTTATCCTTACCTTATTTTAAGTACGATAAAAGTGAAAAGCTGCTGTATTCATCTGCTAAGGAAGAGGTCTTAGATTATTTAGAAATAGCCTCAAAGGGAAAATTGATTATAAATAAGTATGCGCTGCATAAAGAATTAATTACCCGAGCACAAGGTAACTCGGCTGAAGCTTTACCGCGATTTTCTATCCCGAAGTATTCCTTTAAAGGACGAATAACGGTTAAAACAGCATTGATAGAAAATGAAATATGCTATTTTTTAGTGCCGGATCAGGTAAATAGATGCAAAGAAATCCTTAATAATTTTACCACTGCAACTTACATAAGCAAGCTTTCGGCTTTCACCATGTCTTACCGAGAGGGTAACCTGTTAAAGTTGCTGAAAGTTTCAGAAGGGAAGATCTTTATAACTGTGCATCAGCAGGTGAAGATCCAAAGCCTTTTATTGCAATCTTATCTTTGGAAGCAAGGGTATAATACATCGTTAGAGTTGCCGCAGGAGTATCTAAAGCATCTGAAATCAAATAATTACAGTTTTAACACGATTCAAAACTATTTTACCTGTCTTTTCAACTTCTCGTATTACTGTAGGACAATTAAAAAAGAGATGAGTGAATTGACTGCGGAAGAAGTAAATGATATTGTATTACGAATATCAACTTGTAATTACTATAGCACAAGCACAACTCAGATGATGATTAATGCAGCAGTATATTATTATAAGAATATTTTGCAGAAGACGGATTACAAGAACGGGATTCACCGACCCCAAAAGGAGCGGTCTTTACCGAAGGTAATATCAAAAGAGGAAGTACAGAGAATACTGAATAATTGCGGTAATTTAAAGCACAAGGCGATGCTCTGTTTGCTTTACGGCTGCGGACTAAGAGCAGGAGAAATTATTGATTTGAAACTTACAGATTTAGATAGTAAGCGAATGTTAATTTCAATCCGTAAAGGCAAAGGCTATAAAGACCGAACTGTGATGTTATCCGAAAAAGTGCTTCAAAAGCTCAAAGCATATTACAAGGAATATAAACCGAAGAATTATGTATTCGAAGGCCAATACGGGGATAAGTACTCGATAGCATCGTTGAGGCAAGTATTAGCCAACGCATGTGAAAAAGCAGGCCTCAAACAAAAGCCAACCCTACATTGGCTTCGCCATTCGTTTGCCACACATTTATTAGAAGCAGGAACCGATATCCGTTATATCCAGCAATTGTTGGGACATGGAAGTACAAAAACGACAGAAATTTATACCTACGTAAGCAATAAGCACATTAGCGGGATTAAGAGCCCTCTAGACAGTTTGAACATATAAAATTAAATGATAAATTGCCTGACATATATGAAATATAGATGCAAGTGGGTGCATCTATATACTAGTTAGCGGTCATGCTATGACGACAGTGCAAACTTCAAACATTGGTGCAATGAACAAACATTTTTAAACTGGACAACACATGAACATACACGACTTACGACAAGCACAAGTGCGGTTTGAAAATCGGATGGAAGAAACGATTGAAGCGAGAAAGGAACTGCATCAACTTCGTGCTTCGTTCGTTAAGTTTTTTAGTCGCAAGCATATTTCAACTATGGACATTGACGACTATGTTGCAGGAGTTGATTTGCCGACAACAGGATACAACTTCTGTTATACATTGGAACGAAAGTTAGACGGCTTAGGAAGAATATCTGGTTCACCTGCTCCGAAGTTTGGAGTTTACTATGGCAAGCGAGGAAAGAAAACGGAAGACGATTATCAGTTTGTAAGAAAGTTTGGCGACACATATCAAGAGGCGTTTGAAGGTGTTAGACAATCTCTGTTAGAGCTAATTGACGCAGGTGAAAGCGAAAATATTCAAGCCATAACAGACAACTTAATTTCCCCTATGGTTAAGGGCAAAATACTTTGCACTTATTTCCCCGACAGATATTTGAATATTTTTTCTCCCGACCATTTGGATTTCTTTCTCATTCAACTTGACTTGGACACAGAGAATTTAATTTGGGCAGACCCTGTTGTTAAAAGAGAAGCACTAATCGAGTTTAAAAATCAAGACCCAGTAATGAAAAACTGGACAGTTGATTTGTTTGCTCACTTTCTTTATACAGAATATCCTGGCAGACCGCCAAAAGATGGAGAAACTACCGACACCAATTCAGACCCATTAGCAGATTATAGAAATCCAAACTTTCCAGCAAACCCGACTGCTGAATTTATTGAGTTAAACATATTACCACCTAACCCGACAAATCCCGCACCACATGACAGAGTTGCATCGGGCAAAGCAAAACCCGACTATGAAAACGAAGCACGGAAACTTAAAAAACTTGGTGACAGAGGTGAAAAAGTTGTGATGGATTTAGAAATTAAAAAATTACAAGAAGCAGGCAGAAAAGATTTAGCAAAAAAAGTGGAAAGAGTTTCTCTTACATCCGACACTTATGGCTACGACATCCTTTCATTTGAAGTGGACGGCACAGAAAAATATATTGAAGTAAAAGCGACCCGTGCAAAGGTTGGTTCAGCAAATTTCTTTTTCACAGCTAACGAATTGAGAGAAGCGAAACAATCTAAAAACTATTTCATCTACATGGTTTATGATGTGGTTTCTGTATCGCCAAAGGTTTGGGTAATTAAAAATCCATTCAACCCTGAAAACGCAAACACGGTAATGACACCAATAAATTTTAGAATATCAATCAATGCAACAACAGTTTAGTGCAAACTTGAAACGACAGACCAACGAACAGACAGAAGCACGAACCGCTAACAGCACCTACCCGCAATTGGCGGTGAAGTGGTATCAAGAAGATTTGTGCTAGAAGAAAGTTCAGTGATATATTTGAAGAGTAGTGCTAGAAGTCGCCAACTGCTGGTAGCTGCAAACCGTTAGCTGCAACCACTGACGACCAAACGTAACGACAGCATAAACATAAAAATATGGACAATTCGACATCAATAAAAGACGCAATTTGGAACCAACTCGGAGCAAGTATGGACATGCTTGAAAATGCAATTAAAATGTGTCCAGACGAACATTGGGACACCGCTTTAAATTTTTGGTATACATCTTACCATTGCATTTTTTGGACAGATTACTACTTGACGACTGAACCAAATAAATTTGAGCCACCGACACCATTTACATTTTCAGAGTTTGACCCGACAGGTAAAAAGCCCGACAGAACATATACCAAGACAGAACTACTTACTTACTTGGAGTATTGCCGACAAAAAGCGAATCAACTCATATCAGGACTAACAGCAGAAAAACTTAACGACCGTTGGGTTAACGACTACAAAAACTTTTCGTTACTTGAAATTCTATTCTACAACGTAAGACACATTCAACATCATTCGGCTCAGTTAAACTTGCTACTTAGGCAGACAATTAACAACGCACCGACTTGGGTAAGTCAAGCGAAAAAACTTAGTGAGAAATGAATAACCAAAATGTAAGCGGACGAAATGTGGCAGCAGCTAACACGGGTTTGGCAAAAGTGGCGGTTCTGTGCTCCGCAGACACATTTGTGGTTAATCAAACATTGGTTCTCCGCATCAACATTTGTGGTGAAAATCGCCACCTTCGCCAAGCCCGAAACCGTTGGTGGCAAATGTAAAAACATCACTCGCAGTCAATTTACCCAACGAAACACTGACAAAACCGATTAAAAGAAGGCGGACAATTCCGGCTTTTTGTTTTTGTGCGCGGGTTTGGCCTTTTTGAAAGATACTATTCTCCAAAGGAATTTCACACCGTTTTCGCGGTCAGCTCCCGCGTTTCCGTGTCAACCATCAATATTCCCTCATCCGTACCGTTCAATTGGCTTAACAGCGAGCCATCGGTGTGCCAGATAGCGGTTTCCCCGGCGCTTTCACCATCAGCGCAAGGCCCGGTGCAGTTCGACATCAGGACGGTCATTGAATACTGCTTGGCAATGCCGGACAGGATGGGGAAGGATCTCTCAACGCCAGCCGCCGATTTGGCCACGCTGGCAATGTAAACCTCCGCGCCATTTTTAAACGCATTTTCCGGATGCTCTGGAATAGACAGCTCGTAGCAAATGGCAAGTGCGATGTTGGTCTTGCCCACTTTCAGGGTGGCAATGTTTTGTCCGCTGACAAAAAACGGCTCTTCATCGGCGTGCAAGTGCTTCTTTGAATAGGTTTGCCGGGGCTGGCCGGGCTGGAAAACAACCATACTGATGCAAATACCCGCCTCGGTTCTGGTCGGCACGCCAACGCCGATAATGGTTTGCCCGGCATCACTGATTGTCTGGAAACCATCAAACCGGCGGTCGTCTTGGGTGGTCGCCAATGCTTCCGCCAACGCCGGTTCATAACCCGTCAGCGAGAGTTCGGGGAAAACGATGATGTCCGCCCCATTGGAAACAGCCAGATTTATCAGCTTTCTATGCTTGTCAATGTTGCTTCCGATGTCGCCTTTGGCGGGACGTGTCTGTGCCACACATATTTTCATGGCCTGTTTGCTTTAAGTGGCGGCCGGGGGTTTGGCCCCCGCTAAAGACGGGGCTTTCAGCTTTCTGAAAGATACTATTTTCCGCCCGTTTCTCACAACACCTTGAACTCAATGCGGCGGTTTAGCTGGCGGTTCTTGTCGGAAGTATTCTGGATGGCGAATTGCGTTTCGCCGTAGCCCATGTAGGTGAGGCGGCTGGGTTCAATGCCCGCCCCAGCCAAATGGTCGTACACGCTTTTGGCGCGTTTCAGAGACAGCGCGAGGTTGTCGCTGTCCTTGCCCACATCGTCGGTGTGGCCCGATATTTCGAGGCGCAGGTTCTTGTTGTCTTTCAGCAGCGAAACCAGTTTTTGCAGTTCCGTCTTCGATTTATCTTCCAGCGTGTATTTGCCCGTGTCAAAGAACAGGTTGTTGAGCACGTCTTTCGCGCCTTTTTCGAGCGGTTGCAGGTAAATGTCCATTACCAGCGGCTCATTGTTCTTGCTGCCCGAATAGTCGAAATACAGGCTTTTGAACAGGTAACCTTCGCGGTTGGCATACAACCCGTACGATGCGCCTTCGGTGAGCACGGTCAGGTACGAGCCGTCCTTGCGATCCGATTGCATGACCGTTTCCAGTTCGCCGCCGTTCAGGTTGAACAGTTCGATGCGGGCTTCCACCGGCTTTTTGGTGCGGGCATCGTAGACCACGCCTTTCATGTAGTTGCTCTTGTTCTTTATCGCGATTTGTTCCGGAAAGTCAAATTCATAGAGCTTGCTGCTCGTAAACCGTCCGCCCTGCCGCTCTTCGTGCGCGAAATAGCCTTTTTTTCCATCCGCCGACACAAAAAGCGAAACCTGGTCGTCTTGCGTATTGAGCGGGTAGCCCAGGTTTTTGGCAACCGCCCACGCATTCTTGTCAAACTCCGAATAGAACAAATCAAAGCCGCCCATGCCAATCTGGCCTTCGGACGAGAAGAAAAGCGTGCGGCCATTGACGTGGATGAACGGCGAAAGGTCGTCTTCGGGCGTGTTTATCTTGCTGCCCAGATTGCTGGCTACGCCCCACTGCCCGTCGTCGCTGAGGCGGCTCACCCACAGGTCGCGTTTGCCGTAGCCGCCGCGCCGGTCAGAAGCGAAATACAGCGTCCGCCCATCAGCCGAGAGTGATGGCTGCGATTCCCAGAAAGGCGAATTTATCTTGTTGCCCAAATTGATCGGCTCCGTCCACTCGCCGCCAAACTTATAGGTTACGTACAGGTCGCAGCCGCCGAAGGTCTGCCGCCCGTCGCAACACGTAAACACCAGCATCCGTCCATCAGCCGAGATGCTGCTTGCGCCTTCGTTTTCGGCGGTGTTGATGCGTGGCGAAAGTGGCGCGGGTTCCGTCCAGTCGTTGCCCTTGCGCGAGGCCGTGTAGATGTTCTCATCGCTTTTGGGTTCGGCAGAGGTGCGGGCGGTGAAAATGATGGTCTGCTGGTCGGCGGTGAGTACCGGAAAATATTGCAGCATGAACTTGTTCACCGTACCGCTCATGGGGTTGGCCTGGTAGGGCAGCGGGTTCTTCATGGCCTCCACCGCAAAGTCGCAGTTGGCAATCTGCCGCTGGGCCATCAATACCTGCGCCTGCTTGGTGGGCCGCATGGACAGGAATTTCTCGTACGCATCTTTGGCCTTAGCGTAGTTGCCCGCATTCAGGTAATGGCCGCCCAACACACCATACCCGCCAATGAAGGAGGGGTTTTTCGGTTTCAGTTCAAGGCTCTTCTCGTAGTGTCCAATGCTCATGGCCGAGTAGTCCTTGCCGCGTTCCACGTAGGATTTCTGTTCGTAAACGTTGGCCAGTCGGTAGTGCGCCTCGGCGAAGCCGGGTTCGCGTTCGATTGCTTTTTCCAAGAGTGAAACCGCTTGGTCCAGCTTGCGTTCCAAGATGTACTGCTGCGATTGGTCGTAGAAAAGCTTGGCCTTGGGCGAAATAGGGGGCGAGGACGGCTGGGCGAATGCCGGGAAAAACAGTATCTGGAAAAAGAGGAAAACCGGAACGGAATGGCAGCGAAGGAAAATCTTCATGGTGTCGTGGAAATTTGTAATGGACATAACGTGGGGTGCCCAAATTTATGCACAATCTTCGCCAAGACTGATACAATTGCGGCGTTTTTTGTAACATCATCCAAGACGCAAAACGATCAATGCAAAAATAGTATCTTTCCGGAAGCCCAAACCCCCGGACATAAAAAAGGCCGGCGGGATTTTAAAAATCCCGCCGGCCTGAAACCGGCAATCCGAAATAGTATCTTCCGGAAAGCCCGAACCTGCCTTTGTCTTGAATCGCGGATGGCCGCCAATTACGCGGATGAAGAAAGGAAAAAAGCATCCGCGATTCAAGACAAAAACAGTATGTTTCAAAAAGTCCAAACCCGTTTGTTCTTCCGGAAGCCAATTTCCCCTGCTGGTCTGACACACAGTGTCTGACCTGGGTTGTCCGGTCTCCGGCCAGGCATCAGTACATCTTCTTTTTCGGGAAGCTGCTGCCAGAAGGCCGACGGCTGCGGTCGTTGGAAGAGCCGCCACCCGAAGGCCGTCCCGAAGAAGGCCGGTTTGGCGAACGGCCCGGCGCGTTCGACCGGCCTTGCGGCTTGGCCGGAGCCTTGGCCACCGTCATCTCTGTCATAGGATACGGGTGTTCCTCAATCACCGGAATCGGCTTGCCAATCAGTTTCTGGATGTCTTTCAGGAACGGAAGTTCCTCGGCATCGCAAAACGACAAGGCCGACCCTTTGGCTCCCGCGCGGCCCGTGCGGCCAATGCGGTGTACGTAGGTCTCGGAAATGTTGGGAATCTCGAAGTTGATTACGTGCGCCAAGTCGTCCACGTCAATGCCACGGGCGGCAATGTCGGTAGCCACCAGCACGCGGATGCTCTGGTTCTTGAAGTTTTCCAGGGCACGCTGCCGCGCATTCTGCGACTTGTTGCCGTGGATGGCTTCGGCCTTGATGCCTTCTTTCACCAGCAGTTTCACCACCTTGTCGGCCCCGTGCTTGGTGCGCGTGAATACCAGCGCGGTCACGATGGTTTTGCCTTGCAGCACATGAACCAGCAGGTCGTTCTTGCGGCCCTTGTCTGTCAAATAAACCGCCTGGTTGATAGTGTCGGCGGTGGATGAAACCGGCGTGACCTCCACCTTTACGGGATTGTTCAAGATGGTATCGGCCAGTTTCACGATGTCGGGCGGCATGGTGGCCGAGAAAAACAGCGTCTGCCGTTTGGCGGGCAGCGCGGCAATCAGCTTTTTCACATCGTGGATGAATCCCATGTCCAGCATCCGGTCGGCCTCGTCAAGCACAAACAAGCTCACGTGTTGCAGGCTCACGAAACGCTGGTTCATCAAATCGAGCAGGCGGCCGGGCGTGGCCACGAGTATGTCCACGCCGCGCCGCAGGGCATCGGTTTGGGCACGTTGCGAAACGCCGCCGAACACCACGGTATGGGTCAGGTGGGTGTTGCGGCCGTAGGCTCCGAAACTCTCATCAATCTGGATGGCAAGTTCGCGGGTGGGGGTCACAATCAGGGCTTTGATGCGTTTCTGCCCCTTTTCCTGGTCGCGGTTGTTGTACAGCAGTTGAAGGATCGGGATGGCGAAGGCGGCCGTCTTGCCGGTGCCCGTCTGGGCGCAGCCCAGCAGGTCTTTCTGTTGCAGGATCAGCGGGATGGCTTGCGCCTGGATGGGTGTCGGTGTGGTGTAGCCTTCCGTCACCAAGGCTTTTCTGATGGGATCGATAAGATCCAGTTGGTCAAATGTCATTCGTATGGTTTTTGTAAAATGGGCCGGGGCGGTTTTTGCGCCGAGTCGGTGCAGGTGAAAAAAAAGAAGTACGGGATGTTATTCGGATTGGCGAATTTTTGGGGAGTTTTTCTGCCAAAAGCGCGCCGGTTCTTCGTAATGCGGAAGGGAATACACTCTCCGATACGGATGCAAACGGCAACCAAACGCAATAAGTTCGCGGAGGGGTGGGTTTGGGCTTTTCGGAAGATACTGTTTTCAACCCCCAGCCTCCCTCTTATTTCAACGCCTGATACACCAGCACGCGGAATTTGCGCGTCACCTCATCGCCTTGCGCGTAGGGCAGCACATTGGTGAATACCAGGCAGATAAGCTCTTCTTTCGCGTCAATCGTGTATTCCGAGCAGTACGCGCCGCCCCACGCAAATGCCCCAACGGTGGCCTGGTCTCCGTAACGGCTGCGGTCGGTGAAAACCTGGAAGCCGAGGCCGAACTTGTCCTGCCGCTCCCATACTTCCAGGTTTTCAATCTGGTTGCGCGTCATCATCTCCACGGTTTTGCGGCCCAGCAGCCGCGTGCCGTTGAATTCGCCCTGGTTCAGCATCATCTGGCAGAATTTGGCGTAGTCGCCGATGGTGCTGACCAAGCCCGCCCCGCCCGAAAAGTAGCTTTTGGCCTTGCTCACCGGGTAGTTTCGCATGGATGCGCTTTGGCTTACCGCCAGCGGGCTATCTGCCGTCGGTTTGGCATACAGTTCCACCAATCTGTTGGCCTTGCTGTCGGGCAGGTAAAAATACGTGTCTTTCATGCCCAGCGGGTCAAGGATACGCCGCCTGAAAAATACGTCCAGCTTTACGCCCGAAACCACCTCGACCAAATAACCCAAAACATCGGTATTCAAGCCGTAGGTATAGGCTTGGCCCGGATCGTGCAGCAGCGGCCGGCGGGCAATCTGGCTGACCACATCGGCCAGCACGTCGGCATCGGCGGAGTGGATGTACGGGATTTTGAGGCCCAAGATTTTGTCCATTTCGTGTTCGTACGGGATGCCCGCCGTGTGCGTGAGCAACTGCCGGATGGTGATTTCGGACTTTGCCGGGCGGGTTTTGAGGGTCTTGCCCTCGGTATCAACGCTTTCCAATACGCGCGGGTTTTTGAAGGCGGGGATATAGTTGGATACCGGGTCTTCGAGCAAAAATTTGCCTTCCTCGTAGAGCATCATCACGGCCACGCTGGTCAGGGCTTTGGTTTGGGAGGCGATGCGGAAAATGTCATCTTCCCGGAGCGGCGTTTTCTGCTCCAAGTTGCGGTAGCCGAACGCCTTGTGGTGTACGATTTTTCCTTTGCGGGCAATGAACGTGACTGCATTGGGCGCAATGCCCCGGTCAATGAGTTGTTGCAGGTGCGCATCAATCCGGGCCAGCCGCTTGACCGAAAAGCCCGCCTGCTCCACATCGGTAGCGGTTGAAAATTGCGCCGGTTTCTGGGCAAAAGTTGCGTGGAAAGCAAGGGAAAGGCAGATAAACAGGATTTTTTTCATGGAAAAACGTGCGGGTGGTTGTTTAGGGGTGAAAATGCGGGCGGAAACGCGCCTCAACTGTCGAACTTGAATTGCAAATAATTGATGTCGAAGCCCTTACCCGTGAAAATGCGTTCGTAGTGCGTCCGGATTCCGCGGTGAAGCGGCAGCAAATCGGATGCGTAGAGGTTTTCGGTGTGCCTCAAGTCCTTTACGGGCATGGTTTGCAGCATTTCCAAGGTGAAGTCGAAAAGCATCCGGCTGTCGGTTTTCAAATGCACGGTTCCGCCGGGAGCCAGCAAGTTGCGGTACATGGTCAGGTAGCGGGTGTGGGTCAGGCGGCGTTTGGCATCGCTTTGGCGGGGGCGCGGGTCGGGAAACACGATCCAAATCTCGGAAACCTCGCGCGGGGCGAAGAAGTTTTCCAGCAAATGTATCTGCGCCCTCAAAAACGCGGTGTTGGCAAGCCCTTCGGTTTCAGCGGCCATGCTGCCGCGCCACAGCCGGTCGCCCTTCACGTCCACGCCCACAAAATTGCGGTCGGGATAGGCGGCGGCAAGCCCGGTCGTGTATTCGCCCCGGCCACAAGCCAACTCTACGGTAATAGGATTCAAATTGCCGAAATACGCCCCGTTCCAGTTTCCCTTGATGGTATCGTAGTGGGTTTTGCCTTTTTCCAAGATACTATTCCGGCCTTGGTTTTCAACATACCGAATCAGTTTTTTACGCATTCTTGCAATTTAGAATTTTGAATGATAGAATGAGTGAGTTAGTCCACAGACGACTGTCAACAGTCCACAGAGCAATCCGGGTTTTCTGAAAATAGCACCTTTTAAAAACCCGAAACCCCATTTTCCCAAACGTAAAACGCTCTCTCACAACTCATTTAGCTCGGCCACCACAAACGTGCTGCCCCCGACGAAAACTACATCCGCCGGATCCGCGTTTTTGCGGGCCTCAGCCAAGGCTTGGTTCACATCCGGCACAACCACGCCGTGCA
The DNA here is from genome assembly GCA_043789005.1 of Sphingobacteriales bacterium. Lineage (GTDB taxonomy): Bacteria > Bacteroidota > Bacteroidia > Cytophagales > 172606-1 > Xanthocytophaga. The sequence continues at coordinate 19,368 of JAYWIH010000172.1, forward strand.
GGCCAAAATCGGCGGCTTGGCTGGCCAGTTCACCGGCGGGCAGGGCACGCGGAATATCGGCCTGGCAGAAATAATACATGGCCTTTGTGGGCAGCAGCGGCAGTATTTTGGTCAAGTCCTTGTCGTTGACCATGCCGATGACCATGTGCAATTGCTTGGCTTCGAGGCGCGCCAACTGCGCCACCACCAACCGGATGCCGGCTTCGTTATGGCCCGTGTCGCAGAGGGTGAGCGGCTTTTGCGACAATATCTGCCAGCGGCCTTTCAGCCCGGTCAGCCTCACCACTTTTTTGGTTCCGGCCAGCACGTGGGCGGCGGTGAGTTTCCAGCCCGCCTTCCGCAGAATTTTCACGGCTTTCCACACGCCGGTCACATTCTTGAGCTGGTATTCGCCCAGCAAGGCCACGTCTATCTGGTAAATGTCCAAACCGCCGTTGCTCGTGTCCATCACTTCCGCCCGCCGCAATCCCGACGATACAATGCCCAGATCATGCGTGAAAATATCATCGCTGGCAAAGTACAGTTCCGCATTTTCCGTTTTAGCTTTTTCCGTGAAAACCCTTTCCACTTCCGGCTGCCGTTCGCTCACCACCACCGGCACGCCGGGCTTGATGATGCCCGCCTTTTCAGTGGCGATTTTCACCAGCGAATCGCCCAGAATATCGGCATGGTCCCAACTGATGTTGGTGATGACCGACAGTTCGGGCATGATCACGTTCGTGGAGTCGAGCCTCCCTCCCAGCCCCACTTCAACCACGGCAATGTCCACTTTTTCGCGGGCAAAATAATCGAATGCCATCGCAACCGTCAGCTCAAAAAACGAAGGGGAGGTTTGCTCAATCTGGGAGATACTACTTTCCACGAACCGCACTACGGCTTCCTGCGGCATTTCTTTGCCGTTAATCCGGATCCGTTCGGTAAAGGATTTCAAGTGTGGCGACGTGTAAAGTCCCGTTTTGTAGCCAGCTGACTGCAACACCGCCGCCAGCAGGTGCGCGGTGCTGCCCTTGCCGTTGGTTCCGGCCACGTGGATGGATTTGAACTGGTGCTGCGGATTGCCCAAGTGTTCGCACAAAGCCACGGTATTGGTCAGGTCGGCCTTGTAGGCGGCCTTGCCGATGCGGTGGAACACGGGCAGGCGGCTGTACAGGTAGTCAAGCGTTTCCGGGTAGTTCATGACGGCTTTTTCAAGGAGTTATTTTGCATTATTTGTGGACTCTAAAAAAACCGCCGCGTTGTCAGTGCAGAATCTTGTAGACCAGTTCGCGCAGAATACCATCTTCCGACACACTGCCCGATTCCACGCCCTTGCACTGCAAATCGGCTTCGCGCAAGTAGTGGATGATACGCAGTGTCTTGGCAAAATCATAATTACGGGTGGCGGTTGTGTAGTCCTTGGCAAAATACGGGTTAATACCCAACGCCGCCGCCATGCCCGAATCGCTTTTGTCGGCAACCGAATGCGCCAGCAGCACCTTGGTGAAAAACCCGAACAGCGTGACCACGACCATGATGGCCGGGTTGCTCTTCGGGTTGGAGTTAAAGTAATGGATTATCTGGTTGGCTTTCAGCACATTGCGCTTGGTCAGGGCGGCCTGCAACTCAAACACATTGTACTCCTTGCTGATGCCGACGAATTTTTGGATGTGGTCGGCATTGATTTCCGACTGGCCGGCGATGTTGAGCGTCAGCTTGTCAATCTCGTTGCTCAGGCGGCTCAGGTCGTTGCCGATGTAGTCGGCCAACAGTTGGGCGGCGGGCGGCTGGATCCGGTATTGTTTGGTTTTTACATAGTTCAGAATCCAGTCGGGCAGTTTGTTGTCATACATTTTCTTGGCTTCCACCAGCACGGCCTTCTTGTCGAGCGTCTTGGCCAGCGGCTTGCGTCCGTCCAGCGTCCTGTGCTTGTGCGCAAACATCAGGATGGTGGAGGGCAAGGGGTTCAGCACGTAGCTTTCGAGCAGTTTCTGGCCGTCGTCGCGCGGCAAATCGGCAATTTCCTGCGCTTCCTTCACAATCACCACTTGGCGTTCGGCCATCATCGGGAAGCGGCGCGCCTGCGTGATCACCGTGCCCACACTCACATCCTTGCCGTAGCACACCACTTGGTTGAAACCGCGTTCGTGTTCGGCAATGGCATTGTTTTCGATGAAATCGCTGATCAGGTCAATGTAATACGGCTCATCGCCCTGCAAAAAATAGACGGGGGCAAACTGCCGCTTGCGCAAGTTTTCCAAAACCGCTTCGGGACGCTGGGGCATGGGCAAATCGGGTGGGTGGCAGTGGGCGAAGTAAGCCCGCAAAGGTGCGGAAAAATAGTATCCCGAAAAAAGGCCAAACCCCCGCTTTGTCAGGCGACTTGGCTAATCTTGATTTGCAGCACCGTGGCAATAGACATTGCCCTGATTTTGGCGGTGTCGGCGGTGGGGCCGGCAAAATTCTCATCCACCGTCAGGGCAAAAAGTGCCAGCCAACGGTCGAAATGGGCTTTTTGCAGCGGTATTTTGGCGTGCAATTGCAGGTGTTTCAGGATGGCATTGCCCTTGTAGCCTTCCTTGGCCAGCAGCACGGTGGCCCAGAAAGCATACATTGTGGGCAGATGGTGCGGCCAGTCCACGTTTGCCACTTCGTTGAAAATATGGCCGATAACAGCATCTTGGCGCACTTTGGCGTAAAAGCCATCCACCAGCGTTTTGATGTCTTCCTCGGTTTGGATGTCCGTTTTCATGGGGGCGGGATTTTCGGGGTGATGGTGGCAAAGGTCGGCCGCCACACCGGAAAATCTTATGATTTGGATTACAAAGCGGAAAGGTGCGGAAGGCGAAGACTGGCAAGCCCGGTGCTGGCCGTCTGGTAAACGGCAAGAAAAGCACATCCGGTGCAAAAAACAGTATCCTTTGAAAAGCCCAAACCTATCGGATGCGGGCGGGTTTCGGGTTTCCGGAAGATACTATTTTTTGAACAGCGAATCCACAAAGGCCACTTTGTCAAACAATTGCAGGTCGTTGATTTTCTCGCCTACGCCGATGTACTTGACCGGAATCTTGAATTGGTCGGAAATGCCGATGACCACGCCGCCCTTGGCCGTGCCATCCAGTTTGGTAATGGCCAGCGCGGTCACTTCCGTGGCCTTGGTAAACTCACGGGCCTGGATGAAGGCATTCTGCCCGGTGCTGCCATCAAGCACCAACAACACCTCGTGCGGGGCTTCGGGCAGCATTTTCTGCATCACGCGCTTTATCTTGGTCAGCTCATTCATCAGGTTCACTTTGGTGTGGAGCCGCCCCGCCGTATCTATGATTATCACATCGGCCTGCCGGTCAATGCCTTGCTTCACCGCATCGTAGGCCACCGCCGCCGGGTCGGTGTTCATGCCGTGTTCTATCACCGGCACGCCCACGCGCTGCCCCCACAGTTTGAGCTGATCCACGGCGGCCGCCCGAAACGTATCGGCCGCGCCCAGCACCACCTTTTTGCCGGCATTGTGAAACTGCGCCGCCAATTTGCCAATCGTCGTGGTTTTGCCCACGCCGTTTACACCCACCACCATGATCACGTAGGGCTTCAGATGATCGGGCACGTCAAAATCGCGCACATCCTGGGAATGGTTTTCCGACAGGAGCTTGCCAATCTCGTCGCGCAGAATCCGGTCCAGTTCATTGGTGTTGAGGTACTTGTCTTCGGCCACGCGGCTTTCTACCCGGCGGATTATTTTCAAGGTCGTCTCCACGCCCACATCCGAACTGAGCAGGATTTCTTCCAGCTCATCCAGTACGTCCTCGTCCACCTTAGACTTTCCGGCAACGGCTTTTCCGAGTTTAGAGAAAAAATTCTCCTTAGTCTTCTCCAAACCCTTATCCAATGCCTCGGTGGCTTCCTGAATATCCTTTTTCTTGAAAAAATCGAAAAGACCCATGTCTGAATTGGGGTTCGGCTTCCGGAATCCACTGGGTTACCAACGGTTCCAAAGTCAGGTAAAACGATTGGGTGAGGTAACAAAAAAAGTCCCGGCGAGGGACTTCTGTCTTTCAAAAAATGCTTCCGGCCTGAGATGCGGGGCCTGCGATTAGCGTTTCAACGCTTCCTGCACTTCATCGGTAGAAACCATTTCCTCCTTGAAGGTATAGGCACCGGTTCTGGGCGATTTTACGGCGCGGATAATTTTGGCGTAGCCTTTGCCATCGGCTTTTTTCAGGGTTGCAACTACTTTCTTTGCCATGTCTGTAAAATGTTGTCGGGGTAAATTACTGGATTGTCACACGGGATATTTGCCAAGCCGAATGCCTTGGCCGACAGCCGCTTAACTATTTGATTTCCTTGTGCACGGTCACTTTCTTCATGAACGGGTTGAATTTTTTCAACTCTATGCGTTCCGTGGTGTTCTTGCGGTTTTTGGTGGTGATGTAGCGCGACATTCCCGGCACGCCCGAGTTCTTCTGCTCGGTGCATTCCAGAATCACCTGCACGCGATTGCCTTTCTTTGCCATTACTGATGGTATTTTTGATGAGTCGAACGAAAACCCTTGAAAAATCAAGAACTGCAAATATAGCGCATTTTAATTGGAATCGTAAAACCCGCCACAATATTTTTTGCCTGCGCCATTACCCGGCTTTGTGTTTAACGTGCTGATTGCCAAGCATTATCCATAAAATAAAAATCATTTTGTTATTTTTTTTATTGATTTGTGCTTGACAAAAATCAAAAACCGTTTACCTTTGCACTCCCAAATTATACGCGGGGACTTAGCTCAGCTGGTTAGAGCATCTCGTTTACACCGAGAGGGTCGGGGGTTCGAATCCCTCAGTCCCCACACGTTAATCCCGCAAAATCCCCTCAAACCGCACGGTTCGAGGGGATTTTGGTTTTTGCGCCCCCTCTCACATTTGCGCCGCGCCTCAGTTGGTTGGCATTCAATCGTTGCTTCTCGACAATCTACTGCACAATCTGCTGCGGGGCAGGTTTCGGGCTTTCGGAACATACTATTTTTTGATTTTTCGCCTCGTTCACAAAGCGGACAAACGACCGGCGGGTGGAAAGCCAAAAGAAGTGAACGCCAAATGCGCACCCGGCCCGCGTTGGCATGGTAATTTAAATGGTTTTTTACGCCGCGCATTAGCCGGAAGATTTTTTCAATCACTTAAACACACAAACATCATGGGTATCTTGTCATGGATTATCTTGGGCCTCATTGCGGGTGCTCTGGCGAAGTTTATCATGCCCGGCAACCAGTCGAGCGGTTGGATTATCACCATCGTTCTCGGTATTGTCGGTGCTGTCGTGGGCGGCTTTATCGGCAATGCCCTTGGTTTCGGCGATGTGAACGGATTCAATTTCCGCAGCCTCATCGTTGCCACGGTCGGCGCACTGGTTGTATTGGGCATTTACTCGATGGTGGCGAAAGGCAATCGAGCCTGATTTACATACGCCATTTCGTGTTTGCATTGCGAAGATACCGGGATTGCGTCCCGGTACCTTCGCATTTTTTGTTTTCAGGCACTTCCTTTACCTTTACATTTTTCCCGTTTCATTTGCGAACCACCGCCGGGCAGCCATCTTTGGCCGGTGATCGTGGCTTCACGGTCGTGGTATCCGAACATTACAAAACCTTCCATTTCATTGAACCGCTACCTGTCTTGGTTTAAGAAAACGATGCTGTATTCCGGCATTGGCATAATGGGCGTGGCGCTGATGCTCATCGTCGCGGTGCATTATTTTCAAGACGAGATTATTGCCCGGTTGATTGCCGAGGTAAACACAAGCCTGAAAACACGCGTCGACATTGGGAAAATAGAGATATCTATGTGGAAAAAGTTCCCCAAATTGTCCATCCAGCTTCAAAAAGTGACCATACAGGGTTCCTTGCCCGAACGTCCGGTACCACTGGCCCGCGCCGAAAAAATGTACCTGACCTTTGATTTGTGGGATTTGTGGGACGAAACCTTTTCCGTGGATCAGGTATTTCTGGAAAATGCCGATGTGCATTTATTCCTCAATGAGCAAGGCTTAGAAAACTACGACATTGTTAAAAATAGTATCCCCGCCAAAGGCCAAACCCCCTCCACCGTGCAGTTCGATTTGCGCCGCATCAGGTGCAGGCAGGTGCAGGTGCGCTACACCGATACCAAGGCCGGGCAGGAACACAGCGTGCTGGCCGAGCAAGCGGATGCCCGCCTGTTCGTGAAAAACGATGACTACCTGATTCTGTTGCAGGGCGATTTGCGCAGCCATTACTTCCGGGTAGGGCAAAATTCTTACTTTACGGGCAAGCGGCTGCGCATTAAAAGCGAAATGCAGTACGACAATGAGAGCCGCAAACTGATGATCCAGCCGTCGCAGGTGTTTGTCAACCAATCCGAATTCCAAGTCATGGGTTTTCAGGCCACCAAGCCTTACTCATTCGTGGACTTGCAGATCGAAGGCAAAAATACGGATGTGCAGACGCTGGTGTCGCTGCTGCCCGAATCAGTTTCCAAAGCGTATGCCTCGTACGAAAGCAAAGGCAGGGTGTATTTCAAAACCTCCGTGACCGGATATATGCAAGGCGACCTGGTGCCCCAAGTGGAAGCGCAATTCGGCTGCTCAAACGCATCGTTTTACGAAACCCGCCTGAAAAAACGCATCGAAAACGCCAGCCTCACCGGCACATACACCAACGGCAAGCGGCAGTGCCGCGCCACCTCATCGCTGCAACTGCGCAAAGTGGCAGGCAGCATCGGCGGCAGGCTGTTTTCGGGCAACCTGTCCATCCAAAACTTTGACAACCCGCGCTTGGCCTTTGACTTGGACGGCACGCTGGACATGGCGGCAGTAACGGCTTTTGCACCGACGGCCGTGCGCAATGGCGCGGGCCTGCTCACCGCCCACGTAAAATTCGAGGGCAATCTCGACGATCTGCGCAGCCAGTCCATGCGGCGTTTTGTACGTACGGCGGGCAGTGTGCGGCTGCAAAACGTATCGTTTTCACTCGCCAACCGTCCGCTGCGCCTAAGCCAGCTCAACGGCGATTTTACTTTTGACAAGGCAAACGTGCTGGTGCGGCAGTTTTCGGGCTTTGCCGGAAGCACCGATTTCCGGCTGGACGGGCGGTTTGAAAACGCGCTGTCCTACTTGCTGCTCGACGACCAGAACCTGCGCGTGGTAGCGGATTTGGAAACCAAACGGCTGAACCTCGACGAATTGCTGGCCGAAAACCCAACCGCGCCATCCGCCAAAAACGAACGCTACCGCTTCCGCCTCTCCCCTCGCCTGGACTTGGATTTGACGTGCCGGATCAGGGAAATGCGTTTCCGGCGGTTCCGGGCGCGCAATGTGCGCGGCGACCTTGCCGTGCGCCAAGGCATTGCCCGCAGCCGCGATATCAGCCTGCAAGCCGCCAACGGGGTTGTGTACCTGAACCTTGGCGTGGATGCGCGGCAGCCCGACTTGATGCAGGTAAGCGCCAATGCCGAATTCAAGGGCATTTCGATTGACAGCGTGTTTTATATGTTCGAGGATTTCGGGCAGGATTTCATCCGCTCGCAACACTTGCGCGGCAAACTCGATGCCCGCCTGCAAACCTACTTGGTTTTCAATGAACACCTGGATTCGGACAACCAGCGGCTTGTGGCCGAAGTTTCGGCGGATGTGCGCGACGGCCAACTGCTTGGTTTCGAGCCGATGCTCAAACTCTCGCGATTCATCAAGCAGAGCGAACTGGCAAACCTGACATTCGGGCGGATGCAGCACAACATCCACATTGAAAAGCAGACGGTGTACCTGCCGCTCATGGAAATAACCTCCAACATCGCCAACATCTCGGTGCAGGGAACGCACACGTTTGACCATGCCATGGACTACCACCTGCGGATTCCGGTCAAAACTTTTTTCCAGCGCAAGGCCGTCCATACCGGAACTCCGGTTTCCGGCAGCCAGCCCAACCTGTTTCTGACCCTGCGCGGCACTTCCGAAAACTACAAGATCGGGTACGACACCCAAGCCGTGCGCGACAAGATCAGGGTGGATATGCAGGCCCAAAAACAAAACACCCGCCAAGCCCTGCGCGAAGCACCGCGCAGCAACCGCCCCAAAAATGCCCAGCCGGTTGAGGAAGAGTACTTTGACTTTTAGGCATTGGGGGTTTTCCAAAACAGTATCTTTCAAAAAGGCCAAACCTGCCTCGTGTAACCAACGGAAACAGGCTGCCCAAACTAAATTTGCCCGTCAAACCGCGAAAGCATAGCTTTGCATACTTTTTGCAAACCGCACACTTCTTGCAAACCTAAGTTGCCGTCAAACCGTTACCAAGACAACCGTTTTTCCCTTTCGCAATGGATTTTGAAGTTCTGTTTACCACCGCCGGACTCGTAAGCCTGCTGACGCTGACCGCGCTGGAGATTATCCTAGGCATTGACAACATCATTTTCATCTCCATCCTTGCCGACCGGCTGCCGCCCGAACAGCAGAAACGTGCCCGCTCGGTGGGCATTATCCTCGCGCTGTTTGTGCGCATTGCGCTGCTTTTCGGCATTTCGTGGCTGGTGAGCCTGAAAAAGCCGCTCTTTGAATTGCTTGACCACGGTTTCAGCGGACGCGATTTGATTTTGCTGGCGGGCGGCCTGTTTCTGCTTTACAAAAGCACCACCGAAATCCACGGCAAGCTGGAGGGCGAGGAGGAATCGGTGTCCGAGAGCAAACGCCGCATGACCATGCGCACGGCCATCATCCAGATTGTGCTCATTGACATCGTGTTCTCGTTCGATTCCATCCTAACGGCTGTGGGCCTCGTGGATCAGGTCATTATCATGATTGTGTCCGTGGTGATTGCGCTGATCATAATGCTCGTGTTTTCGGGCAAAATCAGCGATTTTGTGAACCGCAGACCCACCATCAAGATGCTTGCCCTGTCGTTTCTGGTCATGATCGGTGCGCTGCTGGTGGCCGAAGGCTTCGGGGCGCACGTGCCCAAGGGCTACGTGTATTTTTCCATGGCGTTTGCGCTGGGCGTGGAAGTGCTGAACCTGCGCATGGCCAAGAAAAGCGGCAAGCCCGTGCGCCTGCACAGCCAATACCGGATTCCCGACGAGGAAAAGGAAGAGGATGGCCAAGCCGACAGGCAAGACCGCGACAAACTGACCGTATCGTGATTGCAACGAGTTTGGGGGCTTCCGGAAAATAGTATGTTTTGAAAACGCGAAACCCGCCTTTGTCTTGAATCGCGGATGGCTGCCGATTACACGGATTGCGCGGATAGGCCGATTACACGGATTGCGCGGATAGAAAAAAAGCATCCGCGCAATCTGCGGCATCCGTGAGCATCCGCGATTCAAGACAAAAACAGTATCTTTCAGAAACGCCAAACCCCGCAAAGTATGCGGGGTTTGGCGTTTTTGCATTTCATCATCCGCATTTCATTCCTCTTCCATCTTGCCAAACTTGAAGCGCAGCATCCCGAAGGCCACGGACGAATAGGGGTTGGTTTGCGAGAACCAGCCATTGACGCTGCGGGTGCCAAAACCGATTTCGTACACGCCCAAATCAAACACCACGCCCAGCGGGATATTTAAGCCATAACCGGCTCCGGCACTGAGGCCGGTGTTGAGATGCACGGCCTTGGCGGGTTTGTAGCCAACGCCCAAACCCACAAATGGCGCGGGCAGATTGGCGGCAACCTTGTTGAACGGCAGCGAGAAATCGACCCCGATTTCCAGTTTGTCGCTTGCCATGTAGCCCGCGCCAAACCGAAGCCGCGTGGGCAGGCTTACCGTTCTTTCGCCGCCCGACTTGTAGGTGAGCAACCCGTCGCTGCCCACAATATCAGCCGATTCGCCGAAGATATTGTAGGTTTCAATGCCCTCCGAGTTGATTGCCTGCAACGGCTGGTCTTCGGCTTGGAGCAGGTTGTTTTTCCATTTCATGTTCCCCAAATCAGTAACGGACAGGCTCAGCCGCAACTTTTCCTTGATTTCGGCGGATACGCCCACATCAAAACCGTGGCCAGTGCCCGCTGCCTTGAAAAACGGAAAACTGCCTTTTTCAGGCACGTAGTTGAAATCGGGATCCCGGGTGAGCCTGTCGCCGTAGTCCACGTTGAAAACGCCCGACAGCGCACTGTAACCCGTAAAAACGCCATCCACAACGCTGACATCCAGCGCACCGATTCCCTGCACGTACCGGTAGCCAGCACCCACCGACAGTTTCAACTCGTCACTGTCCAGCACTTGCTTGCCGTAGGCCACGTTCCATTCGTTGAGCCAAGCTATTTGCAGGTTCGACCCGTCAAACGCCTTGGACAGCAGCGGTTCGTTGTTCTGTATTCTGTCCCTGTACGTGGGGTCCCTGTAAATGGAGGCGTTGCGTCCCAGAAAAAGCACTTCGGCAAAATTTTGGTTCAGGCCGATATTGGCCACCACGCGCTGGCGGTTGCTGAAGGCAAACCCACCGGCCTTGCCCAAATGCACCCCGATACCGAACGTGGTGAGGTCGGCATTCAGGTTCAGGGCGTTTTTCTGGGAAAAGGCGCTGACAATATCCGTCCGCTCGGCGGCTGTGATGGGGTCTTCAATGCCGGTTATGAATTTGCTGAGTTGCGAACGGTTCAGCGATTGCGAGCCGAGGCCCGCACCTAACTCGCCAAACCCGAAGGTAATTTTGCGTTCGGGTTTCATACCCAAGTTGGCGGGGTTGATGCCAATGGACTGGTAGTCGCGCACGAAGGCGGTGGCGGCACCGCCGCGTCCGGTGGCAGTAAACGCACTGGACTCGTTCTGGGCGGCTGCCGTTTGGACAAGGAATGCCGAAAAAAGACTGGCCAATAAAAGTTGTTTCATGGATGGGTGGGGGTTTGGGGTTTTTGAAAGATACTGTTTTGGTGTGCGTCATTTGTCTTTTGCGGGAGTCGGAAACCAAACCACACCTTTTGTGCGAATTTCTCGGAAAAGTAAACACATTGCCGGTCGCGCCGGTGGTAAATCATGAAATAAACTTTTCCGGCAATTCCCGAAAGCCATTGAAAACAAAAAGGCGTGGCGGCACAAAC
>JAYWIH010000173.1:0-7403 GCA_043789005.1 Sphingobacteriales bacterium
TTTTAATTAAAAAAGAACAAAGCCTATGTATTGGACCCTTGAATTAGCTTCTTATCTGGAAGATGCGCCGTGGCCGGCAACCAAAGACGAACTGATTGACTTTGCCATCCGTTCGGGTGCGCCAACGGAAGTGGTGGAAAACCTACAGGAATTGGAAGATGACGGGCAGCCGTACGAAAGCATTGAGGAAATCTGGCCTGACTATCCCACCAAAGACGATTTTTTCTTCAATGAGGATGAATATTGAAGCACGCCGCGAAATAGTATCTTTTAAAAAGACGAAACCTGCCCAACGGCAGGTTTCGTCTTTTTAGCGGTTGGCAGTTGCGGTCTGTCGGCCATGGCAAATAGTATCTTTTCAAAACAAGAAACCTGCCTTTTTACGGGAAGGTTTCTTGTTTCGGGCAATTAAAAATAACGGGCGTATCTGTCATTTGATCAGCCGAAATTCGGTGCGGCGGTTGGCTTGGTGCTGCTCTTCGGTGCAGTTCACATCATCGCGGCAGTCGTTGGCCAAGTGCGACTCACCGTAAAACTCCCTGATTCGGATGCGGGAAGCAGGAATGCCCTTACCAATAAGGTAGTTGACCGAGGCTTGCAGGCGGCGGCGCGAAAGCGCGAAATTATGGGTGGCGGTGGCCCGCGAATCAGTGAAGGAAGCCGCCCCGATGCGGTAGCCCGGATTCTGTTTCAGCGTTTCGGCAAGTTCGTCCAGCACGGGCACGGCATCGGTGCGCACATCGGCTTTGTCCAGGTCGAAGTAAATCAGGCGGATGTCGGCGGGGTCTATCCGGCCAGGCAATTTGTATGAGATCAGTTCGCACTCTTTGGTGATATTACGGCCATTCTTGACCACATAAAACTCGGTGCGGCGGTTGAGTTGGTGTTGCACTTCGGTGCAGGCGGTACCATCCTTGCACTCATTGACGGGGGCGTTTTCACTGAAGCTTTCCTTGCTCAGCCGCTTTTTGGCCGCCCCGTTTTTGACCAGATAATTGTACGCCGCATCAGACCGCTTGGCCGAAAGCGTGACATTATACGGGTTGTTGGTTCCCCGCGCATCCGTATAAGACGACACAACTATTTCAATGTCCGTGTGTTTCTTCATCAGTTTCAACACCGATGCCAACGCGGGCCGCGCATCGCCGCGAATGTTGGATTTGTCAAAATCGTAATACACATTGTCCAGCGCGTACAGTTTCCGGTTTTCGTCGCAGTCGGCGGGCAGTTTCCTGCCGCCATCCGTGAGCCGGTCTTTGCCGTCTTTGAGTTTAGCCAATAGCGACGAGTCGGTAACGAACTGAAGGGAGTCTGTCATTATCTCGCCACGCCTTTTACCGGTTGTGCTGATATCTTTGGCGGTTAGCAATGTGTCTTTTTTGCCACTCACCGTGTATTTTTTATCCGGCTGCAACCCGAACGTGTACAAGCCGTTGCTGTTTTTGCCGGGCAGCAACGCATCAGGTTTGCCTTGCTCATGCACGGTGATTGGTACGTTGCGCAGGGTGTCGCGCGGGTTTTCGTTTTCGTAGGCATACACCAGCAACTTGACCGGAGCCGGGGCGCGTTTGAACAGGTACAGGTCATCGTCGGCGGCACCACGCTGGCGGTTGGAACTGAAATAACCCTTCTGTCCGGTGCTGTCCATAATCATCCCGAAATCGTCTTTCCGGGAGTTCATGGGGAAGCCCAGGTTCTCCACCGTGGCCGGATTATTGAGGTCGGTTGCAAAAATGTCCAAGCCACCCAAGCCCGCGTGCCCGTTGGAGGCAAAATACAACTGGTTGTCGGCGGTCACGAACGGAAACATCTCATTGCCTTCGGTGTTGATGGCTTTTCCCAGGTTTTCGGGTTTGCTCCACTGTCCGTCGGCGGTTTTGTTTGCTTTATACACGTCCGTCCCACCCGAGCCGCCGGGCATATCCGACACAAAGTACAGCGTATTGCCGTCGGCACTCAAGGCGGGGTGGCCCACCGAATAGTCGCGGTTGTTGAATGGCAGTTCCTTGGGGCGGCTCCACGCGCTGTTGGTGTCTTTGCGCTGGCTGGTGTATATTTTCAGTTTTATGATTCCTTCCTTGCTTTTTTCGGCACCGCCCAGATAGCTGTTGCGCGTGAAATAAACCGTGTTGCCGTCTTTGGTGAAAGCCGCCGGCCCCTCGTGGAACTTGGAATTGAGTTTCTTGTCAAAGGGCATCACCCGTGTGTCACGGCTGGCTCCGCTGGTATCTTGCGGAAAATTATTGCCGTAATAGCCCAGGGTTTTGGTGTCGTTGCTGGTCAGGCGCGAGTCGTCGGTGTGCAGGTTTTTCAGGCGGTTCTCGTAGCTGTCGGCAGCGGTGTATTCGTCAATGCCGGTGGTGGTCTGGTACAGGCGCGCACGCATGGTGGCCGTATCGGCATAAAACAAGTCCAGAAATGCCGAGTTGTTCCAAGCATACACCCGGCGCGAACCGTTTTCGGGGCGGCGGCCCGACACGAAAACCAGCCCTTTGCCAAAATATGCCGGACTGAAATCAGCCTGCGGCGAATTGACATCCAGCGCGTACACGCGGTATTCCACCGAGTCGGCGTACAGTCGGTTCATGTCGCCGTACGCTTGTGCGAAATCGCCGCCGCGCGGGTCGCTGCCGTTTAGCTGCTGGTATTTGCCGTACCACGTTTTTGCTTCCTCATACTTGCCGTTTTGCGACAGCATTTCGGCAAACGCCAAAGCGGATTTGGCATCGGCGGGGTCTTGGCCCACCACGCGGCGGTACACGCGTTCGGCATTGCGGGTGTCGTTGACCTTACGGTACGAATCGGCCAGGTTTTTCTTGGCCTGCACATCCGCGCTGTCTCGTTTCAGGTGTTCCTCGTATAATTCAATGGCGGTAGCGTATTTCAAACGCGCATACGCCCGGTCTGCTTGTGTTTTCAACCCTTGGGCATACGCCGGAAGGCAGCCGATAAAGACAAATGCAATCGTCCAAAAAGTATATTTTTTCAACATTTTCTAAGGATGTTTACAAGCCCGGTCAGGCTTGGGTAGGCAACTGTGAGTGATTTGGAAATAGTATGTTTCAAAAAGCCCAAACCCCCTTGCCGGGAAAACCGCCGGGTTTGGGCCGGACTCAGAAATATCTGGGCGACAGCACTTTGGATTTATCGAAGCCGAATTCGTAGCGCAGCATGATTTCGTGCGTGCCCGAGTTGTAGCGTTGCAGGTTGTTGAGGCCGTAATCGTACGCGTAGCCAAGACGGAACTGCGGTGTGGCTTGGAACTCGACCATGCCCAGCACCGCCGAACCCGTACGGTACGACGCGCCAACGGCAAACCGGTCGTAGAACCAGAAATTGCTGTTGATATCGAACGAAACGGGTGCGCCGGTCACGAACTTGGTCAGCACCGACGGCTTCCACACCACCGAGGCACTCAGCGGAACCACGTAGCCGGCCATGAAAAACACATGACGGTATTTGGCGGCCCGGTTCTCGACGTTTACGTTCATCCGCTCATCGGTCAGGTTGTATTTGATCAGGTTGGGCATGGACAAGCCCATGTAAAACCGGTCAGTGGAATAGTAAACCCCGGTGCCAACTACGGGTGCGTAGCGCAGGTAATCGCCGGGCACGGAATTGTCGCGGCTGCCATCGGGGTTGAAGGCGATGCTGGAATAGTTGCCGTTGAAGTACACCAGCCCGCCCTGAATGCCGAATGCCAGCGTTCCCTTTTTGCTGAACCTGAGGCGGTAAGCATAAGAGCCCGTGATGCCGCGCGTGGACACCACACCCACCTTGTCGTTGAAAAGCGACAGGCCCAAGCCGATTTTCTCCTTACGCACGGGCATATCGGCGGTGATGGTCTGGGTGACGGGTGCGCCTTCCAGACCCACCCACTGGTTGCGGTACAGGCCGGTGACACTCAGCACGTCACGGCTGCCAGCGTAAGCCGGATTGACGGACAGCATATTGAACATATACTGGCTGTATTGCGCGTCCTGCTGGGCAAAGCCGGTTGCCGCGGCCAGCAGGGAAAGCAGCGTGAACAGTAGTCTTTTTTTCATTGCAATGGAGGATTAACGGGGTCGTTGAAAATAGTATCTTTTGGAAAGCCCAAACCTCCGGGCGGCTTGAACACCACCCGGAGGATGGAAATTAACGGATCAAGGTCATGTAGCGGGTTTTGGTGAAGCCGCTGTTCTTGTACTTGACAATGTAGAAATACGTGCCGTCGGGCAGGTCTTCACCCACGCGCAGGCCCCGGTTGGTCTTGCCGCCCCATTCGCTGCGCGCCGTACTAAAATTAGTTATCCGGCCCGCCAAGTCGTATTCCAAACGGTCTTGTTTGAAATCGCTTGACTCAAACACGATATTTCCCCAGCGGTTGAAAATCTGGAGTGTGACCGGCTCATTGTTCGGATTCTCAACAATGAAGAAATCGTGTTGGTTGTCGCCGTTGGGCGTGATGCCTTCTGGTATGAACGGCTCGCGCACTTCAATGCGGATGACCGCCGTGTCGCAGAGTGGCCCGCCAACGGAGGCCGGTGTCCGGTCACAAATAATGTACTGGATTTCGTCGGTGCCCCGGAAGTTATTGTTGGGCGTATAGCTTATGATGCCATTGGCCACGGTTGCCGTGCCATTGCGCGGATTGCCGTTTGCCGGGATGCGCACCGAAACACTGTCCAGAGCCGAAAACGCAAGGGTTGCTGACACATCAGGGTCGGTGTCGTTGCGGTACGGGCGGATGGGCACTTGCGAACTATTGGGAATCACTACCACCCGGTCGTCTTGCGCCACGGGCCGATTGATGATCCAGAGGTTGTAGTTGGCGGTGTTGGAAACCGCCCCATCGTTGTCAGTGGCCGAGTAAGTGAATTTCACCGTAGCCCCCGAATACCCGGCGGGCGGTTCGTAGGCCAGCGTTGCGGCTTCGGCAGCAGTCAGCACGTCACCGGCTTTCACTTCGGTCTTCTGGCTGTTTTTGGTGTAATACAGTTTGCCCACTACCGCTTTGGTTATCGTATCGGTCGGCAGGGTTACAATCGTGTAGCTGATTATTGTGCCGTCGGTGTCCGTTCCACTCACCTTCAGGTTCACGGTTGTGAGCGATGCTGCGGCTGCTCCCGGTCGGTTGGGGTTTACCAGCGTGTCGCGCTTGGCAAGAACTGCGGGTGGGCGATTGATGGTAATGGTCAGCGTTGCCGTTGCGCATCCTTTCGGGTCACGGTTGTCACAAACTTCATAGGTGTAGGTGTCTTTTCCCGTAAACCCGGTTCTGGGCGTGTAGGTGTAGCTTCCATCGGCATTCACGGTTATTCTGCCGTCCTGGGTTGTCGGTTGGTTTGTTACCGGCGTAATGGAAATCGGATCGCCGTCGGGGTCGGTGTCGTTGGCCAGCAGGTTTTTCGGGGCGTTTGGTGCTACGGTCACTGGCGTGTTCAGGGCCGTGCGGTTCTCATCGTTCTGCGCAATGGGCGGGCGGTTTCCGTTTGGCAGCAGGGGCGTAACCGAGATGGTCAGGGTTGCCGTTGCACAAAGTCCCTTACTGTCGCACACCACATACACGTAGCTGTCAATGCCCACGTAGCCGGGTTTTGGCGTGTAGGTGAATATGCCAGCAGTGGTGAGGGTAATGCTGCCGCCTTGTGCCGTTGGCGCGTTGGTGGCGGCGGTCACGGTCAGCGCATCGCCGTCCGGGTCGCTGTCGTTGGCCAGCACATTGCCGGTGGCGGGCTTATCCTGTTCGGTAACCGCATTGTCATTACCAGCGATTGGCGGCCGGTTACCACCAATTGCTGGCGGGTTCACTTGGATGGTGATAGTCGCCTTGGAGCAATTTTTCGGTGCGGCATTGTCGCAAACCTCATACAAGTACGTGTCGAGTCCCGTGAAACCGAGTTTTGGCGTGTAGGTGTAGGTGCCGTCCGGCTCAAGGGTGATGGTGCCACCTTGGGCTGTGGGTGCGTTGGTTACGGCGGTGGCGGCAATCGCATCGCCGTCGGGGTCGGTGTCGTTGGACAGCGCATTACCCACAACCGGCTTGTCGCGTTCGGTAATGTTGTTGTCGTTTTGTGCCGACGGAGGGTCTTGCACCGGAGTTATATTAATGTTCACAGTCACGGCTCCATCGCTGAAGTCTCCGACTGCTCCGCCTGCTCTGACCGTGAATTGGGTGTAATTGTTGCCGTTTTGGTTGAAAACCGGTTCATACACCAGATTATTCAGGTTGACAAACGCAATTTCCTGCCCCACTGCCACCGGAGTCCCATTGAATAACAATCTCCCTTTGGCGGGCAGGCTGGCAATCTGGATGCGCGTGGGTACGGTTCCGGTGAAGGATGCAATCACTTGGGCCGCAAAATTATCCGATGGGTCGGCAAAAGTTTCCGGTGCCGGAGTTCCACCTACCTTGTTGTCTTCCGGCAGAGTCACCACAACCGGCGGGGCATTCGGGATAATTACCGGCTTGGGGGAAACCGTGATGAACGTGACCGTGGCCGCGTTGGAAGTGACACCGTTTTGGGTGAATGTGTACTGGAAAGTGTAGGTATTGTTGAGTGCGCATCCAGACGCGTCCACTTGGTATTGTGCGCTGGCGGTGCCATTGTTAATGATTGTCACCGTAAAACACGCCGACGAGGGCGCGGTGACCGGGTTAAGCGTAACCGCACCGCTGTTCTTGGTATCGTTGGCCAAGACATCAATATTGGTAGTGCCCGCCGTCTGAACCGCAATCGGGGCAACTGCCGTACCGTCGTCATTGGCGCGGAGCACATTCACCGTCATGGTAGTGGCGGGGCCTTCAATATTGATGCCATCGCGCAGGGCGAAGCCGAACGTGGTGTAAGCGATGCCGCTTTCGTTGGCGGCAGACTCAAACACCAGATCTCCATTGCCGACCTCACTGATGGGAATAACCAAACCGCCCGGAGGCAGGGAAGTCAGCACAGTGCCCTTGTAGCGGAGTATGCCCCTGACGGGAAGCGTTTTCACGACTACCGAAGCCGCCGTACCCGAAGCCACCGGAAAATCGGCGGTTTTGAAAACATACGGCGTGTTGAGGCTTGTGGTCACGTTGCCGGGTTGCGCGGCAATCGGTTCTATCACGTTGATGGTGATGGTGCCGGAGGTTGTGCTGGTTCCGCTGGGGTCTTTGGTTTGGTAGGTGAATGTTCCGTATGGCGCGCCAATTTGATTGGCAGCGGGCGTGAACCGCAGGTTCGGAATGTCGGCCACCGCAACTTCTGTTCCGTTAATTACCGGGTTTCCGTTGAGTGTCAGGGTGCTGCCGGCAGGCAAGCCGGCAAGTCCGCCAATGATAATGCTCTGCAACGCCCCGACTCCGCCCGTCTTGGCAAAGTCGTCGGTGCCGCCAAAACCGGAGGGGGTTTGGCCGAAATTGTAGATACTATTTTTGG
>JAYWIH010000174.1:0-29994 GCA_043789005.1 Sphingobacteriales bacterium
ACAGAAGACGGGAGAGAATAGGCTCGGCGAACGTCTGGCAACCTACCGCAAGGAAAGGTGCTAAATCCTACCTAATCCGATTAGGAAATATAAATCGAAAAAAACATGACTCCACTCCACCCGCTTTTGCGTGGCCTTGCGTGCGCCACGCAATCCATTTTTTTTCCAAACCCTGAAGGACGCTGTTGTTGCCGAAGGTGATTTTCAGCATGGCGAAAAATCTTCGCGAACGATTTTCATACTCTACAAAATCCATATAGATTTGAATATTCGTTGATTCCATCAATCAACCATTTATCCACCTAACAATTTAACCGTTTAAAAGCATGTCACAACTGCATTTTGAAACCCTGCAACTGCACGCCGGCCAAGAAGTGGACCCGACCACCAATTCACGCGCGGTGCCCATTTACCAAACCACCTCGTACCAGTTCAACAGCACCACGCACGGAGCCAACCTGTTTGCCCTCAAGGAGTTCGGCAATATTTACACGCGCCTGATGAACCCTACCACCGATGTGTTTGAAAAACGCGTAGCGGCCCTGGAAGGCGGCGTGGCGGCGTTGGCGGTGGCTTCGGGCCATGCGGCGCAATTCATCGCACTCAACAATATCACTACCCTCGGCGATAACTTCGTGACCGCGCCATTCTTGTACGGCGGCACGCACAACCAGTTCAAAAACTCGTTCAAGAACATCGGCGTGGAAGCCCGTTTTGCCCAAGACGACAGTGCGGAAAGCATTGAAAGCCTGATTGATGGCCGGACGAAGGCGATTTACTTGGAGTCCATTGGCAATCCGGGCCTGAACATCACCGACTTTGAAGCCGTGGCCGCCGTGGCCAAAAAACACGACTTGCCCTTGATTGTGGATAACACGTTTGGCGCGGGCGGCTACCTGTTCCGCCCGCTTGAGCACGGAGCCAACGTGGTTGTGGAATCGGCAACAAAGTGGATTGGCGGACACGGAACCAGCATTGGCGGCGTAATCGTGGACGGTGGCAATTACGATTGGGGCAACGGCAAGTTCAAGCAATTCACCGAACCCACCGAAAGCTACCACGGCCTGGTGTACAACAGTGTTTTCGGCATTGGCGGGCCGTTTGGCAATATTCAGTTCATCATCCGGTGCCGCGTGGAGGGTCTGCGCGATTGGGGCCCGGCCATCAGTCCGTTCAACTCGTTTCTGCTGCTGCAAGGAATTGAAACCCTGTCGCTGCGGTGCGACCGCCACGTAGAAAACACCCTGAAATTGGCGCAATGGCTGGAAAGCCACGACGAAGTGGAAAGCGTGAATTACCCCGGCCTACCGAGCCATGCGAACTATGCATTGGCTCAGAAATATTTCAAGCGCGGAGCCGGAGCCGTACTCACCTTCCAAATCAAGGGCGGCAAGGAGCAGGCCGAAACGTTTGTCCACAGCCTGAAACTGACCAGCCATTTGGCCAACGTGGGCGATGCCAAAACGCTGATCATCCACCCGGCCTCGACCACGCACTCGCAACTGAGCGAGATTGAGCAAAGCGGAGCCGGTGTGTCGCCGACAATGCTGCGCGTGTCGGTCGGTTTGGAGCACATTGATGACATCAAGGCCGATTTTGAGCAAGCTTTCGCAAAAGTGAGCGAGGACAGTGCCGTGTTGAATTAACCATTTCCTGTCATTCCGATGAAGGAGAAACCGGAACTCTGGCAGAGTTGGCCGTCTTGATCACCTCGCCGGACTTGCGTTTCCCCCTTCTTCGGAATGACAAAAGCAGTTTTTCCTGCGGGCTCTTGACCATGGACTGAAATAGTATCTTTCCAAAACCCCAAACCCTCCGGCCATTTCGCCATTCAAACCCTGTCGTTCATTTGGATCTTTTGCAATTCAATCACGAACAACCTTTCACGCTGGAATCTGGCGGGGTGCTGCCGCGTTTCAATTTGGTGTACGCCACTGCCGGAACGCTCAACGCGGCCGCCGACAACGTGGTTTGGGTTTGCCACGCCCTGACGGGCAACGCCGACCCGACCGAGTGGTGGGGCGGATTAGTGGGCGAAGGCGGGTTCTACAATCCCGGTGAGCATTTCATTGTCTGCGCCAATATCCTGGGTTCGCACTACGGCTCCACGGGGCCGTTTTCGCTCAATCCAGAAACCGGTGACCGCTACTACCACGATTTTCCGTTCATCACCATCCGCGACATGGTGAATGCCATGGAACTGTTGCGCAAGTACTTGAAAATCAATAGCATACATACTTGCATCGGCGGTTCGTTGGGTGGGCAGCAAGCCTTGGAATGGGCCATAATGCAGCCCGGCCTGATTGAAAACCTCGTACTGATGGCTACCAATGCGCAACACTCAGCTTGGGGCATTGCCTTCAACGAATCGCAACGGATGGCGATTGCCACCGACCCGACCTGGCCCGAAAGCCGCCCTGATGCGGGCATCAACGGCATGAGAACCGCCCGTTCCATCGCCTTGCTTTCGTACCGGCACTACGATATTTACACGCAAAAGCAGACCTCACCCGACCATAACCGGCACGACGATTTTCCGGCTTCGTCGTACCAACGCTACCAGGGCGAAAAACTGGCGAAACGGTTCAATGCGTTCAGTTACTGGACGCTGTCCAAGGCCATGGACTCGCACAACGTAGGGCGCGGACGCGGCGGCGCGGAAACGGCCCTGCGGCAAATCCGCGCCAAAACGCTGGTACTGGGCATTACCACGGATTTGCTTTTTCCAGTAGTCGAGCAGCGGTTTTTGGCGGCGCACATTCCGGATGCCATGTATGCCAAAATGGATTCCATTTACGGCCACGACGGTTTTTTGATTGAATACGAGGATTTGAACCGGATTTTGCGGGGGTTCTATGAAACTTGGCCCGCAAAAAAATAACCGGGGATGAAAGCATGAGGCGGGTTTGGCGTTTCAAAAAGATACTATTTTAAATGTGGCCGGACTTTCCAAGTCCGGCGAAGTGGGTTTCCGCTTTCACGGATTGGAAATCCCGGACAGCAGGCGGGTTTGGGCTTTTTGAAATATACTATTTTACGGTGTGGAAATAGGGGTGGGCGGCAGGGTTTGGGTAGAGACGTTGCACCGCAACGTCTCCGTTTCCAGTGAAAGCGTTTTCAACCCGGACATTGCAATTCCGGACGTTGCCGCCGCAGACATTGCGCGGGAGACATGGCGGGTTTGGGCTTTTCCAGACATACTATTTTCCGGCGGGATTCCGGCCAATGCCTAATCCTGACACACAACCAAGGCATTATATGCACAAGAAACTACGCATCGGGTTATTCGGCTTTGGCGTGGTGGGCCAAGGATTGTACGACATTTTCACGCAGACGGAGGATTTCGATGCCGAAATCGTGAAGATATGCGTCAAAGACCCGCACAAGCCGCGTCCGCTGGCGGCGCACCATTTCACTACCGACCCGGACGATATTCTCCACGATCCGACAATCAACCTGGTTGTGGAGATGATCAACAATACCCGAGATGCGTACCAGATTGTGCAAACCGCGCTTGAAAACGGGAAAACCGTGGTGTCGGCGAGTAAAAAGATGCTGGCCGAAAACCTGGAGAACCTCGTGTCCTTACAGGAGAAACACCAGACCCCCCTGCTCTACGAAGCGTCGGTTTGCGGCAGCATCCCGATTATCCGCAACCTGGAGGAATACTACGACAATGAACTGCTGTATTCGGTGAGCGGCATTGTCAACGGCACTTCCAATTACATCCTTTCCAAGATTTTCCAGGAAAACCTTGATTACGCCACCGCCCTGCATCAGGCACAGGAAGCCGGTTTTGCCGAAACCGACCCCACCGCCGACGTGGGCGGCTTCGACGCGGTGAACAAACTGTGCATCCTAATCACACACGCCTACGGCATCTTTGTGAAACCCGAACAGGTTTTTAATTACGGCATCGGGTCGCTTTCCAAACACGATGTGCGGTTTGCTAGGGAGAAAGGGTTGAAAATCAAACTCGTCGCCCAGACTGGCAAACTCACCGACAACACTATCATGGCATCGGTGATGCCGCAATTCGTGCCCGCCACCGACTACCTGTACAACGTGGAGAACGAGTACAACGGCGTGACTGTGGAGGCCGCCTTTGCCGACAAGCAGTTTTTCATGGGCAAGGGCGCGGGCGGCCACCCCACCGGCGCGGCCGTGCTTTCGGATATTTCGGCCAGCCGATACGAATACCAATACGAATACAAAAAACACCAGCACACCCGCATCCGGTACACCAGCCAAGCCATTGTTGAAATCTACGTGCGCCACCACCACGAAGCTGATTTGGCACTGATTCCGTTCCGCAACATCTCGGAGCAATACCACAGCCGGGATTTTGGCTATGCCATCGGTGAGGTAAACGTAGCGGATTTGCTGCCAATCAAAAATGCCCTGCCGCAGCGGGATATGTTCATGGCCAGCACGGGGCGAAACCCGGTCTCCGCCGAAAACAACCCGAAAACCGTCTCCGATGCCATTGAGCCGCTTATGCACCCGCAGAAGTGACGGACAAGCCGCGTGTGTTCTGTAGAAAAACTAAAACAGATGTTTACCTGACAGGCATTTTTACTATTAATGGCGGAAAATCCGTATTTCCGGCTTCCGAAAACGGTATGTTTCGGCCATTAACATACACTCTTGGACAGCGGCTTGCCACAAACTTTTCGTGCCCGACAAAAATGTGAGCCAAGAACTTTTTACTTTGCCTCTCCATTACCTGAAAACCGCCAACTTGTCGGTTTATCCGGGGCAAAGCGAATATCCATTACCAAAAACCACGTGAGCAATGGCTTTTTTCCCTGCCGTGAAAGATAATTTCCTCACGCGGTTTATCGCTGAAAAATACCTGCACGGCATCGGAACGGTTTTCATGCTGCACCGCGTGGAACAGGTTGTGTATCCGAAAGCCACACCCAACGAGGATTTGAAAGTTTCGCCCGATTATCTGGAGCGGGTGATTGGCCAACTCAAAGCCAAGCATTACACCTTTGTCTCGCTTGATGAGTTATGGAGTGTGCTGACGCAACGCAAGACGGCCCGGAAACTCGTGGTTTTCACGCTGGACGATGGCTACCGCGACAACCTGACCCACGCGCTGCCCCTGTTTTCCGCGCTTGACATACCTTTTACGGTTTACGTCTCCAACAGCTTCCCCAACCGCACGGCACACCTGTGGTGGTATCAACTCGAAAGAACCGTTTGCGAAAACAAGCAGGTTACACTCCGCAACGGCACCGTTTTGCCTTGCCAAACCAGCCAAGAGAAGTGGAACTCTTTCCTGAGCCTCCGCAGTAAGTTTTTGGACGGGCAACTTATCCCGGCAGAGTTGAACGCAATGGCCGGCATTCCGCACAACGATGATTTATGCCTGAACTGGAACGAGCTGGCGCAATTGTCGGCCAGCCCATTGGTCACCATCGGGGCGCACACCATGAGCCACCCCGCCCTGAGCAGCCTGCCGGAAATCGAGATGGTTGCCGAAATGGAATCGTCGCGGCGTGAACTGGAAACACGGCTGAGCCGGAAAGTGGAGCATTTCGCGTATCCGTTCGGCGAAAAGGGGCAGGCAGGCCAGCGCGAGTTTGACGCGGCACACACGCTGGGTTTCAAAACCGCCGTCACCACCCGCAAAGGGCATATATTTCCGGAACACCGGGATTTCATGACTGCCCTGCCCCGGATATACCTTTATGAAAACGGAATGCGGCTCGACAAACAATTGTTTGAAAATGTATTATGGAACAGCAAACTACGGCGAGCCGTCACCGCATGAAAATATTGCACGTTTCCTACTCAGACAACCAAGGCGGTGCGGCCATTGCCGCTTTGCGCATTTGCAAGGCTCAACGCAAGGCCGGCATGGATGCCCGGATGCTGGTGGCCAGCAAAAGGACGCAGCACCCGTTTGTACAAGCTAACACATCCAGATGGAAGAAAACCGAGACTTTCCTGAAGGACAAGATTATCCAGAAACTCTTGCGTTTCGAACGGACATCAAACCCGATTCTGCATTCGCTAAACCTGTTTCCCAGCTTTCTGCACCTTGCCATCAATAAATCGGATGCCGACCTGGTGAACCTGCATTGGGTGGGCAAGGAAATGATCAGCATCGAGGAAATCGCCAAAATCAGCAAGCCCATTGTCTGGACGCTGCACGACTCGTGGGCGTTTTGTGGCACCGAACACCATCCTGATGGGTTAGAAGACGAGCGGTTTGTCAATGGTTACGTTGATCCTCCGGCGGGAATCAACTTTAACCGGTGGACTTGGCAGCGCAAGACCCATGCGTGGCGCAAAACCCGCTTCGCCATTGTGGCACCGAGCCATTGGGAGGCCGGTTTAGCACGCAAAAGCGGACTGATGAAATCCATGGATGCGCACGTAATTCCCAATCCGCTCAATACTTCCGTTTTCGCCTCCTGCGGCAAACTGGAGGCACGGCGGCTACTGGATTTGCCGGAAACGCGCAAAATCATCCTTTTCGGTGCGTTGGACTCTGACAAAGACAAGAACAAGGGATACGCAGTGTTGCAGGAGTCGTTGAAAATCCTGAGCAAACGTTACCCGGCACAAAAACCGCTGGCGGTGCTGTTCGGCTCGTCCGCTCCGGAAAAAATGATGGATGTCGGTATGCCCGAGGTTTATATGGGCAAAATCAACGACGAGAGAACCATGGCACGCCTATATGCCGCCGCCGATGTGATGGTGGTGCCCTCACGTATGGAGAACCTGCCGCAGACCGCCACCGAACCGCTGGCTTGCGGCACACCGGTGGTTGCCTTCAGGGTGGGCGGGCTGCCCGACATTATTGAGCACCGGCATAACGGCTACTTGGCCGAGCCATACTTGCCCGCCGACTTGGCCGAAGGAATCCACTGGGCATTGGAGCATCCTGACCCGGCCGGGCTTTCGACTTTGGCACGTGACCGGGCAGTGGTACAGTATGACGAGAGCAAGATTGCTGCCCGCTACAACGAACTGTACCACAAAATACTGAACACCGCCAACCCTGCCGACAACCCACGGGCGAAAGCAACCCCATGGGTGTAAAAACCTTGGAATTGCTGTAACGGGCAGGTTTGGCCTTTTGGAAAGATACTGCTTTACCGCTGCCTTGCCTTGTGCCAACGGCGCAAATTCGGGAACGTTTCGCCAGTTTGGCTCCAAGAGCCGTCTTATTTTTTCTCCCGCAGTATTTTCACCTCTTCCGCATTCACTGCACCGGCCTTGTTGCCAAAATTGGAACGCACATACGTCAGCACGTCGGCTATCTGCTGGTCGGTCAGGAAATCGTGGGCGGGCATTTCGTTCTGGTACGTCTCGCCGTTGATTTCCACGGCCTCGTTCAATCCCTTGAGAATCACATTGATCAGGCGGGTCTTGTCGCCCTGCACCCAGTCGGTCTTGGCCAGCGGCGGGTTCATGCCTGGCACGCCCCGGCCATCGGCCTGGTGGCAGGCCAGACAGTTCTGGTCATACACGGCTTTGCCCGGCTGAGCCTGTGTCCGGGAAATAGTATGGTTTGTAAAGCCCAAACCGGCGGCAGACACAATAGCCGCCAGCAACAAAAAGAGAAGTTTCATGATCGAAACGTTTGCGGGTTTAAACAACTGACATTCAAGACTGCTTCAAAATTTTCGGGGTTTCGGTTCACAAGCCCGGGTTCAACCGGAATCACATCCAAAAGCATACCAAGAAAAGAAGGCATCCGGTGTTTTTCCGGATGCCTTCCTCATGAAATAGTATCTCCCGAAAACGCCAAACCTACCCTTTTTTCTCCTTGCCGCCGTTGTGCATCACGCGCCAGATTTTGCCTTTCACCGAGTCCGAGATGTACAATGAGCCGTCCGCACCTTGCGCCAGACCCATGGGGCGGTGTTGGGCATCGGCGGGGTTCATGATGTCGGCCCCACCGGCAAAACCCTCTGCAAACACTTCATAATCGCCCGCTGGCTTGCCATCCTTGAACGGCACAAAAGCCACGAAGTAGCCGCCTTGCTTGAGTGGCGTGCGGTTCCACGAGCCGTGGAAACAAATGAACGCGCCGTTTTTGTACTTGGCCGGAAACTGGTTTCCGGTGTAGAAAAGCACATCGTTGGGTGCCCAATGGCCCGGAAATGCCATGATTGGTTTCACTTTGTCTTCGCACCGGCCTACCTGCTTGCCGCCATCGCCGCCGTATTCGGGGCCCAGCACCTTTTTCTTTTGCTGCCAGTCGTAGTAGCAGTATGGCCAGCCAAAATCCGAACCTTTTTTGATGAGCAAAAACTCCTCGCCCGGCAGTTCGGCACTTTGCTGGGTGGTATAGAGTTCAGGAAAAAGGCGAGCCAAGTCGTCGCGGCCATGCTGCATGGCGTAGAGTTCGTTGGCTTGCTTGTTCCACGTCAGCCCCACAATGTTGCGTGTGCCGGTGGCGTAACGGATTCCGTCTTTTTGCGTTTGGTTGGGCTTGGCAGAATCAAACTGCCAGATGCCCGCGTGCCATTCCAAAAT
The DNA here is from genome assembly GCA_043789005.1 of Sphingobacteriales bacterium. Classification (GTDB taxonomy): domain Bacteria; phylum Bacteroidota; class Bacteroidia; order Cytophagales; family 172606-1; genus Xanthocytophaga. The sequence continues at coordinate 8,503 of JAYWIH010000174.1, forward strand.
CGGGCACGGATCCATGCCTTTGCTGCCCGTGACACGGTTTTTTTCTTGGCACGCATTGGAAGGTGCGCCAAAGTTGACGTACAACTTGCCCTTGTCGTCTAAGGCCAGCGACTTGGAGCCGTGCTCACGGTAAAATTCCAAGCCGGTCACGATGGTTTCGGGCTTGGCACCGGCGGCCACCGAGCCGTCGGCAGCGAGTTTGTAGCGGTACACCGAACTGTCGGACGAGGCGTATAGGTAGCCATTGCTGATTTCCAAGCCCGTGCCGGCGTAGTTGCCAAAATACGTTGTCTTATCGGCCTTGCCGTCTTTGTTAGTGTCTTTGAGCAGCGCAATGCCGCCGTCTTGTTGCAATTTGCCGAGTTTCACCAGCACATCGCCGTTGGGAGCCACCGCCAAGTGGCGGGCTTTGCCCACGCTGTCGGCCACGGTCAGCGCGCCAAAGCCTTTGGCCAGCTTGATGCCGCCATTATCCGCATCGGGTTTGAGCAGCGGAGAGGGGGTTTCGGCCTTTCGGGAGATACTATTTTCCGTCACTTTCATGCCGGTCGAAAACAGGGAAATGCCAATCAGCATTCCGGCAATTCCCAAACCAAAGCCCTTGAAAAGCTTGGGCTTGGCCAGTGTTTTTTTCTTTTTCATGTGCGAGGGTTTATGGGTTTTGAAAGATACTGTTTTGCGGAAAGTGTGGCTGGACTTTTCAAGTCCAGCGGTACGGCTTGCAAACTGAAGGCAGGTTTGGGCTTTTTGAAGGATACTGTTTTTGTCCTAAACCACGGATAACGAATTCTGTGAAAGCTTCGGCAGATTTTACATTGCAAAACCGTTCCGGTACGCCACGGGCAAAAGCGAATTTTTCTGTAAACTAACTCACAAACGAAATGGTTTGATAGGGTAACAAAAAATCCCGCAGTTTTTTTTGGAAGCCATGCGGAATTGTATCCGCCCTTTCACCGCAAAACCGGCTTCAGCGCGCAATTTCCTCGCGCACCAGTGTGGCCACCCGGTCAGGCCCGGTAGAGACGTAAGTAATCGGCAGGTTCAGCGCATCTTCGAGAAATGATATGTAGGCAACCAATGGCGTTGGCATCTCGTCAAAAGAATGAATGCCCGACAAATCGGTTTTCCAACCGCCAAATGTCTGATAGACAGGCTCTACCTTGGTGTCACACATATCGTATGGCAACTGGTCGGTAACGGTTCCGTCGGGCAGGCGGTAGTGCGTACACACGTTGATCTCGTCGAAATCGCTCAGGATGTCCACTTTCATCATCACCAATTGCGACACGCCGTTAAGCATGATGGCATAACGCAGGGCGGGCAGGTCGAGCCAGCCGCAGCGGCGCGGGCGGCCAGTGGTGGAGCCGTATTCATGGCCTATCTTGCGGAGCCTTTCGCCGGTTTCATCCTTGAGTTCGGTCGGGAATGGCCCGCCGCCCACGCGGGTGCAGTATGCCTTGAAAATGCCGTAAACCTCCCCGATATGGCGCGGAGCCACGCCCAAACCCGTGCAAGCCCCGGCGGCCATGGTCGTGGAGCTGGTGACATACGGATAGGAGCCGAAATCAATATCGAGCAGGGAGCCTTGCGCACCTTCGGCCAGCACGGTCTCGTGCTGCTCAACCGATTGGTTTATCAGGTATTCGCTTTCAACCAGCCGGAAGGTTTTCAGGTATTCAATTGCGGAAAAGAAATCCTTTTCCATCGAGACCAAATCAAAATAAATGAAGTTGTGCTGTTTCAGCACCACCAGATGCTTGTCAACCAACCGCTTGTATTTTTCCTTGAAATTGGCCGAAAGCACATCGCCGACGCGCAAACCCTGCCGCGCAACCTTGTCGGCATAGGTGGGGCCAATACCCTTGAGCGTCGAACCGATCTTGCTGTCGCCTTTGGCTTGTTCGTAGGCTGCATCCAAGAGCCGGTGGGTGGGCAGGATCAACTGTGCTTTCTTGGAAATATACAGGTTTTGGTGCAAGTCTATGCTGAACTTGTCCATCGCCGATTCGGCTTCCTTCCTGAACACAATCGGGTCGAGAACCACGCCATTGCCAATGATGTTTTTGGTATTGGCACGGAAAATGCCCGACGGAATTTGGTGCAGCACGTGTTTGATTCCCTCAAATTCGAGCGTGTGGCCGGCATTGGGCCCGCCTTGGAACCGGGCTACCACGTTGTAGCGGGGAGCCAGAAAATCCACAATCTTGCCTTTGCCCTCGTCGCCCCACTGCAAGCCTAACAGAACATCTATCATCGGTTGTTTCTTTATGGTTGAGTTTTCAAATGGTGATGAATGCATCATTGGCCAATCATCAGTTTTTCCGGTACTCGCATTGGTCTTTTGCACAACTGCCGTAAAAGATGAGCGAGTGGTGCATTACCTTGAATTTGAGCAGGTCGCCAACCATGCTCTGGATGTTTTGGACGCGCGGGTCGCAGAATTCCACCACGCGGTGGCAGTCGGTGCATATCAGGTGGTCGTGCTGCCGGAACCCGTAGGCTTTCTCGTACTGCGACATATTCTTGCCAAACTGGTGGCGGGTTACCAAATCACAATCCACGAGCAAGTCGAGGGTGTTGTAAACGGTGGCACGGCTGACGCGGTAGTTCTTGTTTTTCATGGAAATATACAATTCATCCACATCAAAATGGTCGGTGCGGGAGTATATCTCTTCCAAGATGGCAAAGCGTTCGGGGGTTTTGCGCAATTCCTTGTTTTCCAAGTATGCCGTGAATATCTTCAGTGCTTCGGCGATGTAATTCTGGCTGACGGGCATGGCTTGAACCTTTCTGGAAAATAATGCGCCCGAAAGCGGGCGGTTTTGCTTGGGATAAGGTGACAAGATAACAAAAATGCCCGTGAAATGATTTTTGCACAAAGGAAATAATAACTTTTGGAAATGAAAGCCCGGAATATGTGCGCGCCGGGAAAATAGTATGTTTCAAAACCCCCGAACCCAACCCGTCCGCATTCACACAAAAACAGCATTTTTTCTACAAAAACAACTCCCCGCTTTGCGTACGTGTCTATGTTAATTTTTCTTAATGTAATAAAATTCGATTTTAGCATACTCTCAAAGTGAGCGGTTTTCCTGTATTTTGCACTCTCTGAGCTCATAAACTTCCTTTCAAGGCTTTTCCCAGATTGCTACAAGCCGCCGGTTGGTGAAAACCATCAGACAAGGCGGCAGGGAAATCTTAAAACAAGTCCGCACGGATACCAATCCCGTAATCTTCCGCACAATGTTTCCCGTAATGCCAACGGGCCGGCGTATTTTAAAAATGCAGACCAAGCCGACCTTCCTGTTACCTACCTGAACCTTCATCTAACCCTTCACAAGCATGGACAGCCGTTTTTCCAACCTGAAGATAATCCAGAAATTTTCCATGATTTTCCTGCTGATCTTGGTGTCAGTGCTTGCTTCATACGCCATTGTTTTCTGGTTCAATGCCCGGCAGAAAACACAGGGAACTCAAATAGACGTGGCTGGCCGCAACCGGATGCTGTCGCAACGGATAGGAGCCATGGCCCTGCTGGTAGATACAGACAATGAGGCGCAGGCATCTGTGGCGAAAGAGGAAATGAGAAAGGCCGTGGTACTGATGGGCCAGTCGCTGGCGGTCTTGAAAAACGGTGGCCTTGCACCGGGCGTTGAAGGCGACATTGTGTTGCCTCCAGCTCCCGGCATCCTTGTTTCGAAGATTGTGGAAATCGAGGATTTTTTCAGGGGGCACAAGGAAGTGACCGACATTTTGCTCAACGAGTCGCGGCTGATTGATTCTCCAGTTTCACTTCTCAATGATTCATCCGTACAGCAAACCACGCAGGCCACCAACCCGAAATTCAAGGAATCGTTGGGCAAATTACGCCAACGGCTCATCAACGGCACGCTTTTGAAAATGAATGCTGAACTTACCCAATTGTTCATCCAGCAAGCCGCCGAATCCAAAAACGTATTCATGGTCATGCTTGTCGTCATCCTTTTGATAAATATCACCATCATCGGTCTTGCGTTCGTGTTCCTGAAAAAGACCCTCAAACCATTGGAGCCGATTACCGAACACATCTCGATTCTGGCAGGCGGGCACCTGCCGCCCACCATACAAACGAACCGAGCCGATGAGATTGGCAAGATGGCGGCGGCTCTCAATGCGCTGGCGGTCAATTTGGGTTCGGCAACCGAATTTGCCAAAAATGTGGGTGCGGGAATGCTCGAAACGCGCGTGGAGGTTTTCAACGGCAAAGGCGACCTCAGCCAGTCGCTATACACCATGCGCGACAATCTGAGGCAAGTGGCGGAGGAAGACAGGAAACGAAACTGGGCCACCGAGGGTCTTGCCAAGTTTTCGGATATTCTGAGGGCCAATACCGATTTGAAAATACTCAGTGAGAATATCATTTCCGATTTGGTAAAATATACCGGAAGCAGCCAAGGCAGTTTGTTTGTGTTGAACGACAAAACCCCAGGCGACGTACACTTGGAATTGCTGGCGTGCTACGCTTTTGACCGGAAAAAATTCTCGGAGAAAAAAATACTGCCGGGCGAAGGCTTGGCTGGTCAGGCGTATTTGGAAAAGGAAACGATTTTCATGACAGCGGTTCCGCAAAACTATATTTCAATCACCTCGGGGTTGGGAGGGGCGGAACCCAAATCCATCCTGATTGTGCCCGTGAAATTGAACGGGGAGATCACCGGCGTTGTGGAAATCGCTTCTTTCAACGAATACCGGCCCCACGAGATTGCATTTGTCGAAAAGCTGGCCGAAAACATCGCATCCACCATTATGGGTGTGAAAATAAATGAACGCACCCAGCATCTGCTTCATGCGTCTCAGCAACAAGCCGAAGAACTGAAAGCCCAAGAGGAGGAAATGCGTCAGAATTTGGAAGAATTGTCGGCCACGCAGGAGGAAATGCAACGCAAGGAAAAGGAATACGTTTACCGGATAAAGCAAATGGAACATACTTCAACTGCCGTCTGACCTGCAAGGCATCACAAATGCGCCGCCGGGAAAATAGTATGTTTTGGAAAGGCCAAACCTGCCTGCGCCCCTTTTTGACAGTCATCAACTGGCTGCCACCACCGACCGGCCAAAACCAAAAACAGGTTTCGACCGTTTGAAACATACTATTTTCCCTGCGGGACACCGGCACGGGATATCCACTCAAACGTCACCATGGTTTTCAGGTTTCGTCCGCGTCTTTTCAAGAATCTTGGTATTGGCGTTGGCATTTTTGTCATGACCATGTTCATGGTGGATGGCTGCGTGCAGTTCCGCGATACCACCGCCGACCTGCACCGTTATTTCAATGAACGGAAATTGAAGCCCGAAATCGGCTTTTACCGGTCGCAGGGGCGGCTGGTGCGCTACCTGGCCATTGGCAGCGACACTTCGGCAGCCATCCTGTTCATTCATGGCGCACCCAGCTCCATGAGTTATTTCAAGGTTTACCTCTCCGACAGCCTATTGCTCCGGCGCGCCAAAATGTATGCCGTGGATCGGCTGGGCTACGGCTATTCGGGTTTCGGCAGGCCGGTGGTTTCCATTGAACGGCAAGCCCGCGCCATCAAACCGATTCTGGACAGCCTGAACCGCGCCCATCATCCGGTGGTGGTGGTGGGCACTTCGTATGGCACTTCGGTGGCGTGCCGCTTGGCCATGGATTATCCGCAACTAATTGACGGCCTAGTGCTGGTGGCTCCGGCACTGGCTCCGGGCCAGGAGCGGATCTACGGCATTTCGTACCCGATGGAGTGGACGGCCCTGAAGTGGCTCGTACCCCGGATGCTGGTGTCGGCCAATGCCGAAAAGCTGGCCCACCGTGCCGAACTCCAGAAAATGCTGCCCTACTGGCATAAGATACAAGTGCCCGTCACGTATATACAAGGCGCGGACGACGACTTGGTTTACACGACCAATGCGCCGTTTGCCAAGCGGAAACTCGCGAATGTGCCTTCACTGGATTTTATCATGATTGCCAACCGGGGACACCTGATTGCGTTTTCCGAGATACAGACCATTAAAGGCTCTATTCTGCGGATGCTCGACAAAGTACAAAAACGCCACGAGGGGCTGGCGAAAAAATAGGAAAATCTTCCGGCCCCAAGGGAGAAAACCCCACCCCAACCCCTCCCCGCAAGGGAGGGGCTTTACTCCCCTCTCAGTAGGAGAGGGGTCGGGGGCGAGGTTTTCCCTTCTTTTTCAGCAACTGTTTGCCCAGCAGCCAGATATACAGGCTGTTGGTGACAAAATACCGCTTGAACATCCGCTGCGGCTCTTGCAGCAAACGGTAAAACCATTCCAAGGCCAGTTTTTGCATCCATGCCGGGGCGCGGCGGCGCATACCCGCGTACACATCCACGGCTCCGCCCACGCCCAGCAGCACGGCGTTGATGTGCCGCGAATTCTGCGCCATCCAGTTTTCCTGTTTCGGGCAGCCCAGCACAACCATCACCAGATTGGCGCCCGACTCATTGATTTTTTGGGCATAAACCGCATTGTTGGCCGCATTCAACGAGCCGAACGGCGGCGAGAAAAGTCCCGCGATTTTCAGTTGCGGATGCTCACGCCTGATGCGCTGCCCGATAGCTTGGAGCGTTTCGTCGGTAGTGCCGAAAAAATAGACCGAAAGCCCCTGCGCCGCGCATTCGGCCAGCAACGTGGGCAGCATATCCATGCCGGCCACGCGTTCCTGATGCACGCCATGCAGCGATTGAAAGGCTTTGGCCAGCGGCATCCCGTCGGGAGCCACAATGTCGGCTTGGTTTACGGTGGCGGCAAACTCCGGCGACCAGTGCGCCTCAATGGCCATGTGCACGTTGGCAAAGCACACGTAGGCCGGGCGGTGCTGGCGGCCCCAATCAAGTATCTGCCGGGTGGTTTGGTCGTAGCTCAACTGGCTCACCTCCAAACTGATGATGCGTTTGCGGCTGGTGTGGTCGGTTGTCGGGGCTGTCATGGAGGGGGCGGAATTTGCAGGTTTGCCAAAATTAAAAAAATGCGGGGTTTGGCCTTCCAAAAAGATACTATTTTGTGGCGCAAAAAATAAGCGGCCGTTCATGGATATTACCTGAACCGCGCCGTAAAATGATTGCGACTTACGCGTAACTCTGCCAGAGTTCAAAACTCTGGCAGAGTTGAAACCCGCGCGGCGCAATGAAACGGGCTTTTGCGAAACACAAAATAGTATCTTTCAAAAACACGAAACCCATGTTTTTCATCCTTTCCAAAACGCTTTTCTACCTGCTCATGCCCCTTGCTTGGATCACCGGGCTTTTGCTGTACAGTCTGCTCACCAAAAAGTTTCCGAGGAAAAAACGCGCCCTGAAAGCCGCCGTTTTCCTGCTCCTTTTCCTTACCAACGGCTTGATTGCCAATGAGGCCATGCGCTGGTGGGAAGTACCACCCGTGCCGTTGGCCGCCCTTGCCCCGCACCATGTGGCGGTGGTGCTGACCGGCGTGACCGATTCGGAACGCGAACCTCGTGACCGCGTGTATTTCAACCGGGGGGCCGACCGCATTTTGCACCCGCTGCACTTGTACAAGCTGGGCAAAGTGAAGCACATATTCATCAGTGGCGGCTCGGGGAGGCTGGTGGGCAAGCGCGAAAACGAGAGTGAGGCCGACGAACTGGCCGCCATTTTGAAGCTGGCCGGCGTGCCCGACAGTGCGATTACATTGGAAAGCAAATCGCGCAATACGCGCGAAAACGCCGTTTTTTCGGCCAGAATCCTGAAGCAAAAATTTTCGGGCCAGTCTTGCCTGCTGGTCACTTCGGCTTTCCACATGAGGCGGGCGGCGGGCTGTTTCCGGCGGGCGGGTGTGCCAGCCACCGCATTCAGCACGGATTTTTACGGCAAGCCCCGCCGCTGGACTCCCGATTACTGGCTGCTACCCTCTGAAGAAGCGATGGGAAAATGGGCGGTGCTGTGGCACGAATGGATGGGCTACGCCAGTTATTGGGTGGCCGGGTACTTGTAGGATACTGAACTTAAGCCGGTTTGGGCTTTCCGAAACATACTGTTTCCTGCGTTCAATCTTCCGCCGCCGTGTTTAGGAAATCGTTGAATGGCTTGAGTATCAGCCATGTTTTGGCGGCATATTCGGCAAAATCGGGGGCGGCAACCTGCGCATCGGCAACGGGGTGCGAGAGGCTGAAATCCTTGAGCCGCAACAACTCGATGGCCGGGTGCGTGGGCGGATAGTCTTTGGGGGCTTTCTTGAGTTTTCGCTGCATCCCGAACACATCGTCGCCGTCGTGGATGGAGCCGTAGTATTGCCGGAAAGTGCTGTTTTCCAAGATGTTGCGGAGTTTGCCGCTGTTGTAGTCAATTTCCCGCCTGATTTTTTTCAACGCCTCGCCCTGCGGCATCCACATCCCGCCCGCCAAGAAGCTTTTGCCGCCCGGCTCGATGTGCAGGTAATAGCCCGCCCGCCCGCTTTTTTTGCCGTCACGTTCAAAATACGCGCCCAAGTGGGTCTTGTACGGTGTCTTGTCCTTTGAAAACCGGACATCGCGGTATATCCTGAAGGTGCAGCCAGCGGGTTGCAGGTATTTGTATTCCGGCTCAAACGCCACAATCCTGTCCAGTATCTGTCCGGCAAGTTCCAGTTGCGTTTGCTTCACTTGCGCATAGCGTTCCTTGTGCGTCTCAAACCACTCGCGGTTGTTGTTTTCGCGCAGTTCCGCAAGGAATTCAAGTACGTGCTGCATTGTCTTGTGGCGGCGGGTTTGGGGTTTTTGAAAGATACTATTTCAGCCTTCGGACAACGGCTGACATTTCCCGGAAAGAAACCGATTGGCAGGTTTGGCGTTTTTGGAAGATACTATTCCCAGCGGATTCAAAGCGGAAAGGCCGAACCGGCAAGCGTGTTAAACCTTTACGGTCAGGCCATTGCTGGCTCTTCCTCGGTGATTTCCTCCTTTTTTCCTTCCAGCAACTCAGTCAGGTCGTTCACGTCAAACGAGAAGCGTTGCACCTTGTAGCCGCCGTAGGGCGAATCGGGCTGCACTTCTTCCAAGGCAAAATAATGTTCGCCCGAGAGCGGATTGGTGTACAGTTTCACAACAGTATAGGTCTGGCCTTTCCTGATCCAGTTTTTCTGCTGGATTTCGTTGGGTTTGCCGGTGTCGTCGGTGCAAAGGGCTTCCATTTTCGCAATATTGAATGTTGAGTTTTGAATGATTGAATATGCCCAAGCGGCCGCCCCTACGATTTCGTCCACGCGCTTTTCAGCGTCACGGTGCGGTTGAAAACCGGTTTTCCGGGTGTGCTGTCGGTGTCCAGGCAGAAATATCCCTTGCGGATGAATTGGTAGCTGTCGCCCGGCTTTCCGGTTTGCAGGCTCGGTTCCACAAACGCTTTTCCGATCACCTGCAATGAGTCCGGGTTCAGCAATTCCTTAAAATCGCGTTCCTCGGCGGCGGGGTCTTCAACGGTGAGCAGCCGGTCGTAGAGGCGCACTTCGGCGGGCAGCGCGTGCGACACCGAAACCCAGTGCAGTGTGCCTTTTACGGCAATGCCCGATGTATCCGAGCCGCTTTTACTTTCGGGGAAATACGTGCAGCGGAGTTCGGATATTTCGCCTGACGCATCTTTGACCACCTCGTCGCAACGGATGATGTAGGCGTTTTTGAGCCGTACCAAGCCGCCCGGAAACAGGCGAAAATATTTTTTCGGCGGATTTTCAATGAAATCCTCCCGTTCAATGTACGACTCGCGCGAAAACGGCAGCATCCGGTGTCCAGCGGCCTCATCTTCGGGATTGTTCTCGGCTTCCAGTTCCTCGGTTTGGCTTTCGGGATAGTTGGTGAGCACGATTTTGAGCGGTTCCAGTACGGCCATCACGCGCGTGGCGGTCTTGTTCAGGTCTTCGCGGATGCAAAACTCCAGCAGCGACACATCAATCAGGTTGTCGCGCTTGGCAATGCCGATGCGTTCGGCAAAGTCGCGGATGGAAGCCGGTGTGTAGCCGCGCCGCCGCAAGCCCGAAATGGTCGGCATCCGGGGGTCGTCCCAGCCGTTCACGTGCTTTTCATTCACCAATTGCAGCAGTTTTCGTTTGCTCATGACCGTGTAAGTCAGGTTCAGCCGGGCAAACTCGATTTGCTGCGACGGGAAAATCCCCAGTTTCTCAATGAACCAATCGTAGAGCGGGCGGTGATGGATGAATTCCAACGTGCAGATTGAGTGCGTGATTTCTTCAATGGAATCCGACTGGCCGTGAGCAAAATCGTACATCGGGTAGATGCACCACGCATCGCCGGTGCGGTGGTGGCGGGCAAATTTTATGCGGTACATGAACGGGTCGCGGAGCAACATATTCGGCGATGCCATGTCCACTTTGGCGCGTAGCACGCGGCTGCCTTCGGCAAATTCGCCGTTTTTCATGCGGGCAAACAAGTCCAGGTTTTCCGCTACCGAACGGCTACGGAACGGACTTTCCATGCCCGGATGCGTGGGCGTGCCTTTTTGCGCCGCAATTTCCTCGGCGGTCTGGTCGTCCACATAAGCCAGCCCTTTCTCAATCAGCCGCACCGCAAAACCGTACAACTGGCCGAAATAATCGGAGGCGTACAGTTCGTTTTCCCACGTAAAACCCAGCCAGCGGATGTCGTTTTTGATGGATTCCACATATTCGGTTTCTTCCGTAACGGGGTTGGTATCATCGAATCGCAGGTTGGTTTTGCCGCCATACGCGTCGGCCAAACCGAAATTGAGGCAAATGGATTTGGCGTGGCCGATGTGCAAATAACCGTTTGGCTCGGGCGGAAAACGCGTGTGGACGCGGCCGCCGTGCTTGCCGCTTTCGCGGTCATGGGCCACAATCTGTTCAATGAAATTCAGCGACTTTTCGGTGGCGGGTTCCTGTTCTTTCTCGGTCATGGGGCGGTTGTTCTTTGCAACGACAAAATTAGCCGGGATGACGTTAAAAAGAAAGAAAAAAAGCCCCCAGCCGGGATTGGGTTGCCCAGCTCTGCCCAAGTGGGGTTTGGCTTTCCGGGAAGATACTATTCTGGCAGGGGCTGCCGCTCCGCCAAGCAGGCCGCAGCCCTGAAAGGGCGTTATCTGCCAACACAGGGTGAAGCCCTGTGGATTTGGCGGCTACTCAAACGTCATTTCCACGCGGCGGTCAAGTGCGTTTTTCTTGCCTGAAGCCTTGCCCGCCCCCACCGATTCGACGGTTATCCGTTCCGGCGATAGTTTATGACGGCTCACCAATACATTTTTTAAGGCTTGTGCCCGGCGCAGCGACAGTTTGCGGTTGGCCGCCGCATTGCCCGTGGCATCGGCCATGCCGGTCAGTTGCAGTTGCGTTTCGGGATATTTTTTCAGCAGCGCGGCAACCTTGGCCGCTTTTTTCAGTCCGTCCGGCGACAGGGCAACCGAGCCGACGGCGAAATAAACCGAAGTGGCGGGCAGTGCCGCTGCATCCAGCACCGGACTTTCGGGTGTTTTCGCAGCCACGGGCTGGCTTTTCAATGAGCGGACAAGGTTTTTCAAACTCGCCAGGCTGTCTTGCAAGGCATTGATTTGCGGATTGCTGGCGTTGGCTTTTGTTGAGGTGTCGCGTTTCGCCGCAATGGCGCGGGCGGCTTGCAGGCTGTCCAGTTGGCGCGTGAGCCGCTGTATTTTCGCCTCATTCTGTGCCAGCCGGTCTTGCGTCTGGGTATCCGCTTGGCGTGGGCTGCCCGCAATTACCGGGGCTACCGTAACCGGTGCGGTGGTGCGGCGCACGGCTTGCGGCGGGGGCGCAACCGTCCGTTCAGTGTAGTCATAACCCTGGTTGGTGCGGTAACTGCCCTGAGCCACGGGTTGTCGGGTGTTCTGGTTGCGCAGACCTTGGTTGTCGGCGCGGTATTGCTGGTTTTGCAGGCGCAGGTTTTCATTGGCGCGGCGTTCCTGATCCAGCATCTGCCTCATTTCCTGGGTGTATTGGTTCAGTTCGCGCAGGTTTTTGGCATATTCGTCCCGGTCTTTACCGGCAACAGGTTGCGGCTGGCTTGCCAATTGCGATTCGGCGCGGCGTTGCTCAATCTGGTTGTTGAGCCTGTTGATTTCGCGCATGGCCTGTTCGCGTTCGCTTGGCCGCTGCCCAAGGCTGTCCTGCGCTTTTTTGTCTTTTTTCCTGAAAATATTCTTGGAAAAGGACTTTTTTTCTTTTCCGCTTTCTTGCTCATCCAATTGCCGCCGCAGCGAATCAATGCGCCGCGTGTCGGCGCGGTAAGCGGAATCCCTTTCAAAATCCCGGCGGGCGTTTTGCGCTGCCGGTCTGGACTTTTGCTCCGTTGCCGAAGTGTCATCCAACCGTTTTTCCATCTCACTGATTTTTGCCTGCAAGCCGATGATTTTGCTGTTCAAGCGGCTGCGTGCCGAATCCGTTTCCGAAATACCGGATGGCTGCACATGGGCGGCGTTGTCGGTTGCCGGAGCCTTTTGCCGGTCGGTTTTGTTGCCTTTTGGCGTGGCGGGTTTCGCCCCCGCTGAAGACGGGGCTTTTAGCTTTCCGGGAGATACTATTTTTCTGGTATCCGCGTGCCGTGCTGATCTGGCGGAATCATTCGGATAAGCCGCGCCACCAGCCGAAACCGAATCGCGGCGGTCGGCCTCGTAATTGCGAATGGTCACGTTGCCGTTGCGGATGCGCACTTCCTCCACTTTGCCATTGTTCAAAATCACAAGCGTCTCATTTTCCGGCAAGCGGTTGCGGAACGATGAATCAGATTTCACACGGTTTTTTTCAACGGTGTCCGCTGAAATAGTATCGTTGGGAAGAGCCAAACCTGCCACGTTCAAGCTGTCTTTTTTCAGGCTGCCTTTTCGCGCCATCGCCTTTTTATCCGCCAAATCCGCCGCGAGCGAAGCCGTGTCCTTGGCAAATTGCCCGTAAGGCACGTCTTTTATCGTGAATGCGGGACTCCGGTACACATCGCGTTTGCGGGTTTTGCCAAAACTGAAGCGCACCGAAAGCGAATGGTACGCGAAAATATCGTGGGGCTGGCTGTTGCCGCGTACCGGGCGGGAAACACCGGTCGGGTTGGCAGCATAAGCCGAAAATCCGTTGTCGTAGGCCGGGCGGTAATCGCTGCCCACATCGTCCAGGTAATCGGTGAACGTGTGGCGCACATCGGATTGCACGTGCAGGCTGATGGCCGGACTGATGCGGAATTTCAACCCCAGCCCCAACCCGACGTTGAATGCGCCGTTGTTGTACCTCACGCTGTTGGTGTTCAGGTTGCGCAGATCCGTTTCAAACGTGCCATCCTGAACCACACCGTTTTGCAGCGTTCCGTCGGGGTTGTAGGCGTAGCGGTTTCCGTTGGCATCGAGCAAGTCGCCTTTGGCGGCAAACTGCGTGTAACCGACATTGAGCGTGAAGTACGGGGCGAAAAATGCGGTGGAACGCAAGATGCGGTCGTTGTCGGTGGCGAACGAAAAACCGATGGAATAGTCTTGCAGTCGGGTGCGGAAATTCAAGGCCCGCGCAAAATTCGGGTTGGCCGCATTCAGGCCGCCGCGCAAATCCAGCCGGTCGTTGGCGGCGATGTAGCCGTTGGAATACTGGAACACAAAGCCGGTGGTGGAATTGATTTTCCGTTCCAGCGTCAGCGAAAACGCACTGAGCGGACTCTGGCGGCTTTGCACCGATTCCGGGTTCACGCCGCGCGTGTCCAATGTCCACAGGTTCAGGGCATTGCCCGCATCGCCCAGCGATTGCAAGCTGTAGCTGCTCACATCGCCGTAATAATTCATGTAGCCGCCGCCCACGCCAATGCGCCAGCCGTAGTTGGCCTGCTGCGCAAAAACCGGAGGGGCGGACAGGCAAAACAGTATCGAAAAATAAGCTAAAATCCGCATGGAAGTGTTTTTTCAGGATGGGAAAATAGTCGGCCGTTCCTCCGCCGGATTACAAATCCGGTGTTCCGCGTCCGGAATTAAAAATCCCGGACAACCCGCAACGCCGTTCTTTACTGTGGACTGTTCGACCGTTACCGCTTCTGCTTAGTTCCCACGCCCAGCCACAGGCTGAAATCCGCGCTGATGCCCACAAAAGGCTGTATCCGCACATCGCTGGTGCGCAGGCCGGTGTTGTTCGGGTTGGTATCTTTGTCCAGCATCACGGCTCCGGCATTGATGCGCACAAAGTCAAACACCTTGTAGCCCAAACCCAAGTAAATCGGCTTGCTGATATAGGCTCCGGTGTATTTCCGGTCGTTCTGGTCTTTCACATCGGTCAGGAAAATGCCCGTCGAAACCGACATCTTGCTCATGAACGGCGCAAACCGAGAGTTGCCGAGCGGCAGCGAAACGCCCACGTACGGCGCGGAGCCGTATTCGGGATTTTGCAGCGTGCCGCCCAGAAACACGGCGGCGTAGCCCACATTCACACCAATCACGTTGGGCAGTTTTTCCACCGGATAATCACGGATTTCGCGGTCTTCCACCAACCGGTAGATGTCTTCATTCAGAAAGTAATTGAGTTCGTTGCGCACCAGCGATTTCAGACCGGCAACTTCGCGCTGCACCATTTCGGCATCGGGTTTGGTCACGGTGTCGCGTTTCATGTCCATCAGCGTATTTTTTTTCACTTTCAGCGTTTCCATCTGCTTGATCCGGTCTTTGATCAAGTCCGAAAAACCGGCAAACTCACCCCGCGCGTTTTCAAAATACCGGAAACCGGTGTTGACCACCGTATTCATGTCGGTGATGGTGGTTTTGGGCGGCTTGGCAAAATACAGGCGGCGGTTCTGCACACGCAGTTGGGCATCCACGTAATCGTCCAAGGCTTGGTAAACCACCTTGCGCAGTTCGTCCTTTTCGGTATCGTTGAGCTTGCGGAACCGCTTGATGCGGAACGAGTAATCGGCGTTGTTACGCAGCAAGTAATAGACCGGAATCGTGAACGCGTTTTGCGTGTAGCCGTACGTGCGCACCCAGTCCGATTTGTAGTCTGGCGTGCCAAACGGGTCGTGGTCGTAGATTTCCAAGGCGATTTTTGAAATGTACGCTTCGGTGGTTCCCTTCACTTGGAAGTGCGATTGGGCGGGCAACGGCGTGTTGCCGCCGAAAGACATCATCTCAGTGTCGAGCGTTACGGTCTTAACTTGGCTTTTGACAGCGAAAAAACCGCCGAAAAGGCAGGCTAGCGCGAGCAATGGAAGTCGTTTTTTCATGGTTTTCAGGAATGGCGTGAAACGGTTTGGGGCTTCGCGATGGTGGGAAATTAAAAGTACAGATGTTCAGTTTAACACAAATGATTATCAGAATTATAAATGTTCAATTCACCACCCAAGCCCCACTGTTGCAAAACCCCTGTCAGCGGTTCGCAGTTGCTTTTTGTCTGTTGGATGTTTAGTGTCAATTCCAATTCCGTTCGAGTCTTGAATTTCATAATGTAAAATTTTTATTTTTCTGGAATAAAAGCAGTCGCATCTATTTCAACCAAAAAGTCAGAATTTGCTAAACCTGCCACTACCAGAACAGAAATTGCTGGTGGATTTTTCAATTTGGCAAAATACTTTTGTGAAACCTGAAATCCACTATTTATATTTTGCCCATGAACCATATAAATAGATAGCTTAACAAGATTTTCAAATGTTGCTCCACAGGCTGAAAGTGCTGTTTGCAAATTTTTCATCACCTGTTCTGTTTGTGCTGCCAAGTCTCCCTCGCCAACTATTTCTCCATCAGCATTTACTGCATCTTGTCCGCCAATATAAATCGTCTTTCCGTTTCCTTGTGTTGTTACAATTTGTGAAAAAGAAGGATTTTTTGAAAGTCCATTTGGATTGATGTGTTCTATCTTATTTTTCATTTTGTTTGAATTTTTAATTTTAGAATTTGTTTGTGAAAATGCGTTTGCAGTAAAGCAGAGTGCCGCAAGAACTGTTAAGATTTTTTTCATTATTGTTGTTTTTAAATTGTCATGTAGTCTGTTTATTTTTTCCCACCTTCATACCGAAGCATCATGTTTCCACCGTCAAATGATTTAGATTCTAAAAATTTCAATTTCAATTTTGCTTCATCACTTTTAAATAGCGTTTTGCCGTTACCCAAAAAAATCGGAATTACTATAAATTGATATTCATCAATCAGTTTCAATTTGGTAAGTTGAGAAACAATGCTTCCGCTACCAAAAATCACAATGTCTTTACTTACCTCTTGTTTCATTTTATTGATTTTTGTTGCATCAATATTTTCCATTAAAACTGAATTATTCCATTCTGCTTTTTTCAAAGATTTTGAAAAAACAATTTTTCGGGAATTGTTCATAAAGTCAGTAAGCACTTGTGGATTCTTATCATCTGGATTTGGTTTTGGCCAATAGGCTGAGAACATTTCGTACGTAACTTGACCTAATAGAATCGTGTCAATATTGGCAAACATTTTTAATAAATATTCTCCTGTTTCCTCACCTGAAACAAGCCAATCCGTTCCATTTTCTGAATTTGAAAAAAAGCCATCAAGCGATAGCCATTCTGCTGCGATTATTTTTTTCATCTTGTTTGCTTTTAATACAACTTAAGTATGTCCATGCAATGAAAAGTATCTGCAGAGGAATTCTAAACCATAAGTAATTAGTACCTGAGCCATCAAAAGTTGCTTTCTCAATATCAATGTGTTCTAAAGCTGCTTTAACATTGGCAGGAATTATCAGAATAAAAAAAAGTATTAATAACCACGCTGTTACCACTCCAAAAGTTGGAATCAACAATCCGATAGCTGCGGCTATTTCAATAACCCCGGTTGCATAAACAAAGGCTGTCTTAACAGGAATAAAATCGGGTATCATCATTTCCATACCTTTTGTGAAAACGAAATGACCCACTGCGGTAAATACCAACATGGCAGACATGGCTATTCTTGCCGCCAGCGGGCTGTTGTGTTTGTGTTGTATAAGTTTTATTGCAAATAGTGCAATTATAAATATACCAAGTAATACAAATAGTGGTTTCATCGCTTGTTTGGTTAATATAATAATGTGAGCGTATTTTAATAAATAGTATCTATGTCTGATTGCTGTTCAGTTTATTCAATTATTTTTGGTGACATCCCACACATGAAAACTTACTATTCACCATTATAATGTGGTTATCATCTTTTATTCCGAGTTGGTTAAAAAAAAACATTTGATTTTGCATTTATAATTCGCTTCTCTAATGTTTCCTTGTATTTCCAATCGCTGTAAGTTTTAGAAAGTTTAGTGTTGTTGTAAATTTTAATAGCGGTTTGCCAATTACCCTGCTTTACCAACATATCTCCCATGTTCATAAAAAATCCTTCAAAATTATGAGGGGCTATCCAGCTATTCCAGCATACTCTTTTTTCACCTTCAATGGTTTCCAAAGTCATGTATTTGGAATAATCTCCTGTTTTTCTATTCACTGTTTCGCCAGTACAAGCGTCTAAGTTTTTCCATTGCCACTCTACTGCCTCGGCAAAGCGTTTATGTTCCTTAGGTAGTTGGCTCAGCACATAGCCTCCTGTGAAATAATTAAACTCAGGCCACTCTTCGATAGCTTTTTTAACCATAAAATATCCTTCAACCGTTTTCTTTTCGTCTTTATCCACAGTACCTTCACTCAAATAGGTAGTGGCTAAAAAACCATGAATTCTGGCATCTTCCGGGTTCGAATTATGAGCTTCTTTGAAATACTTTTTTGCTAAAATAATATGATCAGTAATTTGAGGGTTCGGATTGGGGTTGCGGTTTCGCTCACTTGATAACCATATATGGCTAAACGCCAAATGAGAAATAGTGCTGAAATTGTTTGGATTTTACAGGTATGCTAAGGTAAGACTATCAATTATTTGCGGGAGGCTATCGTAATTACCATCATGAAGTTGTTGCCAGAAATATACGTCCGTCTGTTTTTGGAAATTAGTTTGCTCCAATGCTTTTTTAGATGGTGTTGTTAACAAGGCGATATCTTTATTAAATCCAATAAGTGTTACAACTACAGTAGCAACAATGGCGATAAGTATTATTATTTTCAGGTTCATAATATATAGTTTTTTAAAAATTTAAGGGTGTTTAATTCATTTCTCCTTGATTGCCAGATTACTGCGGTTTTTTTTCATAATTTTTTTTCGTTTTAAAATGCACCAAAGCTTTCAAACCTTGACCCATAAAGCGTTTGAGATATTTGTAACCAAAATGCTCCATCATAAGCCATTTTGGGTGGCATCTCAAGCAGGTGACATATCGCAGGTCCCATACTAAGACTTACAAACATTATCGTTAAGAAACGTGCAATTTTGAGTGTCATAATTTTTAATTGTTATTATATTTTTTGCAACTAATTTGATTTAATGATTATTTCAAATTAGCGTGCCATAGCTATTATTATAGACCTTACCTTTTTTGGGATGGGTAAACTTTAAGGCAGACCATGTGGAATCTATGCTAACTGCTGTGCTTTCAACCAATCCAAAACCGTAGCCTATGTTAATAATCTTTGTTAGCGAAAGGTCGGTTTCTAATTGTCCATTTTTAGGCCATGATGTCCAAAGCATACCATTTGGATTGAGATGTGCTTTAAGTTCAGGAAATGTTTCCTTAAACTCTTTTTGATTCTTGGCGAATAAATGGATATAATCGAAAGTACCCGTAAGTTCTGATACCACATCAAGACTTGGCAAATCAATGGCCTCAATTGCTTCTGCTGGTGCATTGATGAAAATGGAACGACTGCCCTCCTTAATGCCCATCTTTTTAGATACAGTTTTTATTGCCATAAATTTACTTTTGTTTTCCCGCCACATTTATCATCCATTTAATTCCAAATTTATCTGTAAAACTGCCAAAATAATCGCCCCAAGATGCTTCTTCCATTTTCATATCTACATCGCCATCTTTGGAAAGCCCGTCAAATAAGCGATATGCTTCTTCTTTTGTTTCAGGGCTTAGCATGGTGTAAGTTTGATTTCCCAACACCATTTTATGCCCGGCAGATGGAACAATATCCGAAGCCATCAACAAAGTGCCTTCGCCAATAGGCAAAGCAATATGCATCGTGCGGTTTTGCTCTTCTGCTGGCAACTTATTGCTCTCAGGCATTTCACTCATTTTCATATTTGCCGAAAATTCTCCGCCAAAAACTGATTTGTAAAACATAAATGCTTCTTCGGCTTTGCCGTCAAAGTTTAAATAAGGATGTACTTTCATTATTGTTGTTTTTAAATTGTTATATAGTTTGTTTATTTTCTCTCACTTTCATACCGAAGCATTATATTTCCACCGTCAAATGTGATGTTAATAATGTGATACCAGTTAAATCTGCTTTCCCACTTTTTAAAAATCCAAAGGTCATTCTATCAGTTTGACAGTCGATGAACTTAATCTTTTTTAAATTCTTATTATTTTTGAAGAAAGTGTTAATTATCGTTGCATTTTTAAATGTTGTTTTTGTAAATCCACAATTTTCAAAAGAACAATCTTCTAATGTGCCATTGAAAACTATATCGGAAATCGATGCAGCAATAAAAGAAGTGCGATTCCATACTGCATTTGCAACTATGTTTTTCTCCAGGGAAGTAGATTTTAATAACACTCGTGTAAAATCGACATCAGTAAAATCGCAACCTTTAATATGGCTATTTAAAAATTCAGTTTCTTTAAAAGAACAATCATTAAACAAATTATTAAATATGAGAGAACCCTGAATATGACTGCTGCTGATATCCGAATTTGAAAAGTTACAGTTATCAATATTATTTCCTTTTAAAATAAGGTCCGACAAATTAGAACCAACAAATTTGCAACGCTGCATATTGGAGGAACTGAATTTTTTCTGTAGATTTTTTAACCCTGAAAAATCAGCATCTACCCAATTCCCTGCTGCCATATCCCAACTATTATTTTTTATTTTATCTGTAGAAATGAGTTCGACTGATTGCTTTTCCAAAGGCTCAACTGTTGTAGTTTTGGCGCTAACAGATTGAAAACTCTCTGAAAAAAAATTCAAGTCAACTCCGAAAATTTCGGCAAGACGGTTTAAAGTTGTGATATCGGGCAAAGATTCGCCACGTTCCCATTTTCCTACTGCTGGAGAGCTGATAGAAATTTGTTGAGCAAGTTCTGCTTGTGAAAGATTTATTTTCTTTCTTGCTTCGGCAATTTTATTGCCTATTGATTTAGAATTTAACTTCATTGAATTTATTCTTATGGAATACGATTAATTATTTTGTTATCATCTCCTTATGGTTAATTCTGGCAACTTCACGCACAGCATCAGCAACAGCAAGGAAATCCTTTTTTAAAATACCATCGTGATTGCTCGAGACCTTAGCACTTATTTTGATATTCGGATTACGTTCTACCACCGCATTAACCCCAGTACGAATTAGTTCTTGTTCGTCACCTTTGCTTCCAAGTGATGCTCCAGATGCAAGTATATATCTTGTAGGTACGGTAATTTTATCCATAACTGCACCCAGCTCATTTACATTAGCTACTCGACCAAGCTCAATATTTATTTCTGCCATTTGAGAGGCACTTATACGAGGTGTCAATCCCGTTGGTCGCAATACCCACATAATTGGGTTTAGCCACCAGAAAAGTCTTCGAATACGTGCTTCCATTTTTTCGTTCAACCAGTTATAGGGTTGTGCACCGTCAACCAGAACTGCACCTAAACAACGGTCGGGATTTCGACTAGCCCAATGAGCAGCAAGGAACGCTCCATACGACCAACCTACTACTAATGCTTGTTTTACACCTCTTGGCGCTAGTATCGCATCAATATCTTTGACACAAGTTTCGAAAGAATAGTCGGCTGACTTTTTTGATTTTTTGCCTCTTGCTCGTTCATCAAAAGTAATGTGTCTGAATTCCGAACCAAGTTCGGCAATGACTTTCCTCCAATACTCTTGATTAGCAAACTGACCATTAAGGTATATTATAGGAATACCAGAACCGCCTGTGTCGGTGACAGCTAAGGCAGTATCGTCAATGGAGACCATACCAGTCCAGGCTAACTGATTGGTTGATAGATTTTCATTTTTCTGTGATAAGGCAATTTTATTGCCAATTGATTTTGAATTTAGCATCAAACTATTTTTTAAATTGTGATACAGCAAAGGTATTTTGACGCATGACGTTGAACAAAGAATATGGTCTACTTCTGGTTGTTAATACTTTACTTTCAGTTGTATTCTGACAACTATTGGATGTATTTTTTCATTATTTAAAGTTTTTTAAAATATTCTTTAACTGATGAATATGTCTTTGAGTGTGATAAAGTATAAAATGAAGTGCTTCCCATCTGGTTAAGAAACCATATATTGGCAATTCAAACGCTGTGCAGGTTTTTGTGAGGTCAGAAATTTCAATTACCTGATTCATATTTTCTTTTAAAGTTTCTAAAGCAATAAGCAATTCATTTTTGTTAAGTACTTGGGTAAAATTACTTTAGATTAAAATCGGAAAAATTGATTTTCACATTTTTTCCTAAATTAGCTAGAAACCGATTAACTGCATAGAAAA
>JAYWIH010000175.1:0-29982 GCA_043789005.1 Sphingobacteriales bacterium
TTGCCGCCCTTCGTAATCAGGTCAATCTCCTCGGTTTGGTTCTGCCCCACATCACCCGCCCAAAGTTGCTTGGTTGGCGCATCAAAACTAAACCGCCACGGATTGCGCAACCCGTAGGCATAGATTTCGCCTTTGGCTTGGCTGTCGTTCACGAACGGATTGTCTTTCGGAATGCCGTACGCCAGCCCGTTGTTGGTGGTGTTCACATCAATCCGCAGGATTTTCCCCAAGAAAGTCGCCTTGTTCTGGCCGTTGTTTTGCGGGTCGCCGCCACTGCCGCCATCGCCAACGGCAATGTACAAAAAGCCATCGGGCCCGAAGGCCAGTTTGCCGCCGTTGTGGTTGGAATACGGCTGGTTGAAAGTGAGCAGCACCTGCTCGCTGGCCGCATCCACTTGATTGGGGTTGTCCTTGCTGACTTTAAACCGTGAAATCAACGTGCGCAGCGGTTTGTCGCGGTTGTAGTTAAGGTACAAATAACCGTTTTTCTTGAATTCAGGATGGAAAGCCAAGCCCAGCAAACCCATTTCGCCGCCGTATTTCACGTTTTTGGCGATGTCCAGAAAAACCGCCGGTTTGCCGGAAGCCTTGTCAACAACCTTGACCACGCCCGGCTGCTCAACCACAAACAGTCGGGCGGTGCCGTCGCCAGCGTGCATGAATTCAATTGGGCTTTCAAATGAAAGATCGGGAAAAGCTTCGATTGCCGCGAACCGTGCGGGTTTTTCGGGTGCGGAAACCATGGCGGCCAGCACCCAAATTGTGGCGATGGCGCATACAAGAATGGCAATGGAAATGAGGGTTTTCATGGAATCAAGGGCGGGTTTGGACTTTCAAATATATACTATTTTCACCGACTGTGTTGCCGGGATTCCGTGGTTTTCCGTTTCAGGCAGACTGCATAAGCCTCCCGCAAAAACGGCAAATGCCAGATGGTTGAGGGAAACGTCTAAAAAAATTATGCCCGTTGCGAAACACGCGGCCGGACGGGTTGCAGGTTTGGTTTCCGGTAAAGAATCCACCCGAAAATAGTATCTTTGGAAAAGCAAAAACCCGCCCTGCGTGGCGCAACGAAGAAGCCTGCCGCCACCGGATTTTTCCTTCCCGAACCACCGCGCGCCAGTCATCAGCCTTTCGTATCCATAACTGAAAACCACAACGCATGAATAAGGAGCAAGTCCTCAAGCAATATTTCGGCTACGACGAATTCCGGCCTTTGCAAGCCGAAATCATAGATACGGTGCTGGCGGGTCAGAATTGCCTGGTGCTGATGCCCACGGGCGGCGGCAAATCGGTGTGCTACCAAGTACCGGCCTTGGTGATGCCGGGCGTGGCTGTGGTGATTTCGCCGCTGATTGCGCTGATGAAAGACCAAGTGCAAGCCCTGCAAGCCAACGGCGTGGCGGCGGCCTACATCAACAGTTCGCTGACCGGAGCCGAGCAAAGTGCGGTTATCCGGGATTGCGTCGAGGGCAGGCTCAAAATCCTGTACGTATCGCCCGAGAAAATATTTTCCGGCGGCTTCCTCGACTATTTGCGCAGCCTCACCGTCAGTTTGTTTGCCGTGGACGAGTCGCATTGCGTTTCGTTTTGGGGTCACGATTTCCGGCCCGAATACGCGCAGTTGAAAGTGCTGAAGCAGCATTTCCCGCACATTCCGGTCATTGCCCTCACCGCCACTGCCGACAAGGTGACGCGCCGCGACATCTTGCAGCAACTTGGCATTGCCGGTGCCAAGGTTTTCATCGCCTCTTTTGATAGGCCCAACCTGAGCCTGACCGTATTGCCCGGCCAAAACCGCCTGAAAGCCATCCACGATTTCCTGCTCAAGCACCGCAATGAATCGGGCATTATCTATTGCCTGAGCCGCAAGGCAACCGAAACCGTGGCGCAAAAACTGACCGACTCGGGCTTTCCGGCCAAATACTACCACGCGGGCATGGACAGCACCGAACGGTCGAATGTGCAGGACGAGTTTATCCGCGACAATGTGCAGATCATCGTGGCTACCATTGCCTTCGGCATGGGCATCGACAAATCAAACGTGCGCTGGGTGCTGCACTACAATATGCCCAAGAACGTGGAGAGTTTCTATCAGGAAATAGGGCGGGCGGGGCGCGACGGGATGCCCAGCGAAACGGTGCTTTTTTACAGCTACGCCGATGTGATGCAGCAAATGAAATTCAATGAGGAGGCCACGCCCGAACGCAAGGCCCTGCTCAATGCCAAACTCGACCGGATGCGCCAATATGCTGAGGCCGACATTTGCCGCCGCCGGGTGCTGCTCAGTTATTTCAACGAAGGAGTGGGCAAGGACTGCGGCAACTGCGACGTGTGCCGCAACCCGCGCACCCGATTTGATGGTACGGTGCTGGCGCAAAAGGTGCTTTCGGCGGTGGCCCGCACCGGCGAAAAAGTGGCCTTGGGCTTGCTCATTGACATTCTGCGCGGCTCGTTCCGCCGCGAAATCACCGACCGGGGCTATGACCAACTCAAGACCTTTGGTGCGGGAAAAGACCTGCGCCACGAGGAATGGGCCGATTATATTTTCCAGATGCTCAACTCGGGCGTGCTCGATATTGCCTACGACGAGGGCCACGCATTCAAGCTGAACACAACCAGTTGGCAAGTACTCAAGGAAAACCATCCCGTCCGGCTGTCGGCGTTTGTGCCGTTTGACGTGCGCCGCAAGGCCGACGAGGAAGCTGCCGCCCGCACCCAGAAACGCGAGGTTGTCAAGGACGAACTCTTTGAACGCCTCCGCACGGTGCGCAAACAACTGGCCGACAGCGAAAACGTGCCCGCCTACATTGTGTTCAGCGACACCACGATTTCAGATATGGCGCAGCGAAAACCGATCAGCCAAGCCGAAATGATGCAGGTGACGGGCGTGGGCGAGGCAAAATTCAACCGCTACGGGCAGGCTTTCATCAATGCGATACTTGATTTTGTGGGGGAGGACAAGAACTCGGCGCGGCTACTGGGCATGGACACGCAGGAGGTGACGTACCAGTTGTACGAACAGAAACTTTCCCTTGAGGACATCGCCAAGAAACGCGGCCTCACGCCCGGAACCGTGTTTTCGCACTTGCTGAAACTGAACCAGGAACAAGGCGTGGACATTGAGTGGGAGCGGTTCATCAGCCCGTCGGATTATGGCGCGATTGTGAACGGTGCGCGGCTGCTGAATCTGCAAAAAGGTGACCGCATCCAGCCGCTGTTCGAGCATTTGGAACAGCAATACTCCTACGAGAAAATCCGCGTCTCACTGCTGATCTGGGAGAAGGAAAAGGTATCGGTATGAGGTCGAAAATAGTATGTTTTCAAAAGCTCAAACCTGCTGGTGTGGGATGAACGCTTGAAAACAAAAAAGCGCAAGCAAATGCTTGCGCCACAGGAGAATTTGCCACAGCCAAATCAAGCGATTTTCTCCATCAAATCATGTTCCGATAGAATGCGGTGCAGTTGCTTGCGGAAATCATTGCGCAAATGCCTGTATTGCCGGATTGTAAGGCCGTCTTCTTTTTCGCCGGCTTTCAACAATTCGGCAATCAGTCGGTCTGTCCGTTCAATGTGTTCCAGAATTCCTTCAATCTGTTTGAAAGGAATTTTATGTTCGGCTGTTTCCATAACAATCACTTAAAAATTGAGTTCGACAAATCCTTTCGGACAGGAAATGCCTTCTTCATCTTTGGCTGTGTTGCCGTATAAATACAACCATTGCCTTGTTTGCGATACGGTAATGGCTTCATGAGCTGGGTGGCTGGCCGGATAGGTTTTCACCAGGTAAGCATCCAATCCGTCCTCTTCCAAGGAAAACGTCCAGAATTGATCCAAAAACGCTTCCTGCAACTCATAAATTCGGTAATCCAGAAAGATAACGAAATCCAAATCGTTTGGGTTTTCCTTTTGGGTGACAAAACTCCCATCCATCCAAACCGTAAAATGGCGACTTACGCGGCTTTTAAATCTTTCTAAATATCGCAAAAAATTGACAAACAACCTGTTCCGAGTGTATGAATGTGGAAATGGCTGCACAAAATGGGTTTCCAAAGCCTCTAAATCGCCGGAAATGCGTTGGTACGGCGTAAGATGGCCGTTGTGATCGAAGGTAAAAGACATCGGGCAAACTTACTGGTAAAAATAGTATCTTTTCAAAAGCCCAAACCTGTCTATGTGATGTTTTCGGTTACTTCGTAGCCACCGGCGGGTATGAAAGCTTGCCATGCATTACATTTATATCGTCACCAATCCCGGAAGGACTACACTCTACACGGGTGTCACCAACAACTTACAACGGCGTTTGTCTGAACATCGCGCCAACCGGGGCAACCCGGCTTCATTTGCGGGCAAATACTACTGCTACAAACTGCTGTATTATGAGCAATGCCCGTCGGCAAACAGGGCCATTGCGCGCGAAAAGGAAATCAAACTCATGGGCCGCGAACAAAAGGAACAACTGATCAGACAGGAAAACCCGCAAATGAATTTCCTGTGCCTGTGGTAAATCGCTTCTACCGGGAATAGCTACCTGTTCCCTTTCCCGTGTGCCTCCGTCTTCAGGTTGTGCCTTACCCGTTTTTCCCCCTTCCCGTTTTCTCTCTCGTCCTCCTGTAAGGAACTTGTGACAAATTCGACGGCTTGCGGGCTTGGGGAAGTTTACCTTCAAGTACGGGCATGGCTCTGTTTGTCACAAGATTCTTCCAGAAGGACGGGAGAAATAGTATGTTTAGGAAGAGCGAAACCTGTCAGTGTGGGATGCTTAAAAAAAATACAAAGAGAATTTTTGCCTGCTTATTTATATTATTGCTACCAATAACTTTCCATCTCATCCGCATACATTCTTGCGTTCATTTCTTCAACATAATCAACATAATCAGTATATTGTGAAAATACGTGTGAAACCAACCGCAAAAACGTCAGTGCTTCATTAAACGATTCTCGAACATCAAGCAAGTTGAGTTTTACCGGATCGATAAAAAATCTGTTGAATTTTTTATCAACAGGATATCGGAGACTACACGAGTCCTTATCAATTCGATCAAACAACTCGATGATTTCCTTTGTCTTTAATAAGAGTTCATCTGTTTCCTTCAAATCGTCAATAGTTACTTCAATATCATACTTCTCTTTGATATTTTCTACTGTCGATTTTATGCATTTTTTCAAGTTAGCAAACAATATTCTCAAATCATGAGTAAACAGGTTGGGTAATTTGACAACAGAAGAGTATTTCGCAAAGTGTATGACGTTGTCTTTCAAACGAAGTTCTAAACTCAGCCGCATCAAATTTAAAATCGTATAGGCTGAACTGTCGGCATGATTACCGCTATCTTTCAATTTTTCAAACAAACACTCCACATCATTCTCAAATTGCTGAGCGATCTGTCTAAAATCGGTATTCGAAGTAAGACGTACATCAAAATGCCATCTGTTTAATAGCGACATATCATCTGTTGAGATTTTCATCATAGTTTTATTAGTATATTTTATACATTTTATATGGTTATTATAAAATTAAAGCCCTGTCAATAAACAGGGCTTTTTTATTTTCTCTTACGAGCCGCAGGCTTCGCAGCCTTCGGGGTTGTCGAGCGAGCAGGTCATGTCTTTTGCGTTCTGTTCGTAATCCAAATCAAGCATGGCGGCGGCTTCGCCGGGTTGCGAGGCCACGGCGGCGGCGTGGGGTTCGTTGGTCACTACGGGTTGCAGGGCCACTTCGGCTTGCTTTTGCAGCGTGAACTGCACGGCATCAGCCGCCGATTTGGTGCGCAGGTAGTACATTCCCGTTTTCAGGCCGCGTTTCCAGGCGTGGAAGTGCATGGAAGTCAGCTTGCCGAAGTTCGGATCCTGGATGTGGATGTTCAGGCTTTGGCTCTGGCAAATGTACGCGCCCCGGTCAGCCGACATATCAATGATGTTCTTCTGCTTGATTTCCCAAACCGTCTTGTACAAATCCTTGATGTGCTGCGGAATATCGGGGATGTGCTGGATCGAGCCTTTGCCCGCAATGATATTGTCGCGCATTTGGTTGTTCCACAAGCCCAGCCGCACCAAATCCTTGAGCAAGTGCTTGTTCACCACCGCAAACTCGCCCGACAGCACGCGGCGCGTGTAGATGTTGGACGTGTACGGCTCAAAACATTCGTTGTTGCCCAGAATCTGCGAAGTCGAGGCCGTGGGCATCGGAGCCACCAGCAGCGAGTTCCTTGCGCCGTGCTTTTTCACGTCGGCACGCAGCGCGTTCCAGTTCCAGCGTCCCGATTTGGGTTGCACGTTCCACATATCAAACTGGAAAATGCCTTTCGACAGCGGCGAGCCTTTGAACGTCTCGTACGCGCCTTCGGCCTTGGCCAGTTCCATCGAAGCTGTCATGGCACCGAAGTAAATCGTCTCGAAAATATCCTCGTTCAAGCCTTTCGCCTCATCCGATTCAAACGGCATCCGCAGCAGGATAAATGCATCGGCCAAGCCCTGGATGCCAATGCCAATCGGGCGGTGACGCTTGTTGGAGCGTTCAGCTTCGGGTATCGGATAAAAGTTGATGTCAATGATCTTGTTCAGGTTGCGCGTGATCACCTGCGTTACCTCAAACAAACGCTCATGGTTGAACTTGCCGTTTTCGATGAATTTGGGCAGCGCAATCGAAGCCAAGTTACACACCGCCACTTCGTCTTTGGACGTGTATTCCATGATTTCGGTACACAGGTTCGACGATTTGATCGTGCCCAGGTTTTTCTGGTTCGATTTGCGGTTCGCGTGATCCTTGTGCAGAATGTACGGCGTGCCCGTCTCAATCTGCGATTCAATCACCGCAAACCACAAGTCCTGCGCCTTGATTGTCTTGCGGCCTTTGCCTTCGCGTTCGTATTTCTCGTACAATTGCTCAAATTCATCGCCGTAGCAATCGGCCAAGCCGGGGCATTCGTGCGGGCACATCAGCGTCCACGTGCTGTTTTCCTCCACACGCTTCATGAACAGATCGGGAATCCAGAGGGCGTAGAACAAATCGCGGGCACGGAGTTCTTCCTTGCCGTGGTTTTTCTTCATTTCCAGAAACTGGAATACATCGGCGTGCCACGGCTCGAGGTAAATCGCGAACGCGCCTTTGCGCTTGCCGCCGCCCTGATCCACGTAACGCGCCGTGTCGTTAAACACCTTCAGCATCGGGATGATGCCGTTGGAAGTTCCGTTGGTTCCTTTGATGTAGCTGCCCGTGGCGCGGATATTATGGATGCTCAAACCAATGCCGCCCGCCGATTGCGAAATCAGGGCGCATTGTTTCAGCGTGTCGTAAATGCCTTCGATGCTGTCGTCTTTGGCGGTCAGCAAAAAGCAGCTCGACAATTGCGGCTTGGGCGTTCCGGCGTTGAAAAGCGTGGGCGTGGCGTGCGTAAACCAGCGTTCCGACAGCAGATTGTAGGTTTCCAAAACCCGCTCCAAGTTGTCGCCATGGATGCCGACAGCCACGCGCATGAGCATATGTTGCGGACGCTCTACGACCTTGCCATCCAGCCGGATCAGGTAGGAGCGTTCCAGCGTCTTGAAGCCGAAATAATCATAGCCGAAATCGCGGTCATAGATGATGCTCGAATCCAGCAGGTCGGCGTGTTTCTTGATCACTTCAAACGTTTCCTTGGAAAGCAGACCCGCGTTTTCGCCCGTTTTCGGATCCACGTAGGTAAACAGCCGCTTCATCGTGTTGAAAAACGACTTGCTGGTGGTTTTGTGCAGGTTTGAAATGGCAATCCGCGCCGCCAGAAGTGCGTAGTCGGGGTGCGTGGTGGTGAGCGAAGCGGCGGTTTCGGCAGCCAGGTTGTCGAGTATTTCGGTGGTTACGCCGTCGTAGATGCCGTCAATGACTTTGCGCGCCACCGAAATCGGGTTCACGTAGTTGGTGTCCAGTCCGTAGGACAATTTTTCAATCCGCGCCGTTACTTTATCGAATTTGACTGATTCGCGCCGCCCGTCTCTTTTGATTACATACATGGTGAGGAGGGATTAAAAAAATGAAGAATGTTGAATATTTGAATGATAGGCGGGTTTGGCCTTTCCGGAAGATACTATTTTGTCCGAAACACTTGTAGAGACGTTGCACTGCAACGTCTCCTGCACCACATCAACGATGACAGTTAATGTTGGCAGCATTTCCGATGGAGACAAAGACGTTGCACTGCAACGTCTCTACGTTAGAAATCCTCGTCCAGCGAGAATTTCACGCCTTCTTTTTCGCCGCCGCTCATCACACCGGCTTTCTGGTATTCGGCCACGCGTTTCTCAAAGAAATTGGTTTTGCCTTGCAGCGAAATCGTGGTCATGAAATCAAACGGGTTGTCGGCACCGTAATACTTGTCGTAGCCCAGCCGTTCGAGCCAGAAATCGGCCACGTATTCAATGTATTGCTGCATCAGGCGGGCGTTCATACCGATCAGGGCCACGGGCAGCGCCTCGGTGATGAACTCCTTTTCAATCGCCACCGCATCCAAGATAATTTCGTGGACGCGTTCCTGCGAGAGTTTGTTTTTGATGTATTTGGTATAGAGCAGGCAGGCAAATTCGCAGTGCAAGCCTTCATCGCGCGAAATCAGTTCGTTGGAAAACGACAGGCCGGGCATCAAGCCGCGTTTTTTCAGCCAGAAAATCGAGCAGAACGAGCCGGAAAAGAAAATGCCTTCCACGGCCGCAAACGCCACCAGCCGCTCCACAAAGTTTTCGCTGTTGATCCAGCGCAACGCCCATTCGCCTTTTTTCTGCACGCACGGCACGGTATCCAGCGCATTGAACAGGTAATCCTTTTCCTTCGGGTCTTTCACATACGTGTCAATCAGCAGCGAATACGTTTCGGAGTGGATGTTTTCCATCATTATCTGAAAGCCGTAGAAGCATTTGGCTTCGGGATACTGCACTTCGGTCAGGAAATTCACGCCCAGGTTTTCGTTCACAATGCCGTCGCTGGCCGCAAAAAACGCCAGTATGTGCTTGATGAAGTGCCGTTCGCCATCGTTCAGCTTCTCCCAGTCCGACAAGTCGGGCGAAAGGTCAATTTCTTCGGCCGTCCAGAAACTGGCTTCGGCTTGCTTGTACATCTGCCAGATGTCGTTGTGCTCAATCGGGAACAGCACAAAACGGTTCGGGTCTTCGGCCAGCAATGGCTCGTGGGCGGCAATGGCGGTGCTATGCATATTTTCTGGGTGTTTAGGATGTTGTAAACGGTTTGGGGAATTGGCATCTGACGGATTCAAAACCCGTCGGCGGGCTTAATTAGCGGAACCAAATTTACAAACAATTGTTCGTTTGGCGAACCCGAATTGTTTGTGTTTTCGCGCAAGCGTCGAGGGTTTTCGCTTTTTGAAACATACTATTTTTTTGCGTGGCAATGGCATGGTTTCAAAAGCTACTGGGTTCTGTTCTTGGCTATTGGTGTTCAAGTTGATAGGCTGCTGCTCTGAAGTCGCCTTCAAAAAAGGGAAGACAAATATAGAATCTATCGGAAAAAGGGTATCCACAAATGATGTTGATGAACTGTTGATGAAATGTGAATATGTGTTAATAGGCTGGCTGTCATGTTTTTAATGCTTGACAGATTTAACATTGGCGTAACATTGAACCATCTGCCCACATACAGCCGGGGCAAATGCCTTCCGGCAGCCCGGTCGCGGTTTTCCGGAACAAAATCAAGGCAAACCTGACGCGTACTACCGCCGCCAATACCCAACGCCGCATCCGGCCTTGCCTTGGCAATTGGCTTTTGCCAAGGCAAGGCCGGATGCGGCGGGTTTGCCGCTTTCCGAAGATACTATTTTCTTACATCAGGTTTGCCTTTGGGCAAGTTACTTTCCGGCAGGTGCGGCTTATTCAGAAGAAACAAACTGACCCATGCGCACCCCTACTCTTTTAAGAATAGCTTTCGGAATTTGCCTTGCCCTTCCGGTTGCCGCCCAAAACACCCGCACGTACATTGTCACCAACGATGGCGACACGGTGCGCACGGCTGTCCGTTTCAACGCCAAAATGGCCGACAACAACCGCGAGGTTTTCGCTTTTGTCAATGGGCACACGGTTCGTTACGCTCCCGGCGACCTCAGGGCGTACTACAATGGTTTGCAGGAATACGAAACCCAACCATTGGGCGAAGCGGTGGTGTTTTTGCAGCGGCACACTGCCGGATATGCCAGCCTGTATTACTGCGATGAGGCCATGCTTGCCGAAATGATCCGCAATTATCCGCGCCTCGGCGACCAGATTGGCTGTTCGCTCAAGGATGCGGTGGGTTCGGCGGTGAAGTCGGTGAGGGAGGCGAGCCATTTCAACGGAAAAATCCCGGTGCTGATGACCGAGGGAAAAAACCTGCGCATATTTGATCCCAACCTGCCCAAGCGCAAACAGGAACTGGCCGCCTACTTTTACGATTATCCCGGCACAGAGTCATTGTTGAGCCAGGCAAAACTCACGCCCGAAACCTACGAGCAACTCGTCATGGCCTACAACCAATGGAAACCGCAGGCATTGGCGCGGCTGGTGAGCCAGGAAAAAAACGCGACCGGATTTTAGGAACCCCGTATAGTCCTCACAAAGGATAGTCTTCACAAGGTAGAGAGAGTGGAAAAATAGTATCTTCTGGAAACGCCAAACCTGCCCTTCGGCAAGTGCTGCCTTCGGAGGCGTTGGGCGATTTCCTTGGTTTTTCTGTCGTCAAGGCCCACGGTTTTTTTCGTGGGCCTTGCCTTTTTTAAATTTGACCCGTCAGGTTTTTTGTTGACATTCACGGGATTTTTTCCATACATTGGCTGTCCATTCCAAAAAAATGGAAACCTGCCAAGCCAGCGAACCTGAAAACGTTACAAAGACATCGGTCACAAAACCCTTTCAAACGCATGGCTCTCTCTACCCAA
The DNA here is from genome assembly GCA_043789005.1 of Sphingobacteriales bacterium. Lineage (GTDB taxonomy): Bacteria > Bacteroidota > Bacteroidia > Cytophagales > 172606-1 > Xanthocytophaga. Next base: position 10,893 of record JAYWIH010000175.1, read on the forward strand.
GACTTCAAGGAAATTGGTTCGCAAATGGAAGTGATGCGCCACTTCATCCGGCAACATCCGCAGCAGGCCACTGCAATATTCGAGCAGTGCCCCGAACTTCACGGACATATCAAAAGCATCGTCGCGACGCTGCGCGAGATGCAGGAAGACGTAAAAACCATCGAAAACAGCCGAAAAGGACTCCTCTGAAACATCCCGAACACGGGGTTTCTTGCAAAGCAGAGCAACGGTGACGGCTACTTAGCGGTGGTTGAAACCGTGCGCACGCATTTGCCTTGCCATGAAAATTAGGTTTGACAAAGAGGCTTATTTGACGCAACTTTGCGAAAACCATATTTTCTGCCATGACTTTCATGCCCTTCCGTTGGAATGCCATCCGCCGAAAATTGTGGATTGCCGCCTGCGTAGTGTTCATGGCCGGCAATGTGCAGGCAGGCGAAATCCTGATTGCCGGCATTTATCAAGGAAAGAACCTTTTCGTCCAAAATCCGTTTTCGCCCGACAACAAAACCTACTGTACGAACGAGGTTTATGTGAACGACGAAAAAGTAATGGCCAGCATCAAACTCGGGGCATTTGAAATAGATTTGTCGGGCTTGGAAGTGGATGATCCGGTTACGATTCGCATTACGCACAAGGACGGTTGCGCCCCCAGACTCATCAATCCGCAGGTAATCCGCCCCAGCGGGAATTTTCAAATCACCGATGTGCTTGCCTCCGGTAACACCATCAGATGGGTGTCGTCGGGAGAAACGGCGGCATTTATTTATTACGTGGAGAGTCTGGTCAATGGCAATTGGATAGTTCTGAGAAAAATGAACGCCAAAGGCCAACCGAAAACGCCGTATGTTATGACGGTGGCCGAGCCGGATGCCACGAACAAATACCGGATAAAGGCCCAAGACACCGAAACGCACCATATGTTCTACAGCCGGGTTTTCGGCCAGCGTGCCGAGGAACCCGTAACCAAGCCGGATACGGCTGACTACAAGCTAGTTACCTTCGCCCCCAATAATCCGAAAACCCGGCTTACGCTCTCACGCGAGGCTGAATACGAAATACTGGATGCCCGCAAAAAAACGATTGCCAAGGGAAAGGGCTTGATCGTGAGCATTGCCAGACTGAAAACGGGAACCTACTATTTGAAAATTGAAGGCCAGCCGCCGCAGAAATTCATGAAGAAATGAGGTTGCAAATATATGCAGCGGCTCTCCGGGTTTGGCGTTTTTAAAACATACTGTTTTGCCGGAAGAATCTGTTTCGCGTGAACTTGTTGCTGAAAAGATAGTATCTTTTCAGAAGCCCAAACCCCCCGCAAAAGCAAAAGGCACGAACCAGTCGTGCCTTTTGCTTTTGCGTATGTGCTGAAAATCAGATTCCGGAAACATCGGCCACCGCAACGGGGGTTGCTTCGCCTTCGGGTTTCTCCTCCGGTTTTGCCTCTTTCTTTTCCTCTTCCTTTGTTTCTTCCGGCTTCCCGTTGTTGCTGTCCAGATACGCTTGGTAAGTGGTTGGCGCTTCAAATGGGCGTTTTCCAATCAGTTTTTCCAAGTCAGACTGGAAAATTATTTCCCGTTTCAGCAACTCTTTGGCCAAGGTTTCCAGTTCCTTGAGCTTGCCACTGAGCAGCACCTTGACGTGCTGGTAGGCCGAGTCAATGATTTTCCGCGCCTCCTCATCAATCATCTTGGCGGTATCGTCTGAATAAGGTTTGTTGAACGTGTATTCCGATTGCTTTGAATCGTAAAATGATACGTTGCCAATCTTATCGTTCATGCCATAGACGGTCACCATGGAATAGGCCATCTTGGTTATGTGTTCCAAGTCGCTGAGTGCGCCGGTCGAGACCTGCCCGAAAATGAGTTCCTCGGCTGCCCGTCCGCCCAGTGTCATGCACATCTCATCAAAAAGCTGGTCGTAGGTGTACAGGAACTGCTCGCGTGGCAGGTATTGGGCATACCCCAAGGCCGCCACGCCACGCGGCACAATGCTGACCTTGACCAGCGGATTTGCGTGTTCCAAGAACCAAGCCGCCACCGCATGACCCGATTCGTGGTAAGCCACGATTTTCTTTTCCTCCGGCGAAATCAGCTTGTTTTTCTTTTCCAAGCCACCAATCACACGGTCAACGGCATCCTGGAAATCCTGCATATCCACTGCCGTCTTGTTATGGCGGGCGGCAATCAGTGCGGCCTCGTTGCAGACATTGGCAATCTCGGCTCCCGCAAAACCGGGTGTTTGGGCGGCCAGTTTTTTGGCTTCCACATCATTGGATAATTTCAAGGGCTTCAAATGCACCCGGAAAATCGCTTCGCGTCCGTTCAAATCGGGCTTGTCAATGCTGATCATCCGGTCGAACCGGCCGGGACGCAGCAAGGCGGAATCCAGCACATCAGGCCGGTTGGTAGCCGCCAGAATGATCACGCCCGAGTCGGTGGCGAATCCGTCCATCTCCACCAGCAGCGAATTCAGCGTGTTTTCGCGTTCGTCATTGGCTCCCGGCATCGAGCCGCGTCCGCGCGAACGCCCAATGGCATCCACTTCGTCAATGAAAATGATGCAGGGGGCTTTTTCCTTGGCTTGCTTGAACAAATCGCGCACCCGCGCCGCACCCACACCCACAAACATCTCCACAAAATCGGAGCCGGAAAGCGAGAAGAACGGCACATTGGCCTCGCCGGCCACGGCCTTGGCAAGCAGGGTTTTACCCGTTCCCGGCGAGCCTACCAGCAATGCGCCTTTCGGTATCTTGCCACCCAAGTCGGTGAATTTCTTGGGGGTTTTTAAAAACTCGACGATTTCCTTGATTTCCTCCTTGGCTTCGTCCAAGCCGGCAACATCATTGAATGTGATCTTGACTTTGCTGTCGGCATCGAAAAGCGTGGCTTTCGACCGGCCAATGTTGAAAATCTGTCCGCCGGGGCCGCCGCCCGCCACGCGCCGCATCACCATCCACAGACCCACCATCATCAGTATCAGCAGGCCCCAGTAAAACAGGCCGCCCGTAACGTCGGTTTTGCGTTCCACCTTGTATTCGATGCCTTTGAATTCCTTCTCCATTTCAGCCTCGAAGTTTTCCGCTTTTGAGATGCCGAAACGAAACTGCGCGGTGTTGTTGTACGGGGCGAGTGTGCCGGGCTTGGGCATTTTGTCGCGGTATTTCACGCTTTTCGTGGCTTCTTCCGTCAGGGTCACCTCCACTTCTTCTATGTTGGAATAAATCATCACCGACTTCACCTCGCCTTCGGCGGCCATCCGCTTAAATTCGTTTTTGGTGATAGACCGCGGTTCGCCACCCTGCTGGAAATACGTGAATGCGACCAAAATCACCAGCCCCACCACAACCCAAACTTGGTAGCCCGGACGTTGCGGGGTCTTGGGGAGAATTGGTTTCCGAGTACTTTTTTCTGGATTTTCGTTCATCTGATTTGTTTACAAAAGATTGCCCCCATTTTGAATGGAAGTTGAAACACCAACTGCTTTACTTGATTTTCGGTATTGTGCAGGGCGGAAATAGGCGGACATGGAATAGTATCTTTCGAAAAGCCCAAACCCGACGATATTCCGTAACCGGCATCAGGAATCCAGACGTGTGGCGGGAGCATCGCCCCACAAATCTTCCAGTGCGTAAAAGGTGCGCCGGTCTTTCCTGAACACGTGCGCCACCACGTCCACGTAATCCAGCAATATCCACTCCTTGTTGCTTTTGCCTTCCTTGTGCCAGGCATCCTCGTTCAGGTTCTTGTACACTTGCTCTTCAATGGACATCATGATTGCATCCACTTGGGTATCGGAATTGCCCGAACAGATCACGAAATAATCGGTAACGGCACTTTTAATTCCGCGCAGGTCAAGCACCACAATATCCTCTGCCTTCTTTTCCTGCATTCCCTGCACCACGCATTGGCTCAGGATTTCGGAACCAACGGCCGTACTCTTTCTTTTTCTTGCCGTTTCTTCTTTTACTTCGTTCATCCAAAAAAAATCTCGTTGTGAATATGAAAACCGAAAAACGCTAACTTTGTTGCTTTTCCGCTTTGCGTTGCCTAACAAACGTACGAAAACTTGTACAATAATCCGCCCAAAACGTTATTTGTCGGACAGCAACGCTGTTTCCTGCCAGTCTGTCACTCCACCAATACAGTAGCTGCCGAACTGATGGAAAGCACCCCGCCTGCGGAAGGCATGGTGGTGGTTGCGGCGCACCAGACGCAAGGGCGCGGCCAGCGCGGCAACACGTGGCAGTCCGAACCGGGGCAGAACCTTACCTTTTCACTGATTCTGAAGCCGGGTTTCCTGTGTGCCGCCCGGCAGTTCCGGCTCAACGTTGCGGTTTCGCTGGCAGTCCACGATTTTCTCGAACCCCACCTGCCCGGCGGCGGCTTGCGCATCAAATGGCCCAACGACGTTTACTGGCACAACGCGAAAATGGGCGGTATCCTGATTGAAAACACCATTCAAGGCACAAGCATTGCACATTCAATTGTTGGCATCGGGCTGAACATCAATCAGTTGGTTTTTCCCGGCCATCTGCGGGCAACCTCTCTGCGTTTGGCCAGCCGCCCCGCTGAAAGTGAAGACGGATACGATTTGGAAATATTGTTGAATGCCTTGCTCGAATCGTTGGAGCGAAGATACTTGCAACTGCGCGGCGGCGGGTTTACCGATTTGGAAAGATACTATTTGGAAACCATGTACGGCTTTGGCCAAACCCGGACGTTCCGCAGTGGCGGGCACGTTTTCGAGGGTGTCATTGCCGGCATTGATGAAACGGGTAGGCTGGCCGTGCGCAAAGGCAACGAAACCCGGCATTTTTCGTTCAAGGAAATCGAATTCGTACCTTAAAACAAACCATTGTGTCGGTTCCCGGTTTCCTTTTCTAATGCCATTGGTTACCTTTGCGGGCTATCCCATACAAATGGCAGGATTTCAAAACCCAACCCCTTTTAAACACTACCCAACATGGTTGAAACAGCATTCGTACCCTACAAAGTGAAAGACATTGCCCTCGCAGAGTGGGGCCGTAAGGAAATAAGGCTGGCCGAAGCCGAAATGCCCGGCCTCATGGCCTTGCGCACCGAATTTGGCGCATCAAAGCCGCTCAAGGGCGCACGGGTGGCCGGTTGCCTGCACATGACCATCCAAACGGCGGTACTCATTGAGACGCTGGTGGAGTTGGGTGCGGAAGTAACTTGGTCGTCGTGCAATATATTCTCCACGCAAGACCACGCGGCGGCGGCCATTGCGGCGGCGGGCGTGTCGGTGTACGCTTGGAAAGGGCAGACCGCCGAAGAATTTGACTGGTGCATTGAGCAAACCCTGTTTTTTGGCGAGAACCGCGAACCGCTGAACATGATCCTCGACGATGGCGGCGATTTGACAAACATGGTGCTGGATGTATTCCCCGAACTGATACCCAATATCGGCGGCATTTCTGAAGAAACCACCACCGGCGTGTTGCGTTTGTATGACCGCATGAGAAAAGGCACGCTGCCGGTTCCGGCCATCAACGTGAACGACTCGGTGACCAAATCCAAGTTTGACAACCTCTACGGCTGCAAGGAATCGTGCGTGGATGCGCTGCGCCGGGGTACCGATTTGATGCTGGCCGGTAAGGTATCGGTAGTGGCGGGCTACGGCGATGTGGGCAAAGGTTCGGCCAAATCGCTGGCCGGTGCGGGATGCCGCGTGATTGTGACCGAAATTGACCCCATTTGCGCTTTGCAGGCTGCCATGGATGGCTTCCAGGTCATGAAAATGGACAAGGCAGCCGTAATCGGCGATATCTTCGTGACGGCAACCGGCAACCACTCGATTATTGTGGGAAGGCATTTCAAAGCCATGAAAGACAAGGCGATTGTGTGCAATATCGGTCACTTCGATACGGAAATCGACATGGCTTGGCTCAACACCAACTACGGTCATACCAAGGAAACCATTAAGCCGCAGGTGGACAAATACACGATTGACGACAAGGAAGTGATTTTGCTGGCCGAAGGCCGCTTGGTAAACTTGGGCGTGGCCATGGGCCACCCGTCTTTTGTAATGTCCATGTCGTTCACCAACCAAGTGCTGGCGCAACTGGAGCTGTGGCAGAACGCCGACAAATACACCAACCAAGTATATGTGCTGCCCAAGCATTTGGACGAAAAGGTGGCGAGCCTGCACTTGGAAAAAATCGGGGTGGAACTCGAAGACCTGACCCAAGACCAAGCTGAATACATTGGCGTGGATGCCCAAGGGCCGTTCAAAAAAGACCAGTACCGCTATTGATCCAAAATAGTATGTTCCAGAAACGGCAAACCCCGCCCATTGGCAAGGCACACTGCTGTCCGCAATGAAAAAGCCCCCCGCAAAAGGGGGGCTTTTTTTGTAAATGCGCCGGAAAACAATAATTTTCCGTTACTTTTCGCCCATCATCCCGGAATGGTTTGCCCAACTTACCGGAAAACATTCTCCTCCCGATAATCCGTCCGTCCATGAAAACCTTCCGTCCGTTCCTCATCACCCTCCTTTTGCTCGCACTTGTTACGGCCTGCAAAAAGAAAGAATCCGCCCCGGAACCTGACCGCACGGCATTGCTCACGGCAAAACCATGGAAGATCGACAAGGTACTGGTCAATGGGTCGCCTGTGACACCAGCTACCATTCAGAGTGTGCTTGGTTCAACCGCGCTGCTGGGGCAACTTACCACTTCTGACGTAGTTTTTAAGACTGACGGCACATTTACGGCCACCAACCGCACCAGCGCACAAAAAACAGAAGGAACATGGAGCTTCAAGGAAAACAGCACCAAACTCCGGCTTGATGCGGCTGCGCAAGGCTACGATTTTACCGTAAAATCGCTTTCCGACAAAAACCTGAATATCAGTACGCCGTACACTTATTCCGTGGGTGGCTTTCCCGTTACAATCACCGCTGATTTCGAGTTGGTTCCGGCTTAACAGTACACTTGCGTAAGTTTCCTTTCCGGGGCTTTCCGTATCAACACCCGGCGAAGCCGTTTGCCCGTTTTCACACCTTTTCATTCAGACCAATACCCTACAATGCTGTTTCACGGAGCATACATACTTAACGAGGAGCCTTTGGTAATGGGCGTGCTGGACTACGTGGTGCTGTCTAAAATTGCCGAAAAGCACAAGGATGGCCCCGTGTACTGCCTGCTCCACTTGACTTGGAACCACGCCAAAATCCACAAAATCATCCGCAAGAAGATTTTCCTCAACTCCCTGAAGCGCAAAGGATTAACTCCTTTGCTAATTACCAATTCGCTTGAGGAAGATGCCTACCGGCGGTTTTTCAAAGTGCCCGGCTTCCACTGCAACGAATACATTTATACCGATGAGAGGGATTACGGCGTGCTGAACATTGAAAAGAAGTACGATGCCGTATATGCCGCCCAACTCATGCCTTTCAAACGCATTGAACTGGCAAGGGAAATAGACAAGATATTCGTGCTGACCTACACGCCCGGCTCAAAAGTGGGCGAAAACAACCTGCCCGATTTCTGCCCGTCCATGAAACACGCCGACTACAACCGCACTTGGGTGGACCACGTGGGCAAAAACCGGCTTTTCAATCAGTCCAAAGTGGGCTTGTGCCTGTCTAAGGAAGAAGGCCCGATGCTGGCCAGCTTGGAATATATGCTTTCGGGGCTGCCGGTGGTGAGCACCCGCAGCAAAGGCGGGCGCGACGAGTATTACAACAAGGAGTACTGCCTGATTGTGGACGACAATGCCGCCGCCGTGCGCAAAGGCGTGGAAGAACTGATTGCCCGGCAGATTGACCCGCACTACATCCGCGAAAAAACCATTGAGAAACTCAACCGCGACCGCGACCGCTACGTGAACCTGCTGAGTGAATACGTGCGCAAAGACAGCCACATAATCCTTGACCCTGAACAGTTGCGCCGCAAGTTTTTCGACAAACCCAAAAACAATTTTGTGCCGATAGACAAGCTTTGGGAAAACCGGTAGGCTTGGCAGAGCAAAACTGCCGTTCCGGTTTCAAGGGGCGGGTTTAGCACTTCCAAAGCATACTATTTTCCGGCTCCGCCCGTGCATCCCAATGTGGCAGTAGCGCGTGTCCCGGAAAACGGGGATTTTTTCATACATTGCCCCCATGGATGCGCATTCTATTTCCTGCCAAGAACACCGTTCCCTCCAACCGTTCAATACCTTCGGCATTGCCGCCCAAGCCCGCTACCTTACCGAAGCAAGGTCGGTTTTCGACTTGGAAAACATATTATTTTCCGAACGTTTCCGCCATGTACCGAAACTGTTTCTGGGCGGCGGCAGCAACGTGCTTTTCACCAAAGATTTTGACGGGCTGGTGGTGCTGGTAAAAATCGGAGGCATAGAAACCGTGCGTGAAGACGAGTCGCACGTTTGGCTGAAGGTGGGTGCCGGCGTGAATTGGCACGCGTTTGTGATGCACACGATTGGCAATGACATGGGCGGCGTGGAAAACCTTTCGCTGATTCCCGGCACGGTCGGTGCCGCGCCAATGCAAAATGTCGGCGCGTATGGCGTGGAAACCAAAGATACTTTTGACAGTTTGGAGGCGTTGGGGATTGAAAGCGGCGATTTGCGGGTTTTCTCCCACGCCGAATGCCGGTTCGGCTACCGCGAAAGCGTGTTCAAGCATGAGCTTCGCGGCAAGTACATCATCACTTCCGTTACCTTCCGCCTGAAAAAGAAGCCGTCGGTTTTCAATGTTTCCTACGGAGACATCCAAAAAACCCTGAGCGAAATGAACGTGTCCCAGCCAACCCTGCGCACCATCAGTGAGGCGGTAATCCGTATCCGCCAAAGCAAGCTGCCCGACCCCGCGCAAATCGGCAATGCCGGCAGTTTCTTCAAGAACCCGGTAATTGCGCGGCAACAGTTTGAGGAGTTGAAAGTACGCTTTCCCGACCTTCCGGCCTATCCCGCCGAAACGGATACGGTCAAGATTCCCGCGGGCTGGCTCATTGAGCAATGCGGCTGGAAGGGCTTGCGGGTGGGCAACACTGGCGTGCACCAGAAGCAGGCTTTGGTATTGGTCAATTATGGGGGGGCCGATGGTTTAGAGATCAAAAATTTGTCCGAAAAAATACAAGCATCGGTACTGGAAAAATTCAACATCCGGTTGCAGGCCGAAGTCAATTTCGTGTAGTTTTACTACGCATGTAGGGTCAGGTTCATAATCCGCGAAACCTGCCGGAAACAGTATCTTTCCAAAAGCCCAAACCCCCGCATCTGGTGTTGTTTTGGCATGGTATGTGTGCCTGCATACTGTGCGTCAGCCAAATTGCAGGGGTTTGGCATTTTGCTTTCAGTTGTTGCGATTGCCGAGGCAAACAATACCGGTAGGTGCGGTTTGAAACAGACAATGGCCGTGTTTGCCGGCAAACCTTACGTGGCAGGCCAACAGGAGCGGTTTGTTTGTGGTGATGTTTCAACGGTCTCGTACGTTATTTGATTGTGCGGTTTGCTGACATTATTGAAACCGCCCGAAAAATTTTCTGACCACCGCCAAACCGTCAGCCATAAATCCATGTCACACCCCGTTTTGGAAAAAAGAGACATAGTAAAGCATGAACCGATCGTCCGTGCGCGTCCCGTGTTCGGGTCTCTGTTCCGAGCAGTGGCGGCGGGCTTGCACAAGATGTTGGCCGCCGTTTCCAACAACGGAACCAACCATGCACACAGCCAATCCCTCAAGGCCACGCTCAACCTGACCAATTGGATTGCCGTTACGTGCATTGTATTCACGCTGCCTTTCATTGGCCTTTTTTTTGAGAGTGGCAGCACCGGGATATTCTTCATGCCCATTGCGGTATGTTTGTTGGCATTGCTGCTGATACACCAAGGGTTTCACCGGGCTGCCCGCCTGCTGCTGGTGCACGGCGTTCCGTTGGGCATTTTCACCATCACCCTGATGATCCGCGAATCCAGCAGCACAAAGGACTTGTCAACGCAAGTGCTGCTCATCAGTGCGCTGATCATACCGCTGGTTGTGTTTCGCACCAGCGAGTTTTTGTATATCATTGAAGGGGTTTCATTTACCTGTCTGCTGCTGTTTTCGGTGGGTTACAAAGCGGATTTGTTTCCTTACAAACCGTTTTTCGAGCAGGATGTGAATTTTCTGCTCGTCCAGAAAGTAAGTGTTGTCGAATCGGTTTTCTTTGTGATTGTTGCGTTCGGGTATTACAAGTTCCTCATCGACAAATCCGCCAACCAAGTGCGCTATCTGGTGCGCGACTTGCGCGTGCAGAACGAAATGACCCAGCAGGCAAACGAGGAGTTGAAGGCTTCCGAGCAGCAGTTGAAGGAAATGAATGAGGCCAAAAACAAGCTTTTTTCAATAATCGCCCACGACTTGCGTTCGCCCATGAATTCGTTCAAGGGGTTTTCGGGACTGCTGATCAACAACATTGATTCCTTGTCCAAAGAGGATGTGCAGGTGCTGGTGAAAGGCATGGGCAAATCGTTTAACAACGTGAACACGCTGCTCGAAAACCTGCTGCAATGGTCGCGTGTGCAGATGAACACCCTCACCTACCAACCCGAAGTGGTGGATTTGTCGGTGTTGATCAGCGACAACCTGAACTTGGTGGAACCGGTGGCAGCCGACAAGGAAATCACAGTGCGGAGCCATGTACAAAACAACCTGTACGCCCTGGCCGATAAGAATGTGTTCAATGTGGTGCTGCGCAACCTGCTGACCAATGCCGTCAAATTCACCCATGCCAAAGGGGCGGTTGAAGTGCGGGCATCGCGTGAGGAGGATAACATACGGATAGAGGTGACCGACAACGGCACTGGCATGAGCATAACCACGCTTGAGAACCTTTTCACTTCGCAGGATTACCATTATTCATCCCTTGGTACGGCCAACGAACGGGGTACAGGCTTGGGCTTGATGCTCTGCAAGGAATTTGTGGACAAATGGCACGGCAAAATCGGCGCGGCCAGCGTAAAAGGCGAGGGAAGCACGTTTTACTTTACCATTCCGGCTTACCAAAACCCGCTGTTTACCAACGGAAACCGGTTGGATTGATCAATACCCGTATTTTTCCCGCCACCAGCCTTTCAGCGTCTTGCGCGATTCGTTTTCGCGGCTGTTGTTGCCGGGGTTGTACAGTTTTGTTCCGGACAACGCATCCGGTAAAAACTCCTGCGGCACGAAACCACCCTCGTAATCATGGGCATACTGGTAGTTTTTGCCGTAGCCCTGCTCGCGCATCAGCTTGGTGGGGGCATTGCGCAGGTGCAGCGGCACGGGCAGGTCGCCTTTGGCACGCACCAACTCGTTGGCTTGCTTGATGGCCACGTAGCTGGCATTGCTTTTGGCAGATGTGGCCAAGTACACAACCGTTTGCGACAGGATGATTTCCGCTTCCGGATAGCCAATCATCTGTACTGCCTGAAAACAACTCGTAGCCAGCAGCAGTGCATTGGGGTTGGCGTTGCCAATGTCTTCCGAAGACAAAATCAGCAGCCGCCGCGCAATGAATTTCACATCCTCGCCACCCGCAATCATGCGCGACAGCCAATATACCGCCGCGTTGGGGTCGCTGCCACGGATGGACTTGATGAACGCCGAAATAATGTCGTAGTGCTGCTCGCCGTTCTTGTCGTACAGGGCCACGCGCCGTTGCGCCACCGCCATTACCCGCTCGTCGGTGATGGCGATTTTTTCGCCTTCGCCAAACGAACCGACCACCAACTCCAACAGGTTCAGCAACTTGCGTGCATCGCCCCCCGACAGGTTGAGCAATGCGGCCGTCTCACCGAGCGTGATTTCTTGGCGCGACAGAATAGTATCTTTTAAAATGGCCAAACCCAACAGCCGCACCAAGTCATCCTCGGTCAGGGTTTTGAGCACGTATACCTGACAGCGCGACAGCAATGCCGCATTCACCTCAAACGACGGATTCTCGGTCGTTGCGCCAATCAAAGTGACGGTTCCCTTTTCCACGGCTCCGAGCAGCGCGTCCTGCTGGCTTTTGTTGAAACGATGGATTTCGTCAATGAACAGCATCGCCTTGCCGTTGGCTTTGGCCTGCTCAATCACTTCGCGCACATCCTTGACCCCGGCATTGATGGCACTAAGCGTGAAAAAAGGCAAGCCGGCCTGCCGGGCAATGAGTGTGGCCAGCGTGGTTTTGCCCACGCCGGGCGGCCCCCACAGCAGCATGGAAGGCACACTGCCCGAAGCAAGCACGCGGCGCAGCACACTGCCGCTACCCACCAGATGCGATTGGCCGATTACCTCGTCCAGCGTTCGCGGACGCATCCGCTCGGCTAATGGAACAGGGGAATTGTTCAATGGCCATGTGATTCCATGATGCTCAGGCATAAGGCTTTTGCGGGAAAATTTTGAAGCCCACACAAGCATACTTGATGCTTGTGTGGGCTCCGCAACCTACCACCGCGCAGTCAATCCGCAAGCATTTCCGGAATAAATTTTGCCCGGCCAATAACGACCGGAATCAAGCCTTTGCAAAAACCGATTGGTGCGCGGGAATAATATCCGTTTCGCGGCACAGGCGAAGCAATTTTTCGGTGTCAATCTTTATGTCAACGTTATTTCTCACGCCATGGCTTGCACCGACAATCTCTTGCGAAAGCTTTTCTCCAATCAGGTAATGGTACTCGCATTCGCTGTAACTGCAAAGGTTGTAGTTTGAGTCATCATAATAACCGTACGGGAAAATCTCAACGATTTTGGTGTCGGGACGGCAGAAAAGCGTGTTGTGCAGTGCCGAACCGTGAACGGCGATGATCACGTCGGCATTGCCGAAAATATCCGCCTCCTGCTGCATGGTTTTGCCTTCCATGTCCATGAACACGAATCCATGGGGTTCCAGAGCGGCTTTTGTTTCCGCCAAGTTCAGTTCGCGCCGCACCGTCACGTTGCCGCGCATCACGTATATTTTTTTGGCGTATTGTCCGGGCTGCGGTTTGAACAGGTTTTCCTGCATGAACCGGTGGCTGGATTTGTCCAGCCCGAACCCGGTGCGCAACGAACTCTCATCAAGGTTGCGGCAAGCCACCGATATCAGGGAACGGTCGGCACGGCAGGGGTAATTTACAAGCTGGCTGCGCTTGATGCCCATCTTGGCCATTGATTCTTTGACAAAGTCGGCAACCGGGCCGCCGCCAACGTAGTAATAATCAATATTGTCCTTGCCAAAGGTTTCCCAGTACGATAAAAGCAAGGGTAGCTGCGCTTGTATCCAATGCCCGTAATGGTTGGGACGGGTGTTGGAAAAATAAGCCACTGTGCCGTTTAGCCTTGGCGGCACAATCAGGTATTCGTGCTGGATGGGAAGCCGTTTAAAAGGAACGCAGGCTTCGTATATGGGGCGGCTCAGGTCGTCGATAAGGTGGTTGTGCTGGAAACTGAATTGCGGGTTGCGGATGTCCAGCAGCACGGCATCGTATTTGCCGGGTGCATTGGAGAAAGTGGATGGGTAGCCTTCAAAAACGGAATCTTCGGGAAGGTGTTTGGGCGGGGTGAAAACAAAGTCGTTTTCCCGGACGAAATGGTGGATGTGCACGTCGGGACGCGAACCGTAAATCGCTTCAGCGTTGTCCAAAGATAGTGCCGCCATACTCGTTGGCTTCTGCTTGCCAGACAATGCATGAACCACATTCGTCAGTTTTCTGGCAATTTTTTTTTGCAGTTGTTTTTGTTTCATGATTATTTTCAAGACAGGTTGGTAGTTGTTGGTTTTCGGCACTGTCCGAGACCGCTGTTTGTATCTGCATTGGCACCAAAGTAAACAGCGTTTGGCGGTTGTTTTATCAATATATACGTTACAGACTGATAATCAGCTTGTAACATCTCCTGTTTGTTTGCGTGAAAATTGCCGGGTGCTTGGTTTGCTATTTGTTCCGGGCGGGAGCAGGTTTCGGCTCCCGGAAAGATACTATTTTCCCCACTCCATTCCGCTTTCTTAGTTCGGATAAAAGCCCGTATCTTTGCAGTCCGAAAAAAAATCATCATTCAACCATTTATTCACATGACAATAGAACAACTCAAAGAGTTGAAAGCCCGCGTATCGGCTTTGAGGGGGTATCTTTGACTACGACCGTAAAAAGGAAGAAGTTGTAAGCCTTGAGAGAATAACGTTTCAGTCCGACTTCTGGAACAACCCGAAAGAAGCCGAGAAAACCATGAAGGCTGTCCGCGCACTCAAGTTCTGGACGGCTGACTATGAGAGAGTTGAAACGGAATTCAACGATTTGGAAACGCTCGACGAGTTTTACCAGGCAGGCGATGTGCCCGAAGAGGAAATGGATGCCGAATATGCCAAGGTGTCCAAAACCGTTGAGGAACTGGAATTCAAGAAAATGCTCGGTGGCGAGGAAGACCAGCTTAGTGCCGTGGTGCAGATAACCGCCGGAGCTGGTGGCACCGAAAGCTGCGACTGGGCCGGAATGCTCATGCGCATGTATTTGATGTGGGGCGAACGCAACGGCTATAAGATATCGGAGCAGGATTTTCAGGAAGGCGATGTGGCCGGGGTGAAATCGGTAACGCTGCAATTTGAAGGCGACTTGTCTTACGGCTACCTGAAAGGCGAAAACGGCGTACACCGGCTGGTACGCATCTCGCCGTTTGACTCCAATGCCCGTCGCCATACGTCGTTCGTGTCCGTTTACGTGTATCCGCTCATTGACGATTCGATTGAGATTGACGTGAAGGATTCGGAAATAGAGTGGGAAACCTTCCGGGCGGGCGGCGCGGGCGGCCAGAACGTGAACAAGGTGGAAACCGCCGTGCGGCTGTACCACAAGCCGTCGGGCATTGTGATCAAGAACCAGGAGTCGCGTTCGCAACTGCAAAACAAGGAAAACGCCATGCGGCTGCTGCGTTCGCAATTGTACGAGGTTGAGATGCGCAAACGCCGGGAAGCCGTGGCCGAAATAGAGGCGGGCAAAAAGAAGATAGAATGGGGCAGCCAAATCCGCAGCTATGTGCTCGACGACCGCCGCGTGAAAGACCACCGCACGGGCTACCAGACCTCGAACACCGACGCGGTATTGAACGGTGAGATTGACGAGTTCCTGAAAGCCTGGCTCATGGAGCAATAACGGCTCAACTCTGGCAGAGTTCTGAACTTTGCCAGAGTTGAGGCAGCCGCCGTCCTTGGATTGAAAATAGTATCTTTCGGAAAGGCCAAACCCCAAGCCGCCTTTTCCGTAGAAGTTCCTGTAAATTCCGTTGTAGCTCCCATGCGCACCCACTTTTTTCGAGCAGTCCTGTTGTTCTGTTTGCTCCTTACGGCCCGTTTTTCCGTTGCCCAATCGGCGTTTACCATCGGCCCCAAGTTTGGCCTCAACCTCAAAAACCTGGAAGGCAAGGGAGCCGGCGGCTACTCGATCAGGCCGGATTTCAACGCGGGGCTTGCTTGGAATTTTACCGGAGCGGCGTTTGTGAGCGTGGGCGGCGAACTGTTGTTTTCGGGCCAAGGCGCGAAATTCCGCAACTCAAACGTGCTGGTTACCCGCACGCAACTCAACTACATTGCCGCGCCAATCCTGTTCAAGTACTATTTCTGGTCGCGCACCCGCACCACGCCTTTCCTGTACGCTGGCCCGCAGGTAGGTTATTTGTTGAATGCCAAAAATAGTCTGGACGGCAACATTACGAATCGTTACAAACGGCTTGACATTAGCGCGGCGTTGGGTGCCGGCCTGCGGATGCAACTTGAAAAATTCTGGTGGATTGTGGATTTGCGTTTTGCGCCGGGCGTGGTTAACATCTCGCCCACGCAGCCGGTCATCCGCAATTCGGTTTTCTCGGCCAACACTTCCTTTGAATTCGGATTTTCCAAGAAAAACGCACGCGGACTGCGCTGATCCGGGCAGGTATCGCCGCAGAATCACGGAAATAGTATCTTTTAAAAAGCCCAAACCCGCCCGCCCACTCGTACTGCCATCTGTGAACCGCAGGATTCCGCACAAAAACCCTCACGCAAACTTGTCCAGCACCCGCTCGATTCCCGGCAGGTAGCTCGCCCCAAACAGGTTGACGTGTACCAGCAACGGATACAGGTTGTAGACTTCAACGCGCTGCCCGAAGCCGGGTTGGAGCGGGAAAGCGGCTTGGTAGCTTCCGTAAAAATCGGGTTCAAAGCCGCCAAACAAACGCGTAAAAGCCATTTCTGCCTCCCGGTGGCCGTAATACACCGCCGGGTCGATGAGGCAGGCGTGGCCGTTGCGGCCCGTCAGCAGGTTGCCGCTCCACAAGTCGCCGTGGAGCAGGGCGGGTTTTTCAACGGGCAGGAGTTCGGGCAGGCGGGCGTAGAATTTCGTGAGCTGCCCGTACATTTCCATGGGCATGGCGTGGTTGTACATGGCCAAGCCCGCCTGCGGTTTTAGCCGCCGCTCAATGAAAAAATCAATCCAATTGTCGATGGGTGCATTGTTTTGCGGCAGCGAACCAATGAAATTGTCGTGTGCCAAGCCGAATCGCGCCTGCGTGTGGGTATGCAGCCGCGCCACCGATTCGCCCAAGGTGGCCCAATAATCCGGCTTGGGCTGGTTGAATTCCAAAAACTCAAGGATGAGGTAGTTTCTTTGGGCATTTTGCCCGTGGCCGATTACTTCGGGAATGCCGATTTCGTTGGCTTGCCGCAAAATCCCCAATCCTTGCGCCTCCGCCTCAAACACTTGGCGGTCGTCGGTTTCGTTCCACTTGACAAAAAAACTGCCCGTATCGGTCACCACTTGCACCGACTGGTTGACGCAGCCGCCCGACAGGAAATAATAATCCTTCACCCGTGTTTCCCTGCCCAGATTCTCGAAAAGAATGCTTTCCAAGAATTGAACCTGATCCAGATGAACACCGCCAAAATCCATTTTCGGTTGTTTGTCGTTGGAAAAAAGGGCTGGGGTTTGGCCTTTCCGGAAGATACTATTTTCAAGAAGGCGGGAAATCAGCCGCCAACCGGCGAACTGCTTTTTTCGGTCAGGAATCCTATGAAGCCCTCATTGGCTTTCACGAGCATCTGGTACACTTTCTCAAAGCCGTCCATGCTGCCAAAATAAGGGTCGGGAACGTTCAAGTCGGCAGATGCGGCATCGAAACTGCGCATCATCACCACTTCGGCGCGGCTGTGCATATAGCCCGGATGGTGCGTGATGGCCATATAATTAGATTCGTCCATGGCCACGATATAGTCGAAATCCTGGAAGTCCGACTCGCGCAACTGCCTTACCTCGTGCCTGATCTCGATGTTGTGGCGGTGGGCGACCTTAATGGCCCGGTGGTCGGCGGGGCCACCAATGTGGTAGTCGGCAGTACCCGCCGAACGCGCCTCCATTGTGTGGCTTAGTCCTTTGCTGACTGCCAAATGGTTGAAAATGCCCTCGGCAAGCGGCGACCGGCAGATGTTACCTAAGCAAACAAACAATATATGTATCATGGAAAGCGGCAAATTTTGGTAGGAAAGCCATGTTTGCGGGCGGCAAGCATCAAAAAAGTTTCCTTTTGGCAATGCACGGTCTTTTTCGCCCGGAAAGCCGACAAAAAACGCGTCCGGCCTGTCGGTATTTTCGTAACAGCATTCGACCGCACAACATTCAACAAAAGACAAATGTTTCCCGGAAACCCATTATCTCGGTGGCTAAAGGCTCCGGTTTCCTTTTGGGCTGGCTCCGTAACTGGCCCGCTTTGGATGTTGGCCAAACGGTACGGGTTTTGCCTTTTCAAAACATACTATTTTCCGGTCATTTGCCGCGTTCGTCCACGATTACGAACACATCTTCGGTGTTTTTTTTCATCAGGTAGCGTTCGCGCGCAAATTTTTCCAGCAATTGGGGGCTTCCCATCACTTCCTTGCGTTCACTTTTAACCTTTTCAATGGCTTGCCGGTAAAATTGTTTCTCGTCGTCCAGTTTCTTTACTTGCCGCCAAAGTTTGGACTGCGAAACCATGTCGTTGGCATCGAAAACCAGCATCCAGATGAAAAATACGGACAGCACGGAAACGTAAAAATTGCGGGTGAAGGCGGGTGGTTTCCAGCGCATGGAATGAATTGGGAAGTTAGCGGGACTTGACAAATAAGTTGCCGCATTCGGCAAAATAGTATGTTTTAAAAAGGCAAAACCCGCTCCGGCGCAAACGGGAGCGGGTTTCGGTTCGCCATTTGGGAATGCCACCGGCGGGTTTTTCAGGCTCCGCCGGGTGGCAAGGCCGCTCACATATTGATGCCCGGAAAATACGCTGTGTCGCCGAGTTCCTCCTCAATGCGGATGAGTTGGTTGTATTTGGCCATGCGGTCGGAGCGGGAAGCCGAACCGGTTTTGATTTGGCCGGTGTTGAGGGCAACCGCCAAATCGGCGATGGTGCTGTCTTCGGTCTCGCCCGAGCGGTGCGACATGATGCTTTTGTAGGCGTTGCGCTTGGCCAAGTTCACCGCCGCAATGGTTTCGGTCAGTGAGCCTATCTGGTTCACTTTCACCAAGATGGAATTGGCAATACCTTCGTCAATGCCTTTTTGCAGGCGCGTGACGTTGGTCACGAACAAGTCGTCGCCCACGAGTTGTATTTTCTTGCCGGTCAGGTCGGTCAGTTCCTTCCAGCCCGCCCAGTCATCTTCGGCCATGCCGTCTTCAATGGAAATGATCGGGTATTTGTTGGCCCAATCCTTCCAGTAGTTGGCCATTTGCGAAGAAGTCAGCTTGTCGCCCGTGGATTTTTTGAAATGGTACATTTTGGTGTCCGAATCGTAAAATTCGGAGGCGGCCGCATCCAAGGCGATGAAGATATCCTCGCCGGGACGGTAACCCGCCTTTTCAATGGCCTGTAACACCACTTGGATGGTTTCCTCATTGGAAGCGATGTTGGGCGCAAAACCACCCTCATCGCCCACATTGGTGGACATTTTGCGGTCTTTCAACACTTTTTTCAGGGCGTGGAACACTTCCACGCCCATGCGCAGCGATTCTGAAAAAGTTTCGGCCTTGACGGGCATAACCATGAACTCCTGGAAGTCAATGGAATTGTCGGCGTGGCTGCCGCCGTTCAGGATGTTCAGCATGGGTACGGGGAGCGTGTGCGCACCCACACCGCCCAAGTAGCGGTACAG
>JAYWIH010000176.1:0-29866 GCA_043789005.1 Sphingobacteriales bacterium
AATATCTTCGAGCAGTATGCCCGAGTTCTCGTACATCTTGCTCAGCACGCGGTACAGGATTTCCATTTTCTTGTACAGGTCGCCCAGTTTCATGTTCGATTCCTGCAAACGGCCCGCCTTGCGCGTTTTCAAAATCATCTGCGCCTGAATACCTTTTTCCTTGGCTTTGCCGGCCAGCGCGAGGCTGTCGCTCATGGTGCGTTCGTTCTGCGTGATCAAGTCCTTGAGTTTGCGCATCTGGCCGCGCAGGCCCTGTATCTGCTTGTCCATCTTGCTGAGGTTGTCGCGCAGGCTGTCCATGTACGACATCAAAATGCCAATCGGGTCAATCTGCACGAAAATGCCCGTGAAAAACCGCATGATGCTTTTATACACATACCAGACCAAATTGCGGAACTTGGGGTCGAAAAGCACGTACAGCACCGCCGCCAAGCCTACCAGCAAAAACACGGTGTAAAGCGTGTTTTCGAGCAGCGTGATCAGGTAAGGCAGGGCTTTGTAGAGCAGATAGCCGCCACCGGCAATGAGTGCGGCGGCAAAGACCTTGCCGGTAGTGCCTTCGGGTTTTTCCCAGAAAGACTTGGGTTTGAAAGAATCGAGTTGGTTCATGGCTGAATAGTGATTAAAGGTTCGGGGTGTTTTACTATTGATGTGTTTATCGCGGTTTGGTAACCTCGGTTGCGTTTGCCGTCTTGCGTTTACCGTTCAAAAGCGTTGAAAATGTAGAGACGTTGCATTGCAACGTCTTTTTTCACGGCGCAAAATAGCCTGCCTGTCGGCAGACAGGTATGTTTCAAAAACGCCAAACCCGGCCTTGTTTAACGGTAAACCGAAAACGCAAAACGGCGAACGTTAAAAAACGCCTACTTCAAAAACCGCTCAATGTTGGCCACATCGGTCTGTATCTGGCCCGTCACGGTGTCCATGGTAAAATAGAAATTGCTTTTGGTGGCCTCAATCCGGTTGGCCGATTCGGTGATCACGCCCTGCGCCTTGGCCATTTCGTCTTGGTGGGCCGTAATCTCGCCGGTCAGTTTGGCAATCTGCTCGGCTTTCTGCTGGATTGTTGTTTGCAGCCGCTCCACTTCCTTTTGTTTGGAGGTCACGCTCAAATCCACTTGCTGGGTCACGGCCTTGTCGAAGTTCTCGCGTTCGCGGGCCAAAATGGACTGGTAGAATCTCGCGCTTTCCAACAGTTTGGGCACCGTCAGGCCCATGGTGGCCGCCGTGGCATACGCCGATTTGTAGCGCGTGGCCTCGTCAGCGATAATGCCCGCAAGCGTCTGCACCGAGTTTTTGAATTCCAAGAAATCAAATCCCGGCTGGTTGTTTTCCTCCAAAGCCTTTTGCAGCGAATCGAAAATGCGCTGATCCACGCTGGCATTGCCGGGCAGCGACAGCGGCATGGCAGCATTGGCGGGCGGCGGCTGGCTTTGCAGCGTTGCTGGTTTGGGCGGCTGGCTGGCTGGCTGGCCTTCGGCTGGTACTTCGTCGGTGATGAAAAGGGACTTTATGTTTCCGAATACACTCATGTGGGAGGCGGTTCAAGGATTGGCGGTTTCAACGGATTCGGTTTCGGGCGGGTCGCATTGGGCGAACAAACTCGGTTAACTTGTCGAAATATATTTAAAAATCCGTTCCGAAATAAAAATTAATCCCGCAATCCGTCCCGCAAAGCCCGCAGGCGGGTTTGGGCTTTTTAAAACGTACTATTTTCGGCTTGTCAACGCCAAGCCCTTATTTGCGTGGCCACCAAGTTGGAGGTTCCTTTGGCCAGAATCCGGCCCGCCCCATTGGTAATGTGGCATTCCACGTTTACCAGTGTGCGGCCATTGCGGATTACGCGGGCACGGGCAAACACTGTTTCGCCCTCCTTGGCATTGTCCAAAAAATCAACAGACAGGCTAACGGTCACGTACACGAATTCCTTGCCCAGCGCGTACACCGTCATGCCCATCACATCGTCAATAATGGCCGATGCCGTGCCGCCGTGCATGATGCCCACGGGATTGGTCATATCCTTGCGCACCGTGAACGAGAGCGTGAAATCGCCTTCGGTGGCGGCCACCAGCGTGCCGCCAAGCCAGCTTCCCAGCGATTCGGAGCGGTACTCGACAGCCTTGCCGATTTGTGACTGGAAACGTTGAAGAACCGGGTTTTCCATGGATGAAGGCCTCCCCTAAATCCCCTCCGAAAAAAGGGACTTTTGAAAGAGGCGGGTTTGGTGTTTTTGAAAGATACTATTTTGAATCCTCCTTCGGAGGGAGCTGGGGGAAGCCTTTTTTTACCAGACCAGCACGTGCCACATTTCGCCATTAGGGACGGCATATTCCATAACCGACTGGAAGCCAACCCGTTGGTGCGCCCTGAACGAACGTTTGTTGCGGGCGGCCACTTCGGTCACGCACAGGTCATACTGGCCGGCGAGTTGCTTTCTCTGGCCATTGTACAACAACTCAAAAACCCCCTTACTCCGGTAGCTTTCATCAATGCAGATTTGTCCCATCACGTAAAAACGGTACTCCGAAATGGCTTTGCCCCGGTAATTGATTTGCGGAAGTTTAGCAAACATCGGCTCCAGTACCGGAATGTCGGTTCTGAATTCCTTGGTCATCACCAATGCGTAGCCCACCACGGCCGCGCCGTCTTTGGCAATGGTCTGCGGCACGGCGGCGTTCATTTTTTCAAGCAGTTCAACCGTATGTTCGACCGTGACAAAGCCTTGACTTTCAAGGGTTTCCGTTGAAATGTTGCTCGTCAAGTTCCGCTGTTGGAGTGCCAGAATCTGCCGGAGTTCATCGGTGGACGCGGCAACGGTTATTTCAACGGCCATGGTACGGGAAATTGTTTGCGATGAGAGGATGCCGGTTCCAGTTTGCAGCCCGGCTGCAAGCTGGCCGCACAAAATAGTATGTCTGAAAAAGCCCAAACCCGTCCGCCGAAAAGTCCGGGCGTGGCCGTTGGACTTGGAAAGTCCAGATACATGGCCGCCTCGGTGCGTTCAGTTTTCCAAGTCGCGCGCCGCGATTTTCCACTTTTTCGTCAGGTCGTAGCGGTCATGGGCAATCATGCGGATACCGTAAATGCCCGCCTGGATCAGGCCGGTGCCCAAAAACGCACTGCCCACCAGAAACACAGGCAGCGACTGGAAAACGCCACTGAACAGGATGAAACCGCCCACACCAACCGCCAGCAAACCCACGGCGGTGCGCAGCCCCCGACGACCTTCGCTCACAAAACCCAGCGAATCGAGCATTACCCGGCGGCCATTGATCTGAAAACTGTCGTCTTCGATGAGGCTGATGCGGCCACGCTCAATAATATCGTCGCCTTTGAGCCGGAAACTGATTTTGTCGCCCAAGAAAAATATTTTTGCCCGGCCATTTTTCCGTTTGGTCAGCACCAGCACTTTCTGGGCATCGGCGGCTTGGACGAGAAAAAACAGGAGCAAAAAAAAGCCCAGAACCCGGCTGGTGCGTGCGTCGAGAAAGGTCATACGGTTTCGGTTTGGAAATGTTTTTTCAACTCGTTGTCAATCACGGCAAAGGTTGCGTTTTTCAGGGTTTCCACATCATTCATGGTTAGGTTTTCCGTGGAAATCGGTTCGTGGATGACAACTTTGATGGGCTTGCGGCGAAATTGCAGCCCGCCAACGTCCGGCAAAATCTGCCAATTGTACGGAAACGTGATGGGCACCACCGGCGTTTTCGTTTCAATGGCCATCCGAAACGCGCCATCCTTGAAATCGGCCATGTGCGGCGGATGTTCGGAGCGGATGCCGCCCTCCGGGAAAACCACGATGCTGCGGCCATGGCGCAGGCAACGGATGGATTTTTGCAGTATCCGGTAGCGTTCCATCTTGCTTTCGCGGTTCACGGGAATGTGCAGCTTGCGGAACATATACCCGAACAGCGGCACTTTGGTGAGCTGGCTCTTGCCGATGAATGCGTAGAAATGCGGGATGGCAACGCCCATTACGGCAATATCGAGATACGAAAAATGGTTAGCGCAAAACACATACGTCTGGTTGGCGGGCAACGGATGGCGGTTTTCGAGAATCACCGGCAAGCCGCAGATGGGAAAATACAAATGCCCCCACAACCGGTTGAGGTAGTGCGCTTTCGGATGCCAGGCTTCGCGTTGCAAAAACAGCCAGAACAAAGGGAAAAGCAACAGGAAAAGCGTGACAAACCAGAACTGACACCAGAATGAATAAAGCCGCCGCATGGAAAAGTGTTTTTCGGAAATGCAACCTACGCAAAAAGCCCGTCAAATGGCAGGATTTTCGCCGGAGAACGCACGCAACCGGCCGCAGTCATGTGGTTGCAACGGGCATGGCGCAGTGCGGACGCGCCACGCGGGGGGTTTGGGCTTTTTGGAGGATACTATTTTACCAAGCGTATCCTGCCGCCTTCAGTTGGGCGAGTGGTCATTGGCATCCTTCAAGTCGGCGGGGGTCACGTGGGTGGTGGTGTTCTGCTTGTTGATGTCGTGTATTTTTTTCACAAACTCGTCCACATCCCCGTCCGAGTAGGTTCCGAAAGCATCAGACAGCAAGCCTTTTATGCCGTCGCTGGTTTCGATGGCGTACAGGATGGACATATCGCCCGGATCGGACGCGCCTTCAAAACGGAAGAAATTCACGATTTTCAGGTCATCGGGCTGGTACGACTGCCCGGAGCCGTACACTTTCAGCGATTCGCCCGCCACCCTGAAATCAATGGTGAAACCCTGCGCCTGCAGTTCTTGGGTGCGGTTCATCAGCGGAGTCATTGTATCCTGCCCTTCGGCATTGTCTTTTCCAGTGTTTTCCATTTCTGCGGACATGGTTTCGGTGCGTTTGGTGTCTTGCCTAAACAGTGCAAAGAAGTGTGCCAAACCGTTCTGGCTGTTTCTTTGGCGGCACGTTCATCTTGCCTTAACTTTGCGCGATGGAATTTTTAAGATACCTTCCCTTGTGCTTGATCCTCATGGATTGCACAAACGCCAGACAAAATACGACGACCATGCAAACGCACGCTTTCCGGCTGAAACCCGGCGATGATGTGAAACAGGAAATAGACGCGCTGGTGGCCGAAAAAGGCATTAAGGCGGGCTATATTGCCACCGCCGTGGGCAGCCTGACGCGTTACAACATCCGGTTTGCCAACCGCGACAACGGCGATTCGGCCACGGGGCACTTTGAAATCGTGAGTCTGGTGGGCACGGTTTCCGTCAATGGCAGCCACCTGCACATCAGCGTGGCCGATGGTGATGGCAAAGTGACCGGCGGACACCTGCTGGACGGCAATAAGGTGTACACCACCCTGGAAATGGTGATCGTGGAAACGAAAGACCTGGTATTTGCACGTGAAAACGACGGCAGCACGCCTTGGAAGGAACTCGTAATTAGTAAAGCCGAATAGCGTCGGAAGCCGGGAAGGCCGCCGGTGCGCCAAAATAGTATCTCCACAAAAGGCAAAACCTCCCGTTGCGGGGAGGCTTGGACGTTCAGATGTCGGCTTTCACAGGCAACCTTTGCTATGAAAGCCGCTTACGCAAATCCTCGACAAACGCTTCGGACACCTCAAAATACGAAGCCAGTTCCTTACTGGTCAGGATGCCATCTTTCAAGAATTTCAGGATTGCTTCCTGCTTGCCTTTCTGTTTGCCCTTTTTGAAAAGGAAATCATCCTCTTCCCTGATGTATTCGGTGATTGATTCCATGATCTGTTCTATGAATGGCGTGAGCCTACGCAAGTTAGCCAATATCCGCACCTGTTGCAAGTGTCTCGACAGTTCGTTTTTGCTGACAGAGGTTTGCTCCAGCCGCTCAATTATTTGTAAAGCCGCCTGCTGCGGATTTGTGCTGCCAAAATCGCCCAGCACGGCGAATACCACCTCATCGCCCTGGTCTGAAGAGAGGAACAACCGGTAGTCCACTTGCGAAAGGCGCACCAAGCTGAAGGCGAATGACAGGTTTTTCTGCTCGATCCTGGTGGGCATGGCTGGCACGGCATCGGACAGGAACAGCACATACTGCTCGACGGGCAGCCCGTACTTGCGCTGCAAAATGGCCCGGTACCCCAACATCCGGCCGGCCATGGCCGCTTCGTCTGCCAGTTGGAATTCCAAGTGCAGCAAAAACGTGTGGCCTTGCCTATCGGTGATTTTAAGCAACTGGTCGGGTTTCCGCTCCAAGGTGCGCTGCAACTCCACGGGCATTTTCTCATGGCTGGCCACCGCAATGTTCAGCACTTTTTCGACCAGTGCCAACGTGACCGATTCGAGGTTTTCCTTGAATATCTTGTCGTAGCGATTGGCTTCGTTTTTGGCTTTCATGTGGCTAAGGTACAGAATAGTATCTTTCCGAAACGCCAAACCCGCCTGCCCGTAAATTTCCAGTGGGGACGCTTAAATTGTTTGCATGATTAATGGCACAAGCACACCGAAACAAAGACTTGTTTTGGAGACAATGCAATTGATTACGGGAAAAGCACAAGCAGCACAAGAAGTACGACAAATTTTTCACATATTGGGGGGTTATACCTCACATAACAAAAACTATGCGAACAGAAGAACAATGTAAACCGAATCAACGATTTTTATTTTCTGATGAATATTTTTCGGACAAAGCAATTGCTATTTGGCAATCTGAATGTGTAAAGCGTTGCAAGGCCAAAGATAAAGGAAACGCTTACGAGAAGTATGTTAATTGGACTCGGCAAGAAAATGAGATAGCTGTTTTTACTCTTTACGCTTATGCAGACTTCAATATCCCTAAACAGTTTGACATCATATTTCATTTGGACAATCCAAACGAGTTCTTACGAATTGATTATGAATTAACTCAAAGTATTTACGAAGCTTGGTTCCCATCAAACACTGTAGAGCACGGACACAAACATCTATGCATCTTTTCATTTGACAAAACACTACCCGCCATTTTTAAGATTTTGCACAAGTGAGAAGAAAAAATTTCAACATTTCCGAAAGGACAGAAATTATTAGGCTTTTGTACTTCCAAGGACTTTGACGCAATTACAAAAAGAATTGAAAAAACATTGAAATTAAAAAGGATTTACGGCGACAAATGGTGGGAATATGATGATGGAGAATAAAGGCGAACGCACAACAAGGGGTTTGTGCAAGCGGGGCGGACGGAATAACAATGAGCAATCCTTCCCGTCGTTGGTATTTTCACCAACGACAAAGACAACACATTAAAACCGCTTTGAACTTTCGGGCTTGAAACTTAGCAAAATAGTATCTTTTTGAAACGCCAAACCCTCCTGTTGGCAGAGTTCAAGCAACCATGCTTGAACCAGCTTTGAAAATAACTTAATTACGATGCATTTAAGGGTGATACGTATGATCATACACCCAGTTCAAGCTATCAGGATAAACCAAGTTGTTATGCTTGAAACCATCCGGAATCATCAGTAAATAGTTGTTCTCCGGATTCGTGTTGCTATACATGACAGGCACTCTTTTGCCAATTAAACTCCTTTTAGGTCTGATACGAACAATCATTGAACCATGAAGCATCTCTTCTCCGGTACTGTAGGTGTATCTGAAAATATATCCATACTTAGTGGAAACAAAATCGTTAATTATGGCTACGGTTACTGTATGATCGTTTAAAAGTTTTTCTCTTTCCTTTTTTCCTGTAAAGTATTGATAGGTAAAGAAAATTGCAGTAACTAGGAACAAAAAAAATCCTATTTTCTTTTCCATATTATTATCGCTTAGGCTCTTTGTTATTTCCCTTCCCTTCGTTGGTATTTTCACTAAAAATAACACACCCAAATAGTCTGAGCATTTTTTGCTTGAAGCAGATTCCGGTCACACCAAAACAGCCTCCCCGCAAAAGCGGAAACCTCCCATTGCGGGGAGGCTTCTGGCAAAATAGTATCTTTTTAAAAGGCCAAACCCAACTCAGTTGGCGGCCACTTTCTTATCCTTGTCTTTCTCCTTTTCCGGCTTCACGGCCACGATGTCGCCGGTGGTGAGTTTTTTGGAAACGATGTTGAACGGGCCGGAAATCACTTGCTCGTTTTCCTTCACGCCGCTGAGCACCTCAATGTTGTCGTAGTCGCTGATGCCAGTGGTCACTTCGCGCATTTCGGCCTTGCCGTTGATGCTCACAAACACCACTTCCTTCATCACTTCCATTTTCTTGGGGGCGTTGTCGGTGGCGGTTTCGTTGTTGTCACCGTCTTTTTTCTCCTCGGCCTTGGCGGTCACCTTGCCTTCGGGATTGCGCGTGGTCACGGCGGCCAGCGGCACGGCCACCACACCGGCTTTGCGAGCGGTCATGATCTCGACGGAGGCCGTCATGCCGGGGCGGAAGGCCGAAAGCTTACTTTTGCTGTCGGTGAGGTCGCGGTACGAGTTGCGCAGGATGCGTACTTTCACTTGGAACTCGGTCACCGCATCTGTTGAGGCCGCTTGCGCCGAACCCGAGCCGTTGGCCGTGTTGGCTATTTCGGTCACGATGCCCTTGAATTTCTTCTTCATGTTCGTGTACGAGTCCACTTCAATCGTGGCCGTGTCGCCCAGATGCACGCGCACAATGTCGTTTTCGTTCACGTCGGCCTGCACTTCCATGTTGTTCAGGTTGGCGATGCGCAGCATTTCGGTGCCCGCCATTTGCGACGTTCCCACCACGCGTTCGCCCAATTCCACGCTCAGTTTGGAAACCGTGCCGCTGACCGGCGCGTAAATGGTGGTCTTGCGCAGGTTTTCCAGCGCGTCGCGCAGTCCGGCATCGGCACTCTGCACCAGGTAGCGGGCGGCTTCGCGCTGCTGTTCGGCGGCGTTCACGTCTTCCACGGAAGCCTTGTAGTTGGTTTCGGCAAGGATCCAGTCGGTGTTGGAAATCACCTTCTGGTCGTATAAATCCTTGTTGCGCTTGTACTCGATCTGGTTGCGCGAAAGCTGCACTTTGGCGCGCGAAACCTGCACGTTGGCCTGCGCCAGGCTCGCCTTGCTGTTGTTGACGCTGGCGCGGGCACGATCCACGGCGGAAATATAATTGTCGGGCCGGATTTTAATCAGCAACTGGCCTTTCACCACCGAGTCGCCTTCCTGCACGTTCAGTTCAATGATTTCGCCCGGCACGTCGGGACTTATTTTCACTTCCACTTCGGGCTGCACCTTGCCCGACGCGCTGACTTTCTCCACAATATCCACGCGCTTCACTTTGGCAAGCTCCACTTCGGTGGGTTTTTCCTTGCCGAGCCATCCGGCCTGCTTGCCGATAACCGCAAAGACAACCAGCAACACGACAACGCCAAGCAGGATGAAAAGCAGGCGGTTTGATTTTTTCTTGGCCATTGGATTGGTGGAGATAAACGGAATAGTATGTTAAAAAAAGCCGAAACCGGTGAGAATCAGGATTTGCCGGATCCGGTGGTTTCCGGCATTGCAACGTCTCTGGCATTACAACACACGCAAATTGCACCGCAACGAAGAATCCGGTAAATCCCGATTCAGACAAAAATAGTATGTTTCAGAAAGCCCAAACCCGCCGGTCTTGCGCATCATTCAAAGGTAAGCGGTTTGTTCTGGTAAAAATCCAGAATCTTCATGCGGAACACATAATCGTATTTGGCATTGACCAGATTGGCCTTGGCCTGCCCCAGCCGGGTTTGCGCCAGACTGAAATCCACGGAGTTGAGCAGGCCCGACTCGAAGCGGATTTTGGTAGCGTTGAACGACAAGTCCTGCGCCCTGACCGCCTCGCTGTTGGCCCGGAAACGCTGGCTGGCGGCGGTCATGTTGTTGTATGCCTGTTCCACGTTTTGGCGCAGCGTCACTTTGGTCTGCTCGGCCGTCACCTCCGCCTGTTTCTGCTGGATGATGGACTGCGAAACGCGGTTACGGGCCAGCCAGCCGCCAAAAATCGGGATGTTCAGGCTCAGGCCATAGTTGCTGCTGCGGTTGAAATCCAGTTGCCTCCAATACGTGTTTTCGCTGAATACGCCGTTGGGCACCGATTCCTTGCGGTAAATCACCTGCTGGTTTTCGCCCAGCGAGCCGCCAAAAACCGTATCGGGCAGGAAACGGCTGGTGCGCGTGCCATCGGGTGTAAACAGCGTGGACGGGGCAGAACTGGCATAGTTGGTGTTGATGCTGCCGAAGGCCGCAAGTGTGGGGTAAAGCCCGCCCCGCGCCACTTTCACGCCGTATTTGAAACTTTCAATGCGGGTGGTGGCGGCTTGCACGCCCGGCTGGGTGCTGAGTGCGGTATTGTAAATGTCGGCGGTATTGGATCCGTAAGGCTGCTGGTCGGGGTCGGCCACGGTCACTTTGGCAATCGTGAAGCCGTCGGTCACGGGCAGGTTCATGGTCTGCATCAGGTTCACCTTGGCTATTTTCACGCTGTTCTCGGCATTCACCAAGCTCAACTGGTCGTTGGCCAACTGCGATTGCAAGTCGTAGAGGTTATTGATGGGCAGCGAACCGGCTTTCACCAATTTGTCGGTGCGGTCGGCCTGCTCGCCGCTGGTTTGCACTTGCAACTTGGCCACGGCCACCAACTCCTCGTTGTTCAGCACGTTCAGGTAGGCCAATACCGTGTTCAGCGCCACATCCTGCAACGCTTGGGCTTTGCTCAACTGGCTGGCCTTGACTGACAGCGAACCTTGGGCAATGGAATTGCGGACTTGGAAACCCTGGAAAATCGGCACGTTGGCGTTCAGCCCCCAGCTATTGTAATTGAACGTCTGCTGGATGAACTGGTTGGTAAACCTGTCCACCGAGCGGCCCGTGTTCCAGCCGTAGTTGGCGTTGGCATTCACGTTGGGCACTTGTTGCAGCTTGCTTTGCAGCAAATTGACTTCGCTGCTGCGGATGTCCAAATCGCGCTGCCTGATGGTCAGGTTGTTGGCCCACGCATAGTCAATGCATTCGCGCAATGTCCATACATTGTCACCGTTTTCTTGGCTGGCGGTTTGGTTTTGCGCCATTGCGCCGGTCGTGGCTACGAGCAGCGCAAAGAGAATCTTCAGGGTTTTCATGGTTGTGCAAGTCAGTTGTCGCATAAAAAAAATAGTATGTTTTTAAAGTTGCAAACCCTTGGTTCGATATTCGTGCCAAACCGGAAAAGGGCTTTTTTTGACGTTGAAGCCGCCTGTGTCCGCGGCTAAGTGTCCGGTTACGGACACTTGTGTCCGAAATCGGACACTTGGATTGTGTACCTTTATGGCTGGAGGCCCGGCAGGTAACCGTGCGCAGCGGTTACAATGATACTCCATTCGCGTTTGGTTGCGGGAAATTTAGTGACAAGTGGCAAAATGATTCCATGAAGGCTATATTTAATTTTACGGCGGTGGAAACCGACCAACCCGATTGGTTTCCGGGCGGCTGGCCTAACCGCGCTTTCCAGTACGGCGACGGACTGTTTGAAACCATGATTCTGCAAAATGGCGGCATCCGGTTCTTGGCCGACCATTTCCAGCGCCTTACTTTAGGAATGCAAGCCTTGGACATGATTCTGCCCGCCGGATTCACTGCCGGTTACCTGCAAAATAGTATCCTGCAATTGGCCCAAACCGGCGGACTTGGCGGCAATGCCCGGCTGCGGCTGCAAGTGTGGCGCAAACCCGGCGGCCTGTACACGCCCGACTCGCGGGAAGCCAGTTTCCTGCTCACCGCCCAGCCGCTCACGCCGCCAACGGTTTCCGTAAAGGAGAAGGTGGTTTTTTACGAGGATGTGCGGCTGGTGCATTCGGCCATTTCGGGTTTCAAAACCACTTCGGCCCTGCCCTACGTCATGGCGGGAATCGCGCGCAAAAAGGCCGCCGCCGACGATGCGATTTTGCTGGATGTACACGGCCACGTGGCCGAATGCGTGGCTTCCAACCTGTTCTGGCTCAAGGATGGCGCGTTGTTTACGCCCGGCCTCGAAAGCGGCTGCGTGGCCGGAATCATGCGCAAAAATAGTATCTTCCAAATGCGCCAAACCTCCGTGCCTGTGCACGAAGGTTTATTTACCAAAGCCGGTTTGCTGGCCGCCGACGCGGTTTTCTGCTGTAATGTGGCAGGGATTCAATCGATTAAAACCATTGATGGAAAGCTATTTGAAGGCAGCTTGCCCGCGTGGGTGTACGGGTTGCTGCATTGACTGGCGCACCGCCGAGATAGCCTGCCTGCCGGACAGGCAGGGAATCTCGGAACATGGGCGGCACGAGGTAAGAACCTCGCGCCAGTTTTTTCCCGCGCCGATTTTCTTTGGTTTCCGTGCAACCTTCCCCGTGTTTTGCGGGCCGGGGTTTTACCAACTTACGCAGGTGCGGGTTTGGCGTTTCCAAAACATACTATTTTCCTGCGCCATCTGTTCCAAACATTTTGGCCAAAACTAATGGGTAACCGTTTGGAAACGTGAGGTTTGGGCTTTCCGGAAGATACCTGTCTGCCGACAGGCGGGCTGTTTTCAAGCGGCTGTTCTTCCGCTTTCTGGCAGGTCAGTCTTCCGGCACATAGGTCAGGCCGATAATCACGCCCGGCTGCACGGCACTTTGCGGGTTGGGCAGTTGGTACGCCGCCGACAGCACCCATGTTTTGGTCAGGTGGTAATCCAAACCCCACGCGCTTTCCCCCAATTCGTGTTTGCCGCTGATGAAGTCAGCCGTCAGTTCGAGTTTGTCCTTAATGATAGATTGCTGCACGCCCAGATGAAAACCGGCAAACCAATTGTTGGCTGCATCCGTCTGTTCGTTGCCATTGCGGTCGCCGACAAAGGCCTTGTTGAAGGTGTGCAATCCGGCAATGAGGCGCGTTTGCGTTTGCCCAAGCTGGGCCGCGACACTCAGATAATTATAGCTGAGCAGCCGCTTGTCCGCGCCCAGGTTCAAACCCGTTTGCGTTCCGATGGAAGTTTGCAGGATTTCCGTGAGCCGGAAAGCCTTCTGGGCGTTGAGCAGCAAGGCCGGGTACAGTGCGCCTTCGCGCAGGTTGTCGTTGGTTAGCAAAACCGAGTCGCGCAGGCGAGGATTCAGGCGGAGACCGTAGAGGTTCAGCCCTAGTTCGGTTTTCCGGCCCAAGCCATACGAGACCGTGGAGACAAACTGCCAGTCTTCGGCGGTGAGATTGAATTGCTGCTGGAAAAATGCCTTTTTGGGGGCCACAATCTCCGAACTGGGCACATTGAACAGGTTCCGCTGCGCAAACCCCATCTGGCAGATGAACAGCAGCCAGCATAAAAACAAGTTGGTTTTAGTCATGTGTTCGGGTGCAAAGGCAAGGTTGTTTTTTGTTCCGGTCATTTGTAAATCAAGAAGCCGGGGCAGCATTTGCCACCGCCCGTGCCGCCAGCCAGCCGCTGGCCCAAGCGTGCTGGAAATTGAAGCCGCCCGTAATGCCATCCACATCCATGATTTCACCGGCAAAAAACAGGCCCGGCACGAGGCGGCTTTGCATGGTTTCCGGCTCTATTTCAGCCAGTTTCACACCGCCGCAGGTCACAAATTCGTCCTTGAACGTGGTTTTGCCCTTGACTGCATATTCGTCGTTGGTCAGAATTTTCACCAAGCGGTTTTGCTCCTTGGCTGGCAAGTCGGCCCAACGCTGGTCGGCGTGGATGCCCGCCTTGTGCAGCAAAAAATCCCATAAACGTTGCGGCAGCCGGAAAAGGTTGGCGTTGGAAAGTTTTTGGGTGGGCGAGGCGAAACGGACTTTCTGGAACTCGGCGCGCACCGATTCCTCGCTTGCATCCGCCACCCAATGGATGAGCGTCGAAAACTCGTAGCGTTTCTCGTGCAGCATCCGCGCACCCCACGCCGAGAGCCGCAGCACCGCCGGGCCGCTCATGCCCCAGTGCGTGATGAGCAGCGGCGCGGTTTCGGCCAGCTTGGACGAGGCCACCTTGGCCGTAGCCCGCGCTACGGCCACGCCCATAAGTGCCGTAACCGGATTTTGCGGCATATTGAACGTGAACAGCGACGGCACCGGCTCTTCGATGCTATGGCCCAGGTTTCCGAGCCAGCCGAAGTTTTCCTTTTTGGGATAGCCGCCACCGGCCACGCACACAAAGTCGGCGGTGAGTTTGGCGTTTTGGGAAGATACTATTTCAAATTTGCCGTTAGTTGGCACGATTTCCCGCACTTCGCATTGCGTGCGGATTTCCACGCCGTACAATTCAGCTTCGCGCAGCAAGCAGTCAATGATGGTTTGCGAGGAGTTGCTGACCGGAAACATCCGTCCGTCGGGTTCGGTTTTGAGTTCCACGCCGCGCTGCTGGAACCAGCGGATGGTGTCGGCAACGGAAAAGTGCGCGAAGGCTTTCCTGACAAAAGTCTGCCCGCGCGGATATTTGCGGCTCAATTCACTGACCGACGGGCAGTTGTGCGTTACATTGCAGCGGCCACCGCCCGAAACCTTGACTTTGGCCAGCAGCTTGGTGGTTTTTTCGAGCAGGATTACGCGCAGGTTCCGGTTCAGCCGGGCGGCATTGACGGCGCAGAAAAATCCGGCGGCACCGCCACCAACAACAACGAGGGTTTTCAACGTATGGGTAACAGGGGAGGTTTGGGCTTTTGCAAAGATACTATTTTTGGGGCGGGGTTCTTATGGGTACGGCGATAAAACGGGTGTGTCCCGCTCACGTGCCGAAGCCGTTGAAACGGCTTGGAAACCACATTCTTCCTATGTTCCCACGGTTGAAACCGTGGGCTGTTTTCCGCCCGCACAGTTGAAAATACCACCTGATTTTTGGGGAGGCGGTTGAAAAATAATTTTCTTTCCGCTGCCCAAATCGCTACTTTCCCCTCCGCTTCGCCAACCGTTTCCATGCCTGATACCGATTTACTTGCCGGAATTGTCCATTACCGCAACGCCCGCCTGCACTACACGCGCATCGGCAGCGGCACCCAAGTGCTGCTGGCTTTCCACGGTTTCGGCCAGAGCCGTGCGCATTTGCGGCCGTTGGCGGCGCAGTTGTCGGGCCGGTTCACAGTTTACTCGTTTGATTTGTTTTACCACGGACAGAGTTTTTGGGGCGACCGGGAAAACCCGCTCACCAAGCAGGCTTGGACAGAGATGCTCTCCCAATTCCTGTCCGAACACAAAATCGGGCGGTTTGCGTTAGCGGGCTACAGCTTGGGCGGCAAATTCGTGCTGGCAACGCTGGAAAACTTCCCGAATCGCACAACCGAAATCATACTCATGGCTCCCGATGGCATCAGGACCAACTTCTGGTACAGCCTTGCCACGTATCCGGTGTGGGCGCGGCGGGTTTTCAGGAGTACGGTCGCCAAGCCCAAGCGATTCCAGAATATTGCCTTGTGGATGAGACGCTTGCGGATTGTGGACAAGGGAATCCTGCGGTTTGCCCAAAGCCAGATGGACACCCGCGAAAAACGCCACCGCGTGTATTTTGCGTGGATGGTGTTCCGCGAACTGGCCTTTGACATGAACTATATTGCCGCGCTAATCAACGGAAACCGGATTCCGGTTGTCGTGTTTCTGGGCCGATACGACAAAATCATCACCGCCCCGAATATGCGGCGGCTGCTCGGCAAAGTGCCCGGCGCACAGTTGATTGTCCTTGAAGCCGGGCACAGCCGCCTGATTGAGAGCGTGGCGGAATATTACGCGGAACAAGGGAAATAGTATCTTTCAAAAAGGCCAAACCCTGCCTCATTTTTTGAATTTCATCCGCTTGGCCAGCCGTTCGCCGAGTTCGGGCGGCAGGTTTTCCTCAATGTCGCCAAGCTGGATGCCGAGGGCCGTGGTGGACAGGTAAATCTCCGTTACCGAAAACCCCAGCGATACCATCAGTGCAATCAGCGAGGCGGCAAACGTGTATTTGCCCCAGGCCGTTTGTCCTTCCAGCACCAGAAACATACTCACCACACTCAGGAAAAGGCTCAGCACGCCAATGGCCTGCATATTCCGAATCAGTTTCACGCGCCGCCTCAGGTTGCCGATCTGGGCCACCAGTTTGGGGTCGTGGTCATCTTGGTATTGAGCGTGCAAGCTGCGGATTAGCGAGGCCACGGCCAAAAACCGGTTGGTGTAGGCCAGCATCAGCAGCGAGATGGCGGGAAAAATGAGGGCAGGAATGCCCAGTGAAATCTCCATGGTCGGGCGGTTTGGGTTGGCACGCGCAAAGGTACGCAGCTTTGGCGAAGGTGGAAAAACCATTCTCCGCCGGGTTTTCGCGGGTCGGCGCTGCGTGCGGACGGCCCTTGCGCGGTTGCAACCGGTTCATGACCCTTTGGAGGCCGGTTCGAACCCATGCACCTCGGCGCGTTGCGCGTTGCGTTGTACTGGCCAGCCGGACTTACGGCGGGACGTATTTTGGCTCGGCAAAATAGTATGTCTCAAAAACGCCAAACCCCCGGCTTTTGCTTTTCCCGAAAATGAGTGGGTTATTTGAAGGCGACAAGCGATTTTTTTCACTCAACTGACTTCAACCCATGGCAGATAAAACCCCCATCACAGTGGCATACGGCGACGGCATCGGGCCGGAAATCATGCGTGCCGTACTCAGAATACTGGACGCGGCCGGTGCCCAGATTGCCCCGGAAGTGATTGAAATCGGTGAGAAAGTGTACCTGCGCGGCGTGTCGGCGGGCATTGAGGATGCGTCTTGGGAGAGCCTGCGCCGCACCAAGGTCTTCCTTAAATCACCGATCAGCACACCGCAGGGCGGCGGCTACAAGAGCCTGAACGTGACTACCCGCAAAACACTGGGCCTGTATGCCAATGTGCGACCCGTGCAGGCGTACCATCCGTTTGTGGACACCCGCCACCCGAAAATGGACTTGGTGATTGTGCGCGAAAACGAAGAGGATTTGTATGCGGGCATCGAACATCAGCAGACCGACCAAGTGGTGCAATGCCTGAAAATAATCTCGCGTCCCGGTTGTGAGAAAATCGTGCGCTACGCCTTTGAATACGCCCGCGCCTATGGCCGCAAAAAGGTGACCTGCTTCACCAAAGACAACATCATGAAAATGACCGACGGCCTGTTCCGCAAGGTTTTTGATGAGGTGGGCGAGCAATATCCCGACATTGAAAAGGAACATTGGATCATTGACATCGGCTCGGCGTTGCTGGCCGACGAGCCGGAACGTTTTGGCGTGATTGTGACGCTGAACCTCTACGGCGATATTATCTCGGACATTGCCGCGCAGATTGCCGGTTCGGTGGGCATGGGCGGCTCGGCCAACATTGGTGATTTGTGCGCCATGTTCGAGGCCATCCACGGTTCGGCCCCCGACATTGCGGGCCGGGGCATTGCCAACCCGTCGGGCCTGCTCAACGGTGCCATCATGATGCTGGTACACATCGGCCAGCCCGAAGTGGCCGCCAAAATCCACAACGCGTGGCTGTGCGCCATTGAATCGGGCATCCATACGGGCGATATCTACAAGGAAGGCGTATCCAAGAAACGCGCCGGCACCGAAGAGTTTGCCGATGCGGTGATTGCGCGCCTAGGCCAGTTGCCGCACCATTTCAAGGCGGTCAGCTACAAGGATGCACCCAAGGAAATCCACCCGACGGCGTTGAGCTTGCAGAAACGCAAGGTAAAGGCACTCGTCGGCGTGGATGTATTTCTGGACTGGACGGGCAAGGCCGACGACTTGGGCCGGATCATGGAAACCTTCGGAACCGAAGGCTTGCGGCTGAAAATGATTTCGAGCCGTGGCGTGAAAGTGTATCCCGACGGAATGCCCGAAACCTTCACCGTGGACCATTGGCGGTGCCGCTACGTGGGCGAAGCCGAAGAGCCGGCCCCGATCACCCACGCGCGGATACTTGACCTGCTGCAACGCGTGGATGCCGCCGGGCTTGATTTCATCAAGACCGAACACTTGTACACCTTCGATGGCGTGCGCGGCTACTCGCTGGGGCAGGGCGAATAGGCATTCCGGCAAAAAAGCGGCCAGTGGCCAACTCTGGCAAAGTTCAAAACTTTGCCAGAGTTTATATGATTCCCACAGCCCGGCGTGGCAAAGGTTTTTCCCTTCAGGAACCATGTTTATCTAAAAAACAATTTCTATATTAACTATATAGGAATTGTATAAAGTATATTTACATTTGTTCCGCCGCCACAAAACTCGTTGGGCAAAAGACCCGCAGGTGAAGCAACTGCTCGGCTACGTGACGGCCGCCGTGGTGGGCGTGATCCTGAACCTGACCATTTACCTGAGCAGGGCGGTGGTTTTTCCCGGCGGCATACTTGCGCATCCCGACTACGCCTCGCTGACATGAATTGCCGTGTCGTTTGTGGCCTTGCACCGCTTCAAGGTGGACATGATTCTCCGGGTCAGCATCAGTGCCTTGTTCGGGCTGGCCGCTTACGCGGTTCGGTTGGTTTGAACGGCTTTTTTCAAGGGATTCACCAAAGCCGGGGCAGGTTTGGGCTTTTCAAAAGATACTGTTTTCAAACCCTTGATTTATGAGAAAACCGTACGTATTGATGGTGCTTTTCATGGTGGCTTCGCTGGCAGCCGCGCAACCCACCAAGCAAACCGCGAATGTGGAACAAGTATGGCTGGGATATTTCAACCAGACTCGTTTTTCCGACAAATGGGGCGTTTGGCTGGATGTCCATTTGCGCACCAAAGAGGATTTTGCCAGAGATTTGGCGGTGGCACTGGGCCGCGTGGGGCTGACGTATTACCTGGCCGACAATACCAAACTCACCGCCGGATACGCTTTTGTCAACTTTTTCCCGTCTGATAACCACCGCAACATCTCGCAACCCGAACACCGCCCGTGGCAGCAGTTGCAGTGGCACACCAAATATGCCAAGCTGCGAACCATGCAATGGCTGCGGTTTGAGCAGCGGTTCCGGCGCAAGATCAAAAGCGATGATGAACTGGCCGAAGGCTACAATTTCAACTACCGGCTGCGCTACAATTTCCTGCTTTCCGTGCCGCTGAGCAAGCAGGCCTTTGCGCCGCGCACGTTGTCGGGTGTGGTGAGCAACGAAGTGTTTGTCAATTTCGGCAAGGAAGTCGTGTACAACACTTTCGACCAGAACCGGTTTTTTGCCGGATTCGCCTACCACCTCAACGCCCACGACAACCTGCAGTTCGGCTACATGAACGTGTTCCAGCAACTGGCCGCCGGAAACCGATACCGAAGCACGCACGCCTTCCGGGTCTTTTACTTCCACAATATCGATTTGCGAAATTCCGACAAATAGCGCGGGTTTGGTGTTTTTGGAAGATACTATTCTGCCCCCAGACCCGAAGGGGGGAGGAGTTTCAAAAGCCCCCTCTTTCGGAGGCTTTTGGGTTTGGCCTTTTCCAGCCATACTATTTTACAAACCGGTATTTCTCAACGGATTCTGATCGGGCGGTAGGGTTCCACGGTGTCGGTTTTGAAGCCGTTAAGTTTGCGCAATTCGGCAACGGAAACCTTCACTTTCCCGGAAATCACCGACAGTTCGGTTTCGGGCAGTATCACAAATGTCTCGCTGTTCAGCCGGTTTTCAATTGCCGTATCCTGAATGGCAATACTCACTTTGCGCTGGGCGGCATTGCGGCGCGGCGCGGTGCGGTTAGGTACCTTGCCGCCCATGCTGGTTTCCCCACGGGCATAGATGACAATGCTGCCCGGCAACACGCCCTTGCCAACCAGGTATTTCTGCACTGCTAAACCCCGCTTATTGCTCAGCCGCAGGTTGTAGTCTTCCGAACCCACCTCGTCGGCAAAGGCGTTGAGTTCTATCTGGATGGCGGGATTCTGGCGGTAATATTCCACAAGGCTGTCCAGCAACCTTCCCGTTGTCCTTTTGAGCACATAGCTGTCAAAATCGAAATAAGCCGGGGTGGAAACACTGGCAGTGCTGGTATTTTTGTGCGCTGTCAGTTGCATATCCTCCACGTACAGCAACCGCGAATCGGTCATTAAGGTGAGCGGCGTTTCAATGCGGATGCGCAAATCCTCAGACAAGGGCAGGTTCAGGTATTGGAACGTGCCGTCGGCGTTGGTGGTAGTGGTCTTCACGATTTTGCCTTTTCGGTCCACCAGCGGCAGCAGCAACCCGGCGGCGGGCTGGTTGGTTTGCGCATCCATCAGCCTGCCCGACAGCGTCACTTCCTTGTATTTGCCCAGCCAAGAGGCATTCAGCTTGGAAAGTGCATCATCAGCGGTGGTGCCATTGATCATGGATTCATCGGCCGTCAGCTTGGTTCCAATCCGGCGGCGGGTTTGCCCCTTTCCCAAGATACTATTTTCCAGCGGCATCCGCGCAAAGGCAAATTCCTCATTGCTCCCGGCCAGCAGCGCGGCCTCGCCAAAAAGGCCTTGCGCCGCCGCCCGTGCCCGCATCAGGCGACCCATACGTGCCTTTTCGGCGGGCGACAGTGATTCGTAATAATACTGGTCGGCTTCAGAAAACGACCCGTCTTTTCCGTTCAGGCGGGCCGCGTGGCGGGCGGCGGCCATCCGCTCAAGCCGTTCCTTTTCCTGGGGCGTGAGTTGCTCGTACCGGAACAAGTCTTCGTCCGACAGCAGCGACCCGTCGGCGTTGCTGCGGTTGCGCACCATCCACGCCGCTGCAAAGCGGTTCAACCGGTCTTTTTCATCGGGCGGCAGTTTGTCGTAATGCGATTGGTCTTCGCTGTGGAATTTTTCATCTGTTCCGTTCATCCGCGCCGCGTTCCGGGCGGCAGCCATCCGGTTGAGCCGCTGTTTTTCCTCGGCAGAGAGTTGCGCGTAAAAATACCCGTCTTCGGCCGACAGGGCGTTGGAGTCCAGCGGCTGTCTCAAACCGCGCATCCAGCGGTCAAGAATCCGGTCGAGGCGTTCCTTTCCGTCGGGCGGCAATTTTGCATAGAAATCAGCGTCATCGTCCCTGAAACCTTCGTCGTGCGCATTGAGCCGAGCCGCGTGGCGGGCAGCGGCCATGCGTGCGATGCGGTCTTTTTCCTGAGGCGACAGTTGTTCGTAGAAATACCCGTCTTCGTCCAGCAGCCCCGCCGCATCCGCACCAGTCCGGCCACCCAGGCGGGCGGCGATTTGCCGGTGGAGCTGGTGGCGTTCCTCGTGCGTGAGCGACTCGTAAAAATGCCCGTCGCTCTGGCCAATCTTCGGGGCTTCGCCATCGCGCAGGGCCATGCGGTAAGCCTCGGCAAAACGCGCTATCCGCTGCCTGTCTTCCTCGGCAAGCAGTTTTCCGTACTGGTAATCGTCTTCCGCTTTCAGCGCCGCCGTATCCCGCCGGCTGAAGAGCGTGTTGGTCATCCGTTCCAAGCGTTCCTGCTCGGCGGCCGACAGGCGGGCGTGGAAGTGTTTTTCCTCTTCAGTAAGCGGCATATCCGTCTGGTACAGCTTGCCCGCCGTTTTCTTGCCAACCAGCCGGTCGAGCAGCAGTTTCTGGGCATCGGGCAGGTATTCAAACTCGAATTCGGACAAATATGCCAAGTCGGGCCGCAGTGTTTCCTTGGTTTTGCTCAAGGCAAGCAGTTCAACATAGCGGCTCTTGTTGAAAAACGTGTAGATGTCAAAATTGCCCATGCCGCCCTCGCGGTTGGAAGCCAAAAACCCCTTTTCACTGCCCAAAACCATAAACGCATCGTCGCGGTTGGAGTTGAAAGGCGGTCCCAGATTAGTGGCTTGTCTGCCGGTATTGTCCGACAGGCTCGTGTAGTAAATGTCAAGTCCTCCCAAACCCAACCAGCCGTCGGAAGCGAAAAACAACTGGTTTGCGGCGTGATACAGGAAAGGCGAAATGTCGTTTTGTGCCGTGTTCACCTTGTTTCCCAGATTGACGGGCTGGCTCCAGTCATTTTTGCCGGTTCGCACACTCCTCCAGATGTCGTTCATGCCAAAGCCGCCCGCCCGGTCTGAGACAAAATAAAGCGTATCGCCGCGCGGCGACAGTGCCGGATGCCGCGAATCGCCGCCCGGTTGGTTTATGTGGGCATTGAGCCGCACGGGTTTCTGCCAGCGGCTGTTTTTGTACTCGGTCGCGAAAATCGCGCAGTTCACGTCCGAGCCTTGGCAACTGGTGAAGTAAAACCGGGTTCTGTCGGCACTGAGGCAGCCCGTGCCATCGTTCCATTGCGTGTTTATGGTCAGCAGCTTGTCGGTGGCGGCGGCCCAGGTCGTGTCGGTTTGGCGTGCGTACCGGTGGAAATCGCTGAAGCCTTCGCCCAGCCGGCCGTCGAGCGGTTTTTTACGGTCGCTGCGCCCCGAGGTAATCAGCAGCACGCTGTCGCTGCCCGCCAGCATGGGGGCATAGTCGTGGGCGGGCGAACTGACGGGAGCCGCCATGGCCGCAAAACCGAAATCGCCCTGCGCGAATTTTTCGCGCAGCAACGCAAACTGGCAGCCTTCGTGTTCCAGTTTGGCGCGGTCAAGCCACTGTTTTTTGCCGGGCAGTTTTGCTTCGTCCAGCTTGGCGGCGTTTCTGGTAAAACTGTCGAAGCCCTGCATGGCATGGGCATACCTGCCGTTCATCTTCTGCATGAGGGCGTAGTAGAACACGGCTTTCGGATAGGTGTCCGTGTCCGCGTAGCTCACTTTGCCATACGCCGCCTCGGCCAAAGTGTAGCTGAACAAATGCCGGTGGCACTCGCCCAACTGGTAGCAAACATACAGGTCATCGGGGTGTTTCAGGGATATTTGCGCGTAGTATTGCAGGGCTTGGGCATATTGTTCGGCTTTGGAATACATATCAGCCACCTGCAACAGTTTCCGCGATTCCTTGGAAAGGGCCGCGTTTGCCTGTTGGGCGGCGGGCAGGGCGGCCCGCACGGATTTTGCTTTCTGCGCCGCGCAAAAATGCGGTGGCAGGCAGAAGGCAAGTGCCGCCAGGAAAACCAGGAAATGCGGGTCAATTCGTTTCAACTCACTTGTCGGTTTACGGTATGGGGTGGGTTTGGCCCCCGCTAAAGACGGGGCTTTCAGCTTTTTGAAACATACTATTTTGGCAGCCCGGTGTGTATTAAATCAGTGGCGTGGCAAAACGCCGGGCCTTGTTGTGCTTGATGATGCGCCGGGTCAGCGACACTTCCCACGCGCCGCGTCCGTGCGTGGAATAGCGCAGCGAGGAAGTATTGATGTCATAACTGAAGCCGAGCGTGTATTTTGCATTGGTAAGTGCCGCCGCCATCACAAACGAATCATTGACCCGGTACCAGCCGCCCAGCATGGCTTGCGCCGCAAATCGGGTGGCGGCATCGGTCAGTTTGTAAGACACGTACGTGCCGATGTTGATTTGGTCAAGGCCGTTTTGCCGCATCCAAAGCAGGTTGGGCAGCAGCCCGATTTTCTGGGTGATTTCGTAAGTCATGCCGCCTTGCAAACGCCAAAGCACGGGCAGGCGGCTGCCGCCCTCCCGGATCAGCGACTCGTTGGGCCGGTTCATGTTGGAAGCCGAAAAACCCACGAAACCGCTGAACGGACGCGAAAACAGGGTGCTTGCCGGATTGAAATGCCAGACAATGCCCGAATGAATGACCGGATATAAGATCCTGTCTTTCAATCCGTTATTTTGAATCAGCGAAGGCGTGATGGCCGGGTTGAAGCCAAAATACGGCCGCATAGGCTCGTATTGCGAACCCCAGCGCAGGGCTTCAAAATCAATGCTTTTCTGGATTAGTCCCACTTGCATCCCGAAACTGAGCACCTGCGACAAATCTCCGGTGAGCGGCAGGTTGTAGGCGGCTCCGGCCTGCACGCCCGTGGTGCGGAAGTTGTTGCTTTCGCCCGCCGCATCGTTGTACACCGCAAACCCGATGCCGCCCTGCTGCATGAGCGGGTGATTGGAGTTGTGGAGCGGAATGATGCCCGAAAACTGCCCTATCTGTTGCGGAAAGCCAAGGCTGCGCCACTGCGAACGGTAAACAGCCGAAAAGGCCGCGTCTTTTTCAGCACCCGCCAACGCCGGATTCAGGTACAGGGGCGCGGCGTAGAACTGCGAGAAGTTCGGATCCTGCGCTCTGGCCAAGTGCGGAACGGATATTCCAAGAAGAAAAGCGAGTAGAATCCGAAATCCCATGAGTGTTGAATTGCTGGTTGTTTGCCGCTTTCCGTTAAAAAACCGGCTTTGTTTTATTCCGCAAAATAGTATCTTCCCGAAAGTTCAAACCTGCCGATTTATCCAAAAGCCGATTTCCCCTTCCGGTCTGACACGCAGTGTCTGAGCTGTGGTGCGCAAAATAGTATCTTTCAAAAAGCCCGAACCTGCCT
This sequence comes from Sphingobacteriales bacterium, assembly GCA_043789005.1. GTDB lineage: Bacteria > Bacteroidota > Bacteroidia > Cytophagales > 172606-1 > Xanthocytophaga. The sequence goes on from JAYWIH010000176.1 coordinate 24,142, forward strand.
TACCTGATCAGCGTCACGGTTCCGTTTTTCCGGAAAGTCTTGCCAGTTTTAAAGCCGCCTTCCAGTGTGTAAGTGTACACGCCCGGCACCGCTTCGTCGCGGGTGTTTTGGTTGCGGCCATCCCATCCCGACCCGGTAATCTGGTCAAACGACCGGCTGCCGAACACCACATTGCCCCAGCGGTTGTAAATGGTGAGCCGCAGGCTGCTGGGTTCAAGGTTGGTTCCGTAGATTTTGAAAACGTTTTCGTTGCTGTTTGCCGAGGCCGGGGCAAAGGCGTTGGGCACGTAAACCAAGCCCGATTTGTCCGGCGATGCCATCACGCCCACCGCCAGCAGCCGGGCATTGGCATAGTCATTGCTTCTCACGGTGGCTATGCTGTTCATATTGCCGATATTCCGCTGCCCGATGCTGCGGAATGCGCCTTTTTGATTCTCGTCGAGAGCCGCCACCACCACCGAATCAAGGCTGGCCAAGTTTTCATCTGGCAGGATGCTCAGTTCCACGCGGGCCACCGATGTGCCGCCGTTCGTGTTCATGGCCCAATACCGGATTGCCGAAACCCGGTCTAAACTCGAATCTGGCAGGATTTTGTTGGCATCATTTGCCCTTGTCACCCGCATTCCCACTGCCAAGTCGTCTTTCGTTGCGGCTTCGTCCGCTTCAAGCCACGCCGGGGCATAGCCATCCGGGTTGCCGACCGGATAAAAACGCGCCGCGCGGCCTTCCACGAAAAGTTCGCCATTGACGTACGAATCGGTGGAGGCACTGTCAATGAGGACATTGCCGCGCAGCAGGAATCGGGCGGACAAACTTGGTGTGACCAAGCCCCGGCGCAACACCAACTGCCGTTCGACTACTGCACTTTCTTCAAGGAATTTCTCGCCGCCGCCCCGGACTACCAGCCGCCCGAACTGCTGCCCGCCGTGCCTCACCGACTGGTTGCCGCCGTTCAGGACAAACCGCTCACCACTGCCCGGCTCATACCGGCCGGTGTTGGTCCAATCGCCCCTGAGCAGAAGCGTTTGGTTGTTGGTGAAAACCGCACCGGCATTGTTGAATGCATTGCCGGTAATGCGCACATTGCCATTGTTGGTAACCGGTCCGTCATTGAAAACATCGCCTTGGATTGCCACATCCGTATTGCCGGCAATGAATATGGTTTGGCCCCGGTTCGCAAATTGCGCAAACAGCGGTGCCGCCGCCAGCCAGCAGGCGGTTAGTAAGAGAAGGGGGGTTTTGCGGTTTTGAAACATACTATTTTTGAAACGCGTTTTTTAAAGGTGCTCAATCCGGCTTGGTGACGGTATAGGTAACCTTGACCCGCCCAACCCGATGGTCGTCCTTGGACTTTACCCGCACGATGACCTTATAGGAATACTGGGCATTGTCAATGGTTTCCGCATACTTCAGCGGGATGCTTTGGTAGCTGTTGGAAGCCGAACTGCTGCTGGCCGAAGCAAGCGGTGTGGCGGTGCCCATGCCATCGCCCCTCACAAAGGAGAAATACATGTCTTCAATGTTATTGTCAAGATAGCTGAAATCCAGTTGGACTATTACCGCGCCGTGCGGCAGGTGCAAGGGGGCCGCCATGAAAACCTCCTTGTTATCCTCGGCCCTCGCGGAAATGGCCTGCGGGCTTTCATAATTCAAATGGTAGTCCCCGTTAATGCTTACAAAGTCCACCGGGTCAACGCTGTAATAGCGGGTTTGCGGGGTAAAGTAGTCCAGAGCTTCCAACACAACGCCGGGCAGCGAGGATGGCGAAGCCTTGGCCACCCACTTCGAGCCATTCCACGTCAGGACTTTATTGGCATCTATCGCTGTCAGTGCCGCATTATCCACCGGATTTTTCTGCAAGCCGGAAACCACGATTTCATTGGTGGAATTGAGCGACAAATCCTGCATTTTTCTGGCAACGGGCGAACCAGCAGTGCTGCCCACCCATATATTGTTGTCGGCCAAGGCGGGGGCAGGCACATCCTGCGCCACCCATTCCGTGCCGTTCCAAGTAAGCACTTGGTTTGCCGACGGATATTGGGCATTGACTATATTGCCTTGGAGTTTCACGACGGTGGTTTTGCCATCGGCTCCCAAGGTCACATCCTGATAGGGCACCACGTTGTTGGTCACGCCGCTACCCGCCCCGACCGTGATTTCACCCGCTTGCAGGGGAATGATGGTGGAAGCCACCCAAGCCACTTGGCCGCTGCCATCCGTAATCAATTGCGTGCCCGCCGAACCGGGGGCGATTTTTGTTGCGGTCACGCTGCCATTGGCTATTTTGGCGGTGGCAACGGCTCCGTCCGCGATTTTGGCCGTGGCGACGGCGTTGTTCCTGATGGTGGGGTCGGGGTAGGTTCCTTGCAGGTCGCCACCAGCTGTTGAACCAACCAGTATGTCGTCGTCGGCGTTCCGGTCGCCGGTATTGATGATGAGCCGGTTGGGCTTGTCCACCATAATGCCCGATCCGGCGGTATAGTCAATCGCACTCATATCCTGCCAAGACAAGCCTCCCAACCCATCGTTTTTCAAGAAACCAAGTTGGTGGGTGGCGGCAAGCGGTAAAATCTCCCCGGCATTGTCGGTAACCAAAAGCCGGGAACCACTGCCCGCCAACCGGGAGGAGGCAATGCCGCCATCAACTTCCAATGCCCGCACGGGACTGCTCACACCGATGCCCACCTTGCGGTTGGTGTAGGTGTTGGTGGGGCCACCGCTCTGCCAGAATTGGTCGCCAAGCACAACGAGGCTGTTGTAAATGCCCGATGTGTTTTTGCGGAACAGTTCCTTGGTGGTGGTGTTGAAGTAAAAGTCGCCTTCCTGACCCGTGCTGTTGTCAGGCGCACCCGTGCCAGACTGCCATACTCCCTTGGCCGTTGATCCGCCCCCGCCCAAAGGTTGCCACGCGTTGCCATTCCAATACCAGAATGCGCGCAGCGTGTTGTCGTACATCAGCAAGCCGTCGTCGCCCGGCAGCGGGTTTATCGCGATACGCTGCGCAGTGGACAACCGGGGCATCAGGAATCCCTGCGAATTGCCTTGCAACTCCAACACCGCCTTTGGGTTAGGCGTTACCGTGCCGATTCCCACCGAATTTTGCGCGTGCAAGGGTAAATAGACCAAGCCCACACAGAGCAGAAATGCGGCGGATATTTTTTTGCAGTCTATGTGCTTCATAATCATTATTTTAAGGCCATAAAACTACTACGGAGGCATTTTACAAATAAGTGGTTTTTAGCGTTTTCCATACACGCCTAAGATTTTTTCCCAATTGTCAGGGCAACTTGCCTTCAAATGGCTGCCTTTCCCAAGGTATTCGCCTGCCAGAAAACAGTATGTTTCAAAAACCCCAAACCCCGGTTTTGGAAAAAACGAGGCTTGGAGAAAATACCGTTTCCCGCCCGCTTTTGGGTTTCCGGGAAAAACGTCTTTTGCCAGCCATGGCGCTTTTCATTCACATTCCCGTCAAGCAATTGGCGGTCAATTGAAACAAAAAAAGCCCGGTGCGTTAGTATAACGCACCGGGCTTGATGGGTGTGGCATTGCGTCGGGTCTATTGCTGCACTGCTTCAAACGCGCCGATATCCGGCGGATTGCGGCGCGTGCGGCCGCGCTGGTCGGTTTGGGGCGCGCCACTGGCACCTTTACCTATGGCCGGGCTGCCGGCGGGCAGGGCCATGGTGGGCGTGGGGCCGCCGTTGTCGGCCAGATTCTGTAGTTGCGCATCGTCGGTGAGTACCGCGCCGGTAAGCCAACAATCGCGGGCCTCGGTGCCGTACTGGCCCGTGAAACCGGCCGGGAACTGGAAATTGCCGCCGCCAACTGTCAGGTTGGACTGCTTGTTGATTACCGCCCCGCCGTAGGGGTTGCCTTGCGAGCCGTTGCCCACGGGATTCTTGTAAAACAGCGTGTTGGTGAGCGTCAGGCTGGCCCCGTTGAAAATGGCACTGGCAAAGTTGCCCGCCTGATTTTCGGCAAAGGTGCAGTTGGTGACGGCCACCGCGCGCCGCCCGCCGCCCGACAGGCACAGCCCGCCGCCCAAGCCGTCCTTGTTGTCACCGGCCTTGTTGCCGCGCAGGGTGGAGTTCGCCAGGGTCAGGTTGCCGTTCAGGTACCAGATGCCGCCGCCCTGCCCCGGTGCGGTGTTGCCCGCAAAAGTCGAGTTGGTGATGCTCAAATCGCCATCCTGGTAATACACGCCCCCGCCCAGCGTCCTGTCGCAGCGGTTGTTCTCGAAAACGCATTTGTCAATGCTGCCCGAGCCGCCCTTGCCGTCGTACTGCACCACGTTGAAGCCGCCACCCTGGTGTCCGGCGCGGTTGTTGTTGAACTGGCAGCCGCAGAGCGTCAGGCGGTTGTTGACCCCGTTCTGGTAGGTGCCGTCCACGTACACCGCCCCGCCTTGGCCGCCCTTGTCAAAGGTGCCGCCCGTGCCGGTGGCCTCATTGCCCTCGAAACGGCAGTTGACAAAGCTCATGCCCGAGCCGATGGCCCCCACCGCGCCGCCGTTGGCCGCCCGGTTGTTGTTGAAGATGCAGTTGGCGAACGAGGCTTCCTTGTAGCCGCCCGTCCACACGGCCCCGCAGGCATCGCTGTTGGAGAGCGGCCCCTGGTTGTCGCGGAATGTCACACCGTGTACTTTAAGCGAGCCGAAGAAGTTGCCCCGGATGGCCGCCCCGCCCAAGCCCTCGTCGGTGCGGCCGTTGACGAGGCTCATGTTCTGGATGGCAAACAGCGTGCCTTCACCCTGGTTGGCCGGTGCGCCCTTGTCGAAGATGCGCACGGCATTGTTGCCGCTGATGGTCAGCAGGTTTTTGCCGTCAATGATGACTTCCTTGCGGGCATCCACGAGCAGCGTGGCCGTGAGGGTGAGGGTGACGGGTGCGGCCCCGCCGTTGAAGACGATTTTGCCGCCGTTATTTATCAGCGTTTGGAGCGTTGCCTGGGTGATGCTGCCGGGCGTGCCGTCGCCGAAGGGCACGGCTCCGGCCATGTCAATGGCCGCCGGAGCTTGGCATACGGCACTGGTGGGGGTGAGGTCGCCGGTGGGGCCGGGTTCGGAGTTTTGCTTGCACGAAACAACGGACAGGCACAGGCAAAAAAGCAAAGACAAAAGGGTTGGTTTCATAAGGTGACTGATAAAATAAGTTGGGTTGAGGGAAGAAAGACCGGCCACAATACGCACAAAAACCCTCCGCGTTACTAAATGCGGCGACCGAAAGCCAAAACCGGATGTAAGTTTGGTGACGGCGGCTTACCGAATGACCAAAAAAAATCACCGGCACTGAAATCCGCCGCTTTCCGGATGGGCGGTTCCTGGCCATCCGGAAAATAGTATCCCCGGAAATGCCAAAACCCCGGACTTTCCGCAACCCGGGTTTTCGGGCGGCACACAGGCCGGTTCCGGCGGTTGGCCGCTGGCAGCCCGCTGGAAAGCTTTCGCGGGGACAATCAACAACCACAAGTATCCGCCTACCGATTGACGGCAACCCCGATACCGGGCATCGGCTATTGCGAATGTTGGCTTTTTCCCGAAAACTGGATTTGCCGGATAATTATTTGGATATTTGACATGAACGTTTTCAAGGGCGGTTGGCTTTCCAATTGGAAAGCCAACCGGAAAATATACTCAACTGAAAGAGGTTTGCAAGTTTGCTTGAACGGGCTTGATGATTTGAAAATTAGTATTAATCAAGGATTGCAACTCATCCTTGTAATTGGC
>JAYWIH010000177.1:0-7253 GCA_043789005.1 Sphingobacteriales bacterium
CGGTCATTCGTTCCAGTCGCAGTCGGCGCGGTTGCTGCACCTCACGCCCTCGGTAAAGTCGGTGGAGATTGTTGATTCCAGGGGCAACCGGCGCACGGCCGGGGTTTCGGCGGGCCGGTAAATGTTTGGAAACAGTACCTTTCAAAAAAGCGAAACCGACCCCGCCAGCCAAAACGCCCGCGCCGACCCGCCGGACTTGGAAAGTCCGGCCACACGCGTCAGAATAGTATCTTTTTCAACTGCCAAACCCCCGCCCGCCGCCAGCGCATGGGCCGGGTCGACAGCGGGCTGCCTTGGGTGGTTTGCCCGGTGCGGGAAATTCGCCGGACGAGCGGTTGTACGCGATATTCTCCGACATTCATTAAATCTTTTCGATAAAATATTGGATTATAATAATCCAAAACTTACTTTAGTGCCAATATTTAGAGTTTGGTGTTTACTCCTGATAGCACCGTCCAGAAAACAAATTTGTCCAATTATCCTAACCCCTTAAAATGTATGAAACAAAATACTCTACGATCAGGAATGATGGTTTTGCTGGTGTTTTTGTGTACGGTGGCAACATCGCTGGCACAAAATACGGTCACCGGCAAAATAACCGCCGAAGAGGACGGTAGCACACTGCCAGGAGTGAGTGTATCCATAAAAGGGACAACCCGCGGCACCACTTCTGATGCCAATGGCAATTATTCACTGGCAGTTGATGCAGCCAACAGCACATTGGTGTTCAGTTTCATCGGCTACCTGAGCCAAGAAGTAGCCGTAGGAAACCGGAGTAGTGTAAACGTAACACTGGCCGCTGACTTGCAAGCCTTGTCAGAAGTAGTCGTGACGGGTTATACTACTGAAAGCAAACGCGATTTCACGGGGGCGGTATCTACCGTCAAAGCAAAGGATATTGTGGCAATTCCCTCCGGAAACATTGAGCAGCAGTTGCAGGGGCGTGCCGCCGGTGTCACGGTTATCAGCAACGGGCAGCCGGGTACAACCAGCATTGTACGTATCAGGGGTTTTGGTGCCTTTGGCGGCAATGAGCCATTGTATGTGATTGACGGGGTTCCGGCAGGGTCTTCTGATTTCGTACAGCCTGACGATGTGGAGTCCACAACGGTGTTGAAAGATGCCGCGTCGGCTTCCATTTACGGGGCACGCGCCGCCAATGGGGTGATTGTCATCACGACCAAAAAAGGAAAAGCTTCAGGCAAAAAACTGGCCATAACCTATGACGGCGTATATGGCACAACCACCACCGGCAATCCCAACAGCATACTGAATCCTCAGGAAACTGCGGATTGGACTTGGAACGCCATCCGCAACACGGCATTCCAACTGGGAAAGACCCCCGTGTTCGACCATCCGCAGTACGGAAAGGGACAAACGCCGGTTCTGCCCGAGTTTTTGCGGGTGGGCAGTGCTTCCGGCGTGACTGGAGGCGTGGACTTAGCAGCGGAGCGGTTGAAGTACAATATCAATCCGGGTGCCGGAGGTATTTACCAAGTAATCAGGGCAAACAAGGAGGGAACCAACTGGTGGAAGGAAGTGACGCGGCCGGCACAACTCAGCAGGCACACCCTGAGCTTCGCCGGTGGAAACGATTTTAGCCGTTATTACGTGAGTTTGTCCGCCCAAGACCAGAAAGGTATATTGCTGAACCAAGATTTTAAGCGGTACAGTTTCCGGGCCAATACTGAATTCAACCTGCGCAAAAACATACGCGTCGGCGAAAACATTCAGTTTACCTACCGCACAACCAGGGGTCTGATAGGAGGCAATGGTGGGCGTGGTGTAGCTGCGGATGAGAATGATGTGTTGGCTGCCTTCAGGATGCCATCCATCATACCCGTATATGATGAATTCGGCGGGTACGCAGGCACGGCCGCGCAAGGCTTTAACAATCCCCGCAATCCGGTGGCTGCCCGGCAGCGGCAGGGTGATAATCTGAATTACGGCACCCAAGGTTTTGGCAACATATATGCCGAGGTGGATGTGGTCAAAGGACTTATGCTCAGAAGCAGCATTGGTGGCGGGATTTCCAACTACCACTACAACTTCTTCAGTCCGCAATCTTATGAAAACTCCGAAAACAACGCCAGTTTCGGGTATGGTGAGGGTTCCGGATACGGCTACAACTGGACTTTCACGAATACGGCCAGGTATCTGGGCAAGTTCGGCGAACACTCGGTGGATGTGCTGGCTGGTATGGAGGCGTTGGCGGGTGGTTTCCGGTCAATTGATGGTTTTGGCATCAACCCTTTTTCCGTCGACCCGAACTATATTACGCTGACCACCACCAGTGCCACCGGCCGGGTGGTGAACAGCAATAATTTCCTCGCGCCCAGATTCTTCTCGGTGTTTGGCAAGGCTCAGTATGCTTTCCGTGACAAATACATTGTAACGGGTGTGCTGCGCCGCGATGGTTCGTCGCGTTTCGGTGCCAATACCCGCTATGGCGTTTTTCCGGCCGTTTCCGGTGCCTGGCGCATTTCGGGTGAGGAATTCATGAAGAATATTCCTTTCGTGACCGACTTGAAAATCAGGGGCGGCTGGGGACAAATGGGCAACTCGAACAACGTGGATCCCAACAACCAATTCAGTTTGTTTGCGGCAAGCGTGGGCCAGTCGTCGTACGATATCACCGGATCCAACTCGAATTCGGCCGAAGGTTTCTACCGGTCGCGCATTGGCAACCCCAACGCCAAATGGGAAACCAGTACTACCACCAACATCGGCTTGGACGGTACGTTTCTGAATGGAAAACTGGAATTGGTGTTTGATGTGTGGCGGAAGAACACCACGGATTTGTTGTACACCTTGGAAACCCCGGCGGTAGTTGGGCCAGTGGCCAACGACCCGGCAATCAACATCGCCAGCATGCTCAACCAAGGCATTGATGTGCTGCTCATCAACCGTGGCAAGATAACTGGCGACTTGGGCTATCAGGTTGACCTGACCGGTTCATTCCTCAAAAACCAAATCACTTCACTGGCTCCCGGCGTTCTGAACTTCCCTGCCGGTGGCTCCCGCATCGGATCATTGATCCGCAATGACGTGGGAGGCCCCATAGCATCCTTCTTCGGCTACAAGGTGGCCGGGCTTTTCCAGACACAAGCGGAAATTGATGCGGCTCCAAAACAGGACGGCGTGCTCAAGACCGAGGATGCCGCCAAACTCACCGATACAAAGCCTAACGGTGTGGGTCGTTTCCGCTTTGCTGATGTGAATGGTGACGGAGTCATCACCCCCGCCGATCGTACTTTTCTGGGCAGCCCTGTTCCGGCCTTCACCGGCGGCATCAACCTGAAACTCACCTACCGCAATTTTGAACTCGAAACCTTCCTTTACGCATCGTTGGGAGCTGAGATTTACCGGTTTGAGAAGTGGTACACCGATTTCTACCCTTCATTCACGGGGGCGGCCATTAGCAGGAATGTCCTTGATTCTTGGACTACCACTGGCGGCGGCAACACGGTTCCGATTTTCGAAAACGTGTCCAACTTCAGCACCAACAACTCTTCCAACTCCTATTATGTGGAAGATGGGTCGTTCATGCGGTTGAGAAACGTTCAGGTGGCTTACAACCTGTCGCCAACCCTTCTAAGCAAGTTGGGTTTTTCCAAGGCACGGGTTTATTTACAAGCCACCAACCTTTTCACCATTACGAAATATTCGGGACAGGATCCTGAAGTTGGTGGTGCGGTTGACACAAGCCTTGGCATTGACATAGGCAACTACCCGATTACGAGAGGCTTCAACATTGGTGTCAATCTCGGCTTTTGATTCCTTCCCGGCGGAATGTTTCAAACAAATCACACGATTTTTTTGAAACATTCCGCTGGAACAAATCCTTTTCAATTGAAAAATAAACCAATTAAAAAAATCAACGGTATGAAAAACATATTCGGAAAAAGAACCGCGATGCTGTCAATCACGGCGGTTATGTTGGGTACTTTTGCCTGCAAGGATAGTTTTCTGGACGTTCCGGTGACGGGACAACTGACGGAAGAAACCCTTGGCACCGCAAAAGGTATTGAGGGCTTGCTGATTGGGGCTTACGCCCCCTTGAACGGCCGCGCGGCAGGCTGGTACAGTGGTTCGTCCAACTGGCTTTGGGGCAGCATTGTTGGCGGAGATGCCAACAAAGGCAGCAACGCCGGAGACCAAGCCGTAGCTACGCCTGTACAACGCTTTGAAGTGGAGCCGGAAAACGGACCGGTAGGCGACAAATGGCGGGGCATGTTTGAAGGGGTTGCACGGAGCAATGGTGCAATAAGGGTGGCCTCCGTATCAAAAGACATATCGGATGCCGACAAGAAGAGAATATTGGGTGAGGCCCGCTTTCTGAGGGGGCATTATTACTTTGAACTCAGAAAGATTTTCAATAAAGTGCCTTTTGTGGATGAAACGGTGGATTACGCGGCCGGCGCGGATAAAGTGACCAACGAGGCCGAAATATGGCCGAAAATAGAGGCCGACTTCAAATTCGCATACGACAACCTGCCCGAAAAACAGGCTGCCGCTGGCCGGGCCAACAAATGGGCGGCCGGAGCATACTTGGCCAAGACCTACCTTTACCAGAAAAAATATGCCGATGCGCGGACGCTTTTCACAACGGTAATAGACCAGGGACAAACCACGAACGGAAAGAAATACGGACTCTTGGAAAAATATTCCGACGTGTTCAATGCCGAATCCGATAACAGCCAAGAATCCGTTTTTGCCATTCAAGCCGCCGCTAACACGGGCAGTGCCGATAATGCAAACCCCGACTTCGTATTGAACTTCCCTTACAATGGCGGTCCTGCCGGTTGCTGCGGGTTCTTCCAGCCAAGTTTTGAAATGGCCAATTCTTTCCGCACTGCCGGTGGTTTGCCATTATTGGATGGATCATACAACCTGCCAGCCAACCAAGTGAAAACGGATCAGGGCTTGCAGTCCAAAGATGCTTTTGTACCAGATGCAGGAACACTTGACCCGCGTATCGACCATTCCATTGGCCGTCGTGGCATTCCGTATCTGGATTGGGGTCCGCATCCAGGTCAAGACTGGATTCGCGACCAGTCTTTTGGAGGGCCACACGCACCTAAGAAATTCATTTATTACAAGGCTCAGGAAGGCAAACTTACGGATGGCAGTTCTTGGACTAAAGGTTACACGGCCATGAACTACAACGTCATACGCTTTGCGGATGTGCTACTTATGGCAGCCGAGGCTGAGATTGAAGTGGGAAGTTTGGCAAAAGCGCAGGAATACGTCAATTTGGTGCGTAAAAGATCTGCAAATCCGGCTGGTTTCGTGAAAAAAACGGATGGCACGGATGCCGCCAATTATACCATCAGTGAATATGCCTCCGCTTGGCCTGACAAAGCCTTTGCAACCAAGGCTGTCCGTTTCGAACGGAAACTCGAATTGTCTGGCGAAGGCCACCGCTTCTTTGACTTGGTGCGTTGGGGCGTAGCGGCAACCGAGATAAATGCGTACCTTGTATTTGAGAGCGGCAAACTTGCCAATACTTTTGGAGGTGCCAGATTTACGCCCAACAAGAATGAGTATATGCCGATTCCGCAGCGTCAGATTGACTTGCAGGGAGCCGACATTCTGAAACAGAATACCGGCTATACCCAGTAAGCCAAGATGGTTTTTCCAACATAAAAAAGAGATGGCGAAATTTCGCCATCTCTTTTTTATGTTGGCCATATCCGTAAAGCCGCTTAGTTGTGAAATTTTTTCAAATGGTTCTTTGCTGAAACCACAGTGAATCTGATAATGCAAAATAGTATGTCTTTCAAGCGCGAAACCCGGTTGTATGCATGGATTGCATATTTTGCTGGAACATGGTTTCTGAAAAACACCGTCAGGATTTTTTCTTCTGGAAAACTAATCCTTGCTTTTGCTGCGGCAATTTCCCTGATAGGGTGCGGCGAGAAAAAGAACCTTTTTACTCAGATTTCCGCCAAAAAAACGGGTGTCACTTTTTCCAACCGGATTGCTGAAAATGACACGATGAACGTGCTTGATTTTGAATACATCTATAATGGCGGCGGCGTGGCTTTGGGCGATTTTAACAATGACAATTTGGTGGATGTGTATTTTACTGGCAACACAACCAAAAACCAACTGTATCTTAACAGAGGTGATTTTAAATTTGAGGAAGTCACCGATAAGGCGGGCGTTGATGGAAAAAGCCAATGGTGTACCGGTGTATCTGTCATTGACATCAACAACGATGGCTTGCTTGATATATACGCAAGTTCGTCCGCCAAGAAAATGGCATCCCAAAGGGCAAATTTGCTGTACGTGAATCAAGGTGTTAAAAAAAACGGCATCCCCATTTTCAAGGAAATGGCGCACGAGTATGGAATTGCTGACACCACACACACTACCAATGCGGCATTTTTCGACTATGACAATGATGGCGACTTGGATTTGTATGTATTGGTGAACGTAATGAACGATGTGCGTTTCCCGAATAAATACCATGAAAAAATCAATGATGGATCGTCGCCCCGCACAAGCCGCCTGTACCGAAACGATTGGAGTGCTGATTTGGGGCATCCAGTGTTCGCTGATGTTTCGGCAAAAGCAGGAATATGCATGGAAGGCTACGGATTGGGTTTGAACATTGCCGATATTAATCGCGATGGCTGGAAAGACATATATGTGACCAATGATTACCTGACCAATGATTTGCTGTATGTCAATAACCGGAACGGGACTTTCACTGATAAAGCAGGTCGGTATTTTAAACACACTTCCTATTCGGCCATGGGTAACGATGTGACCGATATGAACAATGACGGGCTGGCGGATATAATTGCTTTGGATATGTTGCCGGAAATGAATCGGCGTAAGAAAATGATGACTCCCGCCAATAATTACCTGACTTACCAAAACAATGAATTATTCGGTTATTCGCACCAGTACGCCCGGAATACCTTGCAAATGAACCAAGGATTGGATGGTGGCGAACCGGTATTCAGCGAAACAGGAATGATGGCTGGCATATTGGAAACAGATTGGAGTTGGACTCCGATGGTGGTTGATTTTGACAATGATGGCTACCGTGACCTGATTATCACCAACGGCTTTCCAAAAGATGTGACTGATCAGGATTTCATCGCTTATCGGGGGGAAATGGGTAGCCTGTCTTCCAAGGAAATGTTGATCGAACAAATCCCGGCGGTCAAAATCACCAACTACGCGTTCCGCAACAGGGGCGACCTGACATTTGAGAATGTGACTCAACAGTGGGGAAT
>JAYWIH010000178.1:0-7192 GCA_043789005.1 Sphingobacteriales bacterium
CCCATGCAATATCAGTTGACATTAAGATTTCATTTAAAACGCTGATTTTCAAATACTTATAGTTTAAAATAGTGCCGTTTTATTTCGTCCAAGTACTTACAAACCGTCATCTATGGCAAAACTGGACACAACAGACTACCGGCTGCTGCACCTGCTGCAGCACAACGCCAAACTGACCAACGCCTACCTTTCGCAAAAAACCGGCTTGTCGCTGACTGGAGTGTTCAAGCGGGTGAGAAAACTGGAAAGCAATGGCTTCATTAAGTATTATTACGCCCACGTTGACCAAGAGAAAGCCGGACTGGGAACCCCTTTTTTTGTGCAGATTTCGCTATCAAGCAACAGCCGCGAGTCAACGGAAACCTTTTTGGCCAGAATCGGCGAACTTGACGAAGTGGTGGAGTGCCACCATACCACCGGCTTGTCGGACTTCCTACTCAAAATCGCGACCCGCGACCTGCACTCCTTCCAGGCACTGGTCACGGGCGAAATCAGCAAATTCGACAACATCAGCCGGTTGAAGCCCATAATCGTGCTGTCGGTGATGAAAGACAGCCGGATGGTTCCCCTTCCGATGGACTGATGCGGACTTGGAGTTCAGAATGCGGACTTTGGAATGGAAAAATCACTGACAACCAATTGCATGAGTACCTGAAAGTCCGTATTCCAGATTCGTACAAACCCCGCCGCGCCGCTTCCCCGAATCATCCCTATGTTCAAACCCCGTTTCAAGGCGTTTCTCCAGATGGACATGAAGGACTGTGGTCCGACGTGTCTGAAAATGATTGCCCACCACTACGGCAAACACCTCTCGCTGGACTACCTCCGCGAACACTCATACTTGGAGCGTGATGGTGTTTCGATGGCCGGGCTGGCCTACGGAGCCGAGAAAATAGGCCTGCGCACCTACGCCGCCGAAGTCACCTACCAGCAACTGGCCGAAGAAGCCCCCTTGCCCTGCATTGCCTATTGGCGGCAGGATCATTTCTTGGTAGTGCACGACATCAAACCCGGCCGCAATGGCCGCCCTGGCCGCGTGTGCGTGGCCGACCCCGCCCACGGGCTGGCCACCTATACCACCGATGAGTTCATGACTTACTGGGCCAGTGCCATCGGTACGGGTCTGGTGCTGCTCTGCGAACCCGTGCCGGAATTTTATGAGCAAGACCCCGACGAAGCCAAGCCCCGCCCCGCTGGTGCGGCCCCCACCTACCGTTTTTTGTACCGCTATTTCCAGCCCTACCGCAAATACTTGGTGCAGTTGGGCTACGGCCTGCTGGCGGCCAGCCTGATCGGCCTCATCACACCGTTCCTCACCCAAGCCATGGTTGATTACGGCGTGGGCAACCAAAACCGCGAATTGGTCTATACGCTGCTCATCGCGCAGTTGTGCGTGTTTGCCGGATCTACTTTCATAGACGTGGTGCGCGACTGGATTCTGCTCATGCTCTCGGTGCGCGTCAATATTGCGCTGGTGCTTGATTTCCTGGCCAAGATGATGCGCCTGCCGCTGGGCTTTTTCGATGCCAAGAACATCGGCGACTTGCAGCAGCGCATCCGCGACCACCAGCGCATTGAGGAGTTTCTGACCACCTCCTCGCTGGATGTGTTGTTTTCGCTGTTCAACATCATTGTTTTCGGCACCATCATCGCCGTTTACAACGGGCCCATTTTCATCATCTTCACGGTGGGCACCACCCTGCAAACTGGTTGGATATTGCTGTTCATGCGCCGCCGCAAGGTGGCCAACTACAAGCTGTTCAACGCCATTGCGGCCAGCAACACCAGCGAACTCGAACTGATCACGGGCATTGAGGAGATAAAACTCAACAACTGCGAAACCGATAAGCTATGGAAGTGGGAAGGCCAGCAGGCCAAGATATTCCGGGCCAAACAGCGCAGCCTGCAACTGGAACAGTACCAGATGACCGGCTCGCAGGTGTTCAACCAACTCAAAAACATCCTCATCACCTTCTGGGCCGCCACCGCCGTGCTCGACGGCACGCTTACCTTCGGGATGCTCATCGCTATCTCGTTCATCATCGGGCAGCTCAACGGGCCTTTCCTGAAACTGATTGAAATCGTGCAGAAGGGCCAGGATGCCTGGCTGAGTTTGGAACGCTTGCAGGAAATCCACGGCAAGCACGACGAGGACGCGAGCATTGCCGAAAGCTACCTCGTGCCCGAGGGCGGCGACATCACCCTGCGCAACGTGAGTTTCCGCTACGGCAGCCCCGACACGCCGCTCATCCTCGACAACGTTTCGTTTACCATTCCGCACGGCAAAACCACCGCCATCGTGGGGCCGAGCGGCAGCGGCAAAACCACGCTGGTAAAACTGCTGCTCAAGTTTTACCAGCCCCAGCAGGGCGAAATCGCCATTGACCGCGTGCCGCTGCGCAACCTTTCGAGCCGGGCGTGGCGCGGGCAGTGCGGCGCGGTGATGCAAGACGGCTACATCTTTGCCGACACCATTGCCCGCAACATTGCCGTGAGCGGCGACATAGACAAGCCCCGGCTGCTCAAAGCCGCACGCACGGCCTGCATTGACCAGTTTGTGGAGTCGCTGCCGCTCAACTACAACACCATGGTGGGCATGGCGGGCGTGGGCGTGAGCGGCGGGCAGAAACAGCGGCTGCTCATAGCCCGGATGGTCTATAAAAACCCGCAGTTCCTGCTGCTCGACGAAGCCACCAGTGCCCTTGATGCCAGCAACGAACTGCGCATCACCGAAAACCTTTCGCGGTTTGCCCGTGGCAGAACCACCCTGGTGATTGCCCACCGGCTCAGCACCGTCAAAAACGCCGATCAGATTCTGGTATTGCTCAACGGGCAGGTGGCCGAACAAGGCACGCACCGCGAGCTGGTGGAAACGCAAGGCGAATACTACCGCCTGATCCGCAACCAACTCGAACTGGGAGTATCCTGAATGTGGATTTTGGAATGCGGAACCATACCCCTGCCCTGAATGCCGGATACTTTCAAAACCCGGTGTCATTGGCAGGCCACGCATGGGCGGGTTTGGACTTTCTGGAAGATACTGTTTTCCAACGCCCGAATTCTTCATGTACGATTTCCAGATAGCCTCACAACCCATCATCCATTGCAAATGACCGACGACCAACTCGTACTCCGCAACGACCAAGTGCGCGAACTGCTCACCCGGATGCCGTCTTGGCTCGTCAGGCGCGGCAACCAGGCCATGTTGCTGCTGGCACTGGTGCTGCTGGTGCTGGCGGCGGTGGTGCGCTATCCCGACACACTCACCGCCCCGGTGGTGGTGACCACCCGCCGCCTGCCCATTGAGGTGAAACTGCCGGGCCGCAATGCCGGCAACCCCGAAATACAGCGGCTGCTGGTGGCCAACTTTGAGCGGGTGCGGGCCGGACAGGTACTGGTACTGCTCGACAATACGGCCGCTTACGAAGACATACAAACGGCCAAACACAACCTAGCCGCCTTTGCCCAAACCCAATTGCCCGACTTTGTGCCGACCCTGCAATTGGGCCGGCTCAGCGGGCAGTATGCCGAACTGCTGCTGCTGGCCGAAAAACGGCGGGTGTACCGGCAGGGCCGGTTTTTCAGCGGCACGCTGGCCGAGATGGCAAGCGAACTGGCCGCCCTCAGCCGCCTGCACGACAACATGGGCGGGCAACTGGCGGTGGCCGCCGAGAAGCTGCGCCTCGACCTGCATCAGTTTCACCGCGACTCGGTGCTGTTTGCCACGCGGGTGGTTTCGGCCAGCCAGTACGAGAATGCCCGCAAGGCGTTCCTGACCGTACAACTTGAAAACCAGCAACTGGCCGCCCGCCGTCTCGAAACCGAGCAGCGCATGGCCGAAGTGCGCAAAGGCATGGCCGCCAGCCGCCGCGACTCGCTGCTGACGCGCAACGAACTCGAAAGCGGGCTGGCCAACGCCGCCCGGCAATTGGAGGCGGCCATCAGGCAGTGGGAAAACGAAAACACGCTGACCTCGCCGATTGACGGGGTGGTGAACTTCAGCCAGCCGCTCGAGGAGCGGAAGCCGGTGCTGCCCAACAAGGAGTTGATGGTGATCAGGCCGGCGCAGTCGGGCCTTATTGCCTACGCCTACCTGCCCTCTGACCGGATGGGCAAAACCCAGGTAGGCCAGCGGGCACGCCTCTACCTCGATGCCTACCCCAACCAAGAGTATGGCGTGGTGGAGGGTACGGTGTCTGGCATTGCCGGGGTGGCCGTCAATGGGGAGTATTACGTCACGTTCGGGCTGCCCGCCCAATTGGTGACCAATTACGGCAAGCGGCTCACGTTCACGCAGAATATGCGCGGCCAAGTGCGCATCATTACCCGCAACCGCAGCCTGCTGTTCCGCACTCTGGATCAAGCCCGCAAACTGGCCAACCGGCAGTGAGAATGCAGTAGAAGGCGGATTTCGGAATGAAAACAGATTGGCAACGAACATTTTACTTGTGCAAAAACATCAGGACTCATGCATATTTGAGGTATGGCATACCTCAAATATGCCATACCTGCCCGCCGCACCGCTACATTTTCACGCATCCGTACGGGTTTGCGCAAGTCTTGAAATAACTTGTCCGTAACTGCCCTGCGTCCTGCATCCCCGTCTTGGCGATTCCGCGCCGTTTCTGAACAGGGCCTTGGATGGAGATTACCAAGGCATTTTTTGAACTTGCATAATCCGGCATCATTTTCCGGGCGGGTTTGGGCTTCTCGAAACATACTATTTCCGGGCGGTATTCCGTTCCGCCAGAAAGAACCTGTGCCAGATTACGCTTTCAGGCGGGCTGTTTGTGTTTCAAAACAGTATCTTTTCAAAAGCCCAAACCCCTCGTTTGCCCAAGCCCATACCAGCCATCAGCACGCCGCCCAACCTGTCTGGTGCTGCCCCACACGCCGTCAGCAGGAACGGATAAAAATACTCTCATACCGAAAACTCGAGGCTGCGGGTTTGTCCGATGTGTGCAATTCCCGAAAAAACGTGCTGCCACCACTGCCGCAATCACCGCCAAAATAGTATCTTTGCCGAAGCCCAAACCTCCCAACCATTTGACAGCCAAACGTTTAACCGTTTTTTCATGATTGCATACATCGAAGGCAAACTCACGCACAAGGAACCGTCCTACGTCATTATTGATGTCAATGGTGTGGGCTACGAAATCAGGATTTCGCTGCAAACCTACGCCAGCCTGCCCGAAGGCGAGAAATGCCGCCTTTACACGCATTTCCACGTGCGCGAGGATGCGCAGTTGCTCTACGGTTTTTCGGACCGTGCCGAGAAGCGCATTTTCCTGGAACTGACCAGCGTTTCGGGCATCGGCACCAACACCGCGCTGATGATGCTCTCGTCGCTCTCGTCGGCAGAAATTCAGCAGGCCATTGTCTCCGAAGATTTGCGCACCATCCAGGGCATCAAGGGCATCGGTGTCAAAACCGCCCAGCGCGTGATACTGGAACTGCGCGACAAGATGAAAAAAGACCTGTACCTTACATCAGACTCGCCCACCTCGCCGGTTACCTCTCACAATACCATCCGCAATGAGGCGTTATCTGCACTGACAACGCTGGGCATTGCGCGCAACGTGGCCGAAAAAAGCATTGACACGGTTCTCAAGCGTGAAGGCAGCGGCCTGAGCTTGGAGCAAATCATCAGGATGGCTCTGAAAGTCAGCTAACGCGCCGGTCGTTTTCGGGGGGCGTTGGAAAGGCAGAGGTCGGGTTTCGGCTTTTTGAAACATACTATTTTTGGCGGGCCATTGTCCGGCCTCCGGCAGAAACACGCTGCCATTTCCGGCTGTTTCCCGTTTCCATTGGCTGGCAGCCAACGCGGACTGCGGCCAAAATGATGGTTTTTCCTCCATTTCATACACGAGACACTATCGGGACACATCTTTACTGAAACCAACCGGCCAAGCCGGACACTTTGCGGAAGATGGCCGGAACCGGAAAAAGGCATCCCGGAAAATAGTATGTCCCGGAAAGGCCAAACCCGCCGTAGCGCATGCATGGCCCGCAATTACTGATTCGACAAGGAAAATTATCCGCAACACTCATTCGCGCCTGTTTTGAAGTTTACGAACTATATGTTGGTTTCGGGGGGTGTGCTGTTTTCGCTGTCTGCGTGGCTGACCGAACCCGAGCCGGAAAAAAGGGGTTTTTCCGTGTTTGCAAAACCGGCGCAAGCCCCGCCGGACAGCCTGAAAAAAGACACGCTTGCCAAGCCCAAACGCAAACTCTCGTTTTTCAGCCGCGACCGTTACGGCGACCCTTTTACTGACCGCACGCCGCGTTCGCCGCTGCTGCCCAAACAGCCGTCCAATGTAAAAACGGATATTCAAGTGGACACGGCGGGCAATGTATCGGTGCAGGAAAAGGTGGGCCAATACGATTACCGCCCCTCCACCATCCTGACTTTCAAGGAGTTCTCAGAGTACAACGACCGCAAGCTGGCCCGCGACTATTGGCGTTCAAAGACCGAGGCGGCGGGCGGCAAAAGCGAGGCCACGGGCCGGCGGCTGATCCCTAAAATCGCCATCAGTCCGGTTTTCGACCGCATTTTCGGCGGCAATTTCATTGATTTCCAGACCAACGGCTTTGTCACGCTCGATTTCGGGGCGCAGTGGCAGCGCGTGCAAAACCCCAACCTGCCCATCCGCCAACAGCGTTTTTTCCTACCGCTCAACTTCGACCAGCAGATAAACCTGAACTTTACGGGCAAGGTGGGCGAGAAGATGAAAATCACCGGCGCGTTTGACACCAAGGCGAGTTTCCAGTTCGAGCAGAATTTCAAGCTGGACTATACGGGCTACGACCACGACATCATCCAGAAAATAGAGGCCGGAAACGTGAGTATGCCGCTCAACAGCACGCTGATACAGGGGGCGCAAAACCTGTTCGGCCTTAAAACCCAGATGCGTTTCGGGCGGCTGAACGTAACGGGCATTTTGGCCAACCAACGGTCGCGCGTGACGCAGACTTCGGTTCAGAATGGCGTACAGCGGCGCAAATTCGAGTTCAAGGCTTCGGAATACGAAGACAACCGGCATTTTTTCCTCGGCCAGTTTTTCCGCAACACCTACGAGCCGGCCCTGCGCACACTGCCCATCATCAACTCGGGCGTGCAGGTGACCCGCTTGGAAGTGTACGTGACCAACCGCAACAACAACACCGAAACCCTGCGCAACCTGGTGGCCTT
>JAYWIH010000179.1:0-29499 GCA_043789005.1 Sphingobacteriales bacterium
TGATGCACGACATCATTGAAACCGCCGACCAGTACATTCTGGTGGGCGAGGCTTTTTATCCGCAATACCGCTCCGGCTCCATGGCTGGCTACAGCGTGAACCCCATGTGGGGCAGCCGCTACGGCGACCGGGTTTTTGACGGCTACCGCTACACGCACGCCGTGGTGTGCGGCTTCGACAAGGCGGGCAACCTGCTGTGGGACAATTGCTTTGAAATTCAGGATGTGGTCAATTATACTCTGGACGAAGTGGTGGAGGTGGTCATGAGCGAGGGCAATATTATATTGGCCTACCCGGAAGAAGGCGAAATCCACACCAAGGTGATCCGGGGTAGTGAGGTGGTAAAGGAAAACGAGAAATTCAAAATCGCCACCAACTTCGAGGAAGACAAAGTGCTCGATTCGGATGATGTGAACATTGACCAGTGGTATGACAAGTATTTCATCAGTTGGGGCACGCAGGAAATCCAAAGTCCGCGCAATGGCGGCCTGAAGCCCGAACGCCAAGTATTTTACCTCAACAAAATCACCTATGGCAATTCAATAGCATCCGGCAAGTAGGGGCCACCCTTGCGGCGGCCCGGGTTTCGCGTTTTTGAAACATACTATTTTCTACCACCGGGCAGCCGCAAGGGCGGACCCTACGTGTTGCCCATATACGTGTTTCACACTTTCACGGCCTTGCCCTTTTCGGCGGCTTCGTAG
Organism: Sphingobacteriales bacterium; assembly: GCA_043789005.1. Lineage (GTDB taxonomy): Bacteria > Bacteroidota > Bacteroidia > Cytophagales > 172606-1 > Xanthocytophaga. The sequence goes on from JAYWIH010000179.1 coordinate 705, forward strand.
ATGGCAAGCATAATGCGCACATCTTTCAAGCCCTCTTCGCCGGGTGTTTTGGGCGTTTTGTTGTTCAGCACTGATTCGGCCATGTGGTCGAGTTGGGCGGCAAACTGGTTGCCCTCGTCCAGTTTCACTTTCAGTTCACCATCCTTGTTACCGATGTGCATGGTGTGTTCCTTATAGTCCGTGGCCGGATCAAGATCCAGGTAGCCCTTCTCGCCGAACACCCGGAACCGTTTGACCGACTCGTAGTTATACGAACTGGTGCAAGTGGCCAGCACGCCGCTGGGAAAACGCAGCGTGAACACGATGTTTTCCTCGATTTCCTTGAAGCGCGGGTCGTTGGGGCTGCTGAACTGCTGGGCGGTCACCTCTACGGGTTCCTCGCCGGTCAGGTAGCGGGTGGCATTCACGGCGTAGATGCCGATGTCCATGAGCGGGCCGCCACCCGCCATCTTTTTCACCACCCGCCACGTGTCGGCTTTCTCTTCGGCAGGTTTCACCAAACGGCCATGGTCGGAGGTGATGATGCCGATTTTGCCCAGTTCGCCCTTGCGGATGCGTTCAATAGCATTCAGGTTAAACGGCTCATACTGGGCGCGGTAAGCAATCATGAGGTGGCGTTTGGCTTTCTGGCATTCGTCCATCATGCGCTGGCAGTCCTGCACCGAGTTGGCCATCGGCTTTTCGCACAGCACGTGTTTTCCGGCTTTGGCCGCCCTGATTGTGTATTCGGCGTGCAGGGAATTGGGCAGGATAATGTACACGATGTCCACGTCGGGGTTGTCCTTGATGGAGTCGAAATTCTTATAGTCGTATATGTTTTTCGGATCCAGGCCGTATTCTTCGGCCAGTTTGCGTGCCTTGTCGGGCGTGCCGCTGACCAAGGCCGTGAGTTTGGCGTGTTTGCAGGCTTTGAAGTTGGGCATGATCTGCTGGGTGGCATATTTGCCCAAGCCAACAATGGCAAAACCGAGTTTCTTGTTTTCGTCAGGTTGCATGGCGGTGATGTGGGGTTTGGTGGATGGAAGAGCGGCAATCGGCTGCGTGATGGCGGCAAACGCCGCGCCCAAACCGGCTTTGCGCAGGAAGTGCCGCCGTGAATCGGATTGCTTTTTCATGGATGTGGAATGTGGTTGCACCATGAAACCACAAAAACAGTGTGCCCGGAGCGAGTGGGGTTTGGTGTTTTTGAAAGATACTATTTTGCCACGGTTCAAGCGGGAACGGTTAAATCAGTGGGGATGATGGGATTTCAGAATTCCGATTTGAAAATTTAAAATAGTCAGGACTTACGCAAAAGCAGGCCGGAGGCTTGGCAATAACGGTCACGAGGCAGAGCCTCGCGCCAAAAAACGCACTTTTGCGCAAGTCCTAATAGTATGTCCTGACAATGCCAAACCCGGCATTGCCAGGCTGATGGAAAAACCGGGTGCGGGCAAAGAAGGCTCAAGCCGCGCAAGTGGCGGGTTGGGGAAGCAAACGCCAATAATTGGCAATCGCTTCGTCCAAGCCCGACATCAGGATTGCCTTTTCGCTGGATATGGCCGTTGAAAGGGTGATTTTGCCCAGCGATTTTTCCTGTTGCCGCCGGTACCAGCTTTCAATGCCCGTTTTTTCGCCGCCCGTCTGGTGCGCCATTTTCCGGGCAAAATCTGCCCAGCTTACTTCGCCCACGTTGGCCAGATGCCATATTCCGTAGACCTCGTCAAGCAGCAAGTCCAGACTGTGGTGGATTACATCGGGCAGGTAGGCGGGCGAGATGCGCCGGTGGTCGGGAAGTTCCAGCGGATGGTTGTGCGAAAGGTTTTGCAAGTTTGCCCCGATCAAAGCATCGGGATGCCAAGGGTTCAGCAAAATGCCGGTGCGGACAATCAAAGCCCGCGCCAACGTGTCTGAAACCAGTTTTTCCGCCATTGCCAGACTTTCGCCTCCCACACCCGCCGGACAAACCAAATCCGATTCCGTGTAAGGCTTTCCTTTAGCCCCGTCAAAAACGGAATCGTTGGAAAAGGCCAGCAGCGGTATATCGTGGTGTTGGCATACCGTCACCAAGTGCGTCAGGTTATGCGGTTGGGCGGCCCCGTACAACTGCCAAGCCGAGATCCGGGTAACCGGCTCACCAGCCGCGATGATTGCCCAAGGACGCAAGGAAAGCACCAGCGAATGCGTGTCGCCAGCCGTTTTTAGGGAATGGGCGGAAACCACACGGCAGGCCAAGCCGCGCTGCTCGCAGATTAAGGTGAAAGCTTTGCCCAGCAGCGCGTTTTCGGTGAAAACAAGCAAAGGTTTTTTGATGGTTTGACTGCCGCCCGATGGTTTGCCTTGCTGCCACCAACCCGACTCGGCCGCTACCGGATGCAAACCCGTTTCCTGCCCAACCAATTGCCTCACCAAAGTGGCCAGAGCCGTGGGGCGCGGTTCGGGCGAACGGACATCAAACAGGCCCGGCTCGTAGTGGTTTGTGTCTCGGGTGAGCAGGCTGTTCCAATTATGCGAACCGAGCATGGCCCAAGCCGTGACGGCGCGGAAATCCACACCCTTGCTGATCAGCCGCTGGCCGGTTTGGTAAGCTTGGTAAAACCAGCGCAACTGCTCCTCGCGCGTGCAGCCCAAGTGGGCCTCCGTAACGGCCAATGGTATGCCATAACGCTGCCAAGCCTCGGTGAGCAGGTTTTCGGCTCCCGCCATCTCGGCTTCCGGCACGCGCACCGCCTCCACATCCACGTACGTGTGCCAGTCGTTGCCGCCAACCAGGTGTGGCGGGTATTTTTCAATGTCGTGATCCAGAAACCGTTCGCTGGTCAGGTAATAATCCATGCCCAGCATATCGGGCGGACACGGATGGGCACGGAAAAACTCCAATTCCTGGTGCTCCACGCCCGACCGCATCAAGTAATTCCAAAGCGGATGCTGCCTGCCGACCTTGCCGCAAAGCAGATCGAAACCGAGCCAGCGGCGGCGGTTCTCGAATTCGGCCTGGTAGCGCAGCGGTGCGGTACTGTGCGTCATGCCCAAATCTTCAGTCTGGATCAGTTGCGCATCCGGATTTACCTGCCTGATTTCGCGCATGGCCAGCACAATGCCTTTGCATTGGTTCAGCAGTATGCGGCAAAACATTCGGTCGTCGGTTCCGTGCGGATACCAGAAGCCGTACAGCCCCGCAAAACGGGCCGTGGTGAGCGGCTCGTTGATGGGGTTGTACAGTGTCAGCCAAGGATACCGTTCGGCCACCTGCCGCGCGAACCGGGCAAAGGTTTCGGGAAAATCCGCTTGGTCAAACGTACAATAACGCGGGCCGCTGCCGTGGTGCAGCAGTCCGGCAATCGGGTTGATGCCTTTTTGGCGCAGCAAGCCCAGCCTTTCGTCCGTCCAACGCCAATCAAGCTGGCCGGGATGGTCGGGTGCGATGCGTTCCCAAACCACCGGATAGCGAATGGTCTTGATGCCGAGCCGGGCAATGGCTTCCAAATCGTCGGAACGCGTTTGATGACCGTTTTTCAGCAGTTGGTCATGGTATGCGTCACCCACGCGGTTTACCGAACATTCAATACCGCCCCAGATTTCAAGAGGCTTTTCGGATGGCCGGTATTCCGCTGTGGACGGTAGGGGCGGATGCGAATATTCTCGGGGTTTGGGCATGCTTTCGTTCGGTTTTGGTTTCCGACAGTTCCCTTTGGGGGTTCACCACGGCCTTCATGGATTTGCCATCGGTAAGTTTTCCGTAGAGCGTGAGGGCCTGCGCCACCACTTGATCCATGTTGTAATAGCGGTAAGTGCCGAGCCTGCCCGCGAAATGCACGTTTGGCACGGCTTCGGCCAATTCCTTGTATTTTTGGTAAAGGGCCGCGTTCTCGGGCTTGGGAACCGGATAGTACGGATCACCTTCCCACGAAGGGTATTCGTAGGTGATACTGGTTTTAGCGTGTTGTTGCCCCGTCAGGTGCTTGTATTCGGTAATGCGGGTGTAATCGTGGTCGTTGGGGTAGTTTACCACGCCCACGGGCTGCATCCAAGCCGTGTCCAGGGTTTCGTGCCTGAACTGCAATGAGCGGTAGGGCAGTTTGCCATGGCAGTAATCGAAGTATTCATCCACCGGCCCGGTAAAGATCAGGTTCTTGTAATCCACGTACTTCTTGATTTCGGCAAACGTCGTGTCCACCGCAATGTCAATGTTCGGATGGTCCAGAATATTCTCAAACATCCGCGTATAGCCGTGCAGTGGCATGAACTGGTACTCGTCGGTAAAATACCGGTCGTCGCGGTTGGTGCGCGTCGGTATGCGCGAGGTGACCAGCTTATCCAGTTCCGACGGATCCATGCCCCACTGCTTGCGCGTGTATCCCCGGAAAAACTTTTCGTATAGGTCGCGCCCCACTTGGCTTACCACCACGTCTTCCGAGGTGCGGATGGTTGCCACCGGTTCCTTAATGCGTGCGAAATACTGCTCCAGTTCATCCGAACTGAAATTGTGGCCATACAGGCGGTTCACCGTATCCAGGTTTATCGGGATGGGCAGCAGTTTTTCATCCACCGCCGCCAGCACCTTGTGTTCGTAAGGCCGCCAAGCGGTGAATTGCGAGAGGTAGTCGAATACTTCAGAAGAATTGGTATGGAAGATATGCGGCCCGTATTTATGGATCAGGATTCCGTCCTTGTTATGGAAGTCATACGCGTTTCCGGCGATGTGGTTCCGCTTGTCAATGATCAGAACCTTGTTGTTGTCTTTGGCCAGGCGTTCGGCCAGCACACTGCCGGCAAAGCCAGCGCCTACGATTAAATAGTCGTACATTGTGTTTGCGGGTTGGGTAGTTGTGAATTGATTGGAAAAGCCGCTCAGCGGATTGGCTGGCTTTCAGCGGCATTACGGCTTGCGGTGGCGTGTGCCTGCTCTTCAAGCAGGCTTTTCATTCGCTGCCATGTCAAGTCCCACGAATTGGTGGACAGGAAACCGTCCACATTTTCCTGCCACTCGGTGTTGCCGGCCATTTGCATTGCCTTTTCAATGGCGGCTTCAAACTCATCGGGACTTTCGGCGATGTGAACCAAGCCTGATTCGCCGTACGGATGCACCACATCGCGGATGGGCGTGGAAACCACCGGTTTGCCCGCCGCCAAGTATTCGGGGGTTTTGGTCGGGCTGATGAACCGCGTGGATTCGTTGCGGGCAAACAGCAGCAAGGCCACCGTCCAGCCGCTCAGGTAGGCGGGCAGTTGGTCGTAGGTTTTCATGCCCAAGTAGTGGATATTCAGGTTTTGCGGCAGCGACAGTGCATCTATTTTCACCACCGGGCCGATGATCACAAAGTGCCAGTCGGGGCGGCGGTTGGAGAGTTCGCGCAGCAAGTCAAGGTCAAACCGTTCGTCAACCACGCCGTAAAAGCCCATTTTCGGGGAGCCGATGCGGCGTTGGTCTTCCGGTTCATCCACGCTTTGTTTGGCCTTGGCAAAATGCTCACGTTCTATGCTGCTCGGAAACGCATGGGCGTTGGGGTGGCGTTCGCGTTTGGCCTCGTACAGGCTCACCCCGCCGGTAAATACCACGTCGGCAGCCCCAAATAAGTCGTTTTCCCACTCGATCAGTTCGGGCGGCGCGCCTTTAAACGCCGACAATTCGTCCATGCAGTCATAAACCGCCACTTTCGGCTCCAAATGCTGGCTGAACGCCAACGCCATCGGCGTGTAGTACCAGCATACATAATCGGTGATTTCGTATTGCTTCACCAGCGTGTCCACCAGGTTTTGCTGCTCCTGGCGTATTTGTTCAGGGGCCAGCGTGGCGGGCAGGTGCGGGGTGATTACGTGCAGTCGGCCTTCGTGTCTTTCCCGGAAGGTGGCCAAGGCCAAATCTTCGGAAAAAACCGGTTCCTCCACAAAAAACACGCGCCAACCCTGCGCGGCACGGGTCATGAGGTGTTGCGGCCGCTGGAATACGAAATCCCACCGCAGATGGCTGAAGCAAATGAGGTCGCGGATGGGGGAGGCCGCCGGGGTGGTTTTGGCCGGTGGTTTCTCCAGTGTCAGTTGGTTGTCTTGTAATGTGTTTTCGACATATTGTTCGGTAGTTGCAAAGGGTATTTTGTGGTTGGGAAAGTTGTCCGTTGCATAGGTGGATTGTGGTGGTCTCATGGGCTGAATCGGGGTTAGGAAGTCGGGATTTCAGACTGGCTTGCGCCGCCGGGAGGTATGCCTCGCGGGTTCTTAAATAAAAATAAAAAAACCGAACCAACACCGGCAATGCGCTGAATGAACCACCAACCGGAAACACAAACCGACTTGTTGGGGAAATAAGACCTCGTTTCAGCCAAACTGTGGTGGCCTGTTGTGTCCGTTGCCTTACAGGTGACAGGAAACAAAAACGGCAAATTCCCCGCTTGTGGCGGGGAATTTGCCGTTTTACAAAATAGTATGATTTGAAAAGCCCAAACCTCCCGCTCCGTTTGGCAATGCTCAGGAGGCTTGTGCCGTAACCATGTCGTCCGACAGGAAATCGTCCGACAGGCGGAGGCTGAAGCGGTGCAGTGCGGTATGGTGCTGCTCGTCGGCCCGGCGGATTTTTGCCCGCACTTGGCCGTAGGTATTTTGGAATTCCTCGGCTTGGCACGGGTACAGTTCATCAAAATCAACCGAATACTTGTGGTTGAACGTCTCGTTGAACGACTGCACTTGGCACGAGTTTTCGGAAACTACCAGCACCGTCTCCTCATCGAGTACGGCGTAGTGCCACACCTGAAATTCATCGGTCAGGTACAGCGGCAGGGAAGTGCGGAGCAAATGAAATTCCTCGGATGTGTGCGTGCGTTTTATCTGGATGGCCATAATCGGTTGTGTGGTTTGGATGTGTGGTTTGGATGTTCCGGCCAAGTGTGTTTACTGGTCGTTGGCGGCTTTGCGCCACTCCTGTGGCTCGTCCGCGCTGTCGTCCTGCCAGGCAATGCGCAGCAAATCGGCAGCCCGCAGTTTCCGGTATTGCTGCACAAGGCCCTTACCTTCGCAGGCGGCACAGATGGCGAAATGCCGAGCATTGAGCTTTATTTTTCCTTTGCCGCCGCAACGCGAACACGCCAGGTTTTCAATGATGTGCATGACCTTGATGGTTTACCGGCAAATCGGTGGCCGAAAAATGGTATCGAAAATAGTATCGTTGAAAAGGCCGAAACCCGGCCGCACAGGGCAATCACAATTGGTTTTCGATGAGTTTGGAAATGACCGGGAACTTCATTCCTTGGTCGTTCAGGGTTGAGAGACTGATTTTCCTCCCCTCAAACTCGACCGACGGGTTGTGTTCGCCCAGCCCGGCCCATTGCATTACTGGTTCAATCAGGTAGTCTTCGCACCAAGGCGTTTCACGTTTGCCCGCAATGCGGAATCCGCTTTTTGCCTCCATGGGCAGCCAGCGGCAGCCTTGGCGATGCCTCACGTACAAGTCGCAAAGCACGCCCAACACGCAAAAGTGGCCTTCCTTGTCGCGCAGGCGTTTGGAGCCTTGCGCATACTCGCCGCTTTTCAGGGCATCCGTCCATAGCCGTTTCACTTTTGCATTCATTTGGTTTTCAGGTGGTTAGGGGTTTGGTGTTTGAAAAACATACTATTTCCAAAACCGAGTGCTGGCAAGCGTCAGGCCGAAATGCGCCATTGCGTGTGGAACGGAATCTGCTTGCCTTCGGCTTCGGCTTCATCGTCGGCCACGGTGCCGCCGTCCAGAAACCAGTTCAGTTCATCGCTGGCTGGCTGGTGTTCGGCACTTACCGTAATGGGGCGGAGGTTTTCTTGGCGCAGATCCAAAAAGAAACGCTCTGATTGCTCCACCCGGTTGTTGGCCCATTCCAGCAGGGCTTGGTATTGCAGCCACGCCTCGTATTCCTGATGCATCCGCATTTCAGTGCCGTAGGCGGCTTGGTCTTCCATGAACAAATCCTTGGTCGAAATCATAGTTGCAGTTGGGTTATGTGTCAGGTTTACCGTTGGGAGACAAAGGCAGGTTTGGCCCCCGCTAAAGACGGGGCTTTCAACTTTCGGAAACATACTATTTCGAATCCCAACGGTAAATCAAAAACGACAGGTAACCGGATGGTCAGAACGGCAGGTCGTCGTCGTGCGAGGAACTGACGGGCAGGTCGGGCTGCCTGACCGGCCCTTGCCCCATCGGCTGGCTGTAGCTGGCAGTTACGGGCTGGCTGCCATAGCTGGCAACCGGTGGCATGGCGGCTCCGGCTTCACCGTCCCAAACACGCAGGCGGTACAGGTTGCGGTCGAAAGCCATGTTGGGCGTGAGGCCGAAATCGTTCCGTGCCGATGAGTTGGACAGGTAGTTGCCCAGTTCCTTGTGCAGCCTTTCGTAGTTGGTCGTCCAGCCGGGCAGAATCACGCGCGGAAACACGGTCTGGAAACGGCGGCCTTCGTCGGTGGTGCGGATGCCGAGCATCACCTTGACATACGATGCGTCGGAACCCCGCAAAACCTGTTGCATGAGCTTGAGGTTTCCTTGGCAAATACCGGCGAAATCCAACGGAACTGCGTCGGAATCGGCTTTCTTGTTTGTCCACGAATTGATGAACTGCACCAGATCCGACTCGCCCACCTTGGCACGGTGGTACGGCGCGGCAAACCAATCGTAAGGGCTTTGGCCCTTGGTAAAGGCGGCTTCAGGAATGTAGGCCGTCTTGCCCTGCTTGTTGATGACCTGGATGTTGCCTGAATTGGCGGGGCGGTTCTCTTCGTCCTTAAGGAAAACCGAGTGGCGCACCCGGATATCGTCGCCATCCTCGGATTTGCCCTTGAGCCAGAAATCCAAGCGGTAGCGGCCATCCTCTTCGGTATAGTTGACCGGTTTTACTTTGCCCGAATCAAGGATTTCCTGCGTGATGACCCCCATTTCGATGCGTTCGGCATCGGTGGGGTTGATGGCTTCGACGTAAGCCAGCAGTAAGCCGACATAATGGTCGCGGCGGCCGGTTTCTTGGGGCATTGCGGGGGCGGAAGTTGCTAACATGGGAATTTTGAAGTTTGGAAAGTTGAAAATATGGAAAGTTGAAATAAATGAGCTTTTAAACGGCTGGTAGCCAAACGATTATCAATTATGCGGCTTCGGCCAGCTTGATGGTTGATTCCTTATAGAAACTGTCGTACACCTTGGTGATGGCCGCCACGTCGTTGTCGATCAGGAAACTCTTGAACATCCCGAAGGGCGTTTTGGCGGGCATGAAGCCGTCGGTGTTGGTGATGAACCGGTAGTCCACGCCATTGCCGTCGGTTCTGCGCACCGTCCTGGAATAAAACACGCAGGTCGCGTTCTTCTCAATCATGCCCTCGTGTTCCTTGCCTTTGACCTTCATGCGCTGGATCTTGTCGCCATCCGAGTCGAGCAGCGTTTCGGTATGGCCGATCACGAACACATACTTGTTGTTGAGCGACTTGAGGGCTTGGAACAGGTTGAAAATCTCGGTGTTGTACATATTCCACACATCAAAACCCTTCGCCTTGTTCTTGCACTCGGCCAGCAGCAAATCGCAGAATTCGGAAAACGAATCAAGCACGACGATGCGGAAATCGTCGTTGTCGCGCAGGCGGTTGATGGCCTCGAACAGCTTGAACGTGGAGCCGATGGGCACGTTGGTCAGGCCCTTGGCTTGGAACGGCAGCATCTTGCGTTCCACGTTCAGCACAACCGCATCCTTGCCCAAGTTGCGCAGGGAGTAGCTCTTGCCGGTGCCCGAACTGCCGCCGATAATGGTGATAAGGTTCATAGTTGCTCTCGTTAGTGGGTGAATGTTTGATGATACAAATATAATTAATAATGATATTAAAACCAAAACATTGCAAATAATTTTTCGTGATATTTTTTGCCGCTGCCAGTGCGCTGTGGTAGGGAGGTTTGCCCTTTTCAAAAGGTACTATTTTGGCAATGCCCAAGCGAGGACGCTTGAACCGGTTAGTCAGTCTCTTGCTTTTCTGCTTTCCCTCCGAAGGCTGGGCGGCTTCCTCACCAAACTACCTTCACATCCTTGAACAGCCGCCGGTCGGGACACGAGCCTTGGAACGGGCACTGCTGGCACTGCTGGTACGACGGGCGGGTGGGAAACCCCTCGGCCTCCATCTTCCTGAGTTTCTCGTAGGCTTCAGTGGCCGCCTGGCGCACATCCCAGAAACTGCTGTTGCTCCATTCTACCTTGATCACCTCGTAGTCCATGCGCGGCGACCAGTCCGCAACGACATAATAAAAATCGGGCATAACGCCTTCAGGGTTAAGCTCCTGCGACTGGTACAAGGCCCACGTGTAGAAGTGCGCCTGCGTGTGATCCAGGTTCATAGGGCTTCGCCAGCCACCATTGGCCACATCGCCGGTGGCCTTGATGTCGATCACCGCCAGCCTGCCATCCACGCGGGCCAGCACGTCCATGCGGCATTTCACGGTGATCACCTCGCCGGTGTCGGGATGTTCAAACTCGGTGGCCAGCACCACATCCGTATCCAGCACCTCAATCTTGTAATGCGGCAGCAGTTCGTTGCGGAAGAACTCGGCCTGCTGCTCCAGCCGCTCAAAATCCACGTAACGCTTGCCCGAACGCTGCACCGGCTCCACGGGCGGAATGCCCGACTTGCCGCACGAGCCGGTCAGGATATATTCAAAGAAAATGCCCCGCAACTGCGCCTCGTTGGGTACAGTGGGCATACCCATCACGTACACGCCACCCACCCGGCGCGGACAAGCATCGTTGTTGCGAAGCTCTTTGACCAGCGATTGGGAAACCGAAGGGCGCAGCGTGATTTCAGGAAGCGTCATGGCAAAAGTGCAGGGTTGGTGGCGTGATAAATTATGATATAAATATAATCAAAAATTATAAAAAAGCGTTCCATATCCGCGCGGATAAAATTTTTATTATCAAAATATCATCAATTTCATTTGTTTTGCTTATTATTGCATTGGATATCGGGCCGGGGGTTTGGCGTTTCTGGAACATACTATTTCCCCCGGAACGGAAACCCTAGCCGGTAGCGGCGAAACCCGTCACCCAGCGAAACATTGCCCAACAAAACACTCCCCAGTGAGACACCACCAAAAAACACCCGCAAACCATGAACACACTTTCTTTGTCCTCATACGCGCAACGGTTCAGGCAACTGCGCAAATCACTGAGCCTGAACCAGAAGGAGTTCGGCGACAAGCTGGAAATCACCCAGTCGGGCGTGTCGCAGATAGAGAGCGGCCGCAATACGCCCAGCACCAGCGTGTTCGAGAAAGCCTTCGAGGTGTTCCCCAACCTGAACAAGCAATGGCTCTACAACGGCGAGGGCGAGATGTTTCTGGACAACACCACGCCGCCCACACCCGCCGCCCAGCGGGCCAACGGCATATTCCTGGCTGGCGATACCCCGCGTGACCTCCAGCGGCTGCAAATCGAGAACGATATGCTAAAGTCGCGCATGGGGCTGGTGGAAAGCCTGGGCAACGAGGAATACCTCAGGCGGCGTGACATGGAGCGTGAGCTTGAGCTGCTGCGCAACGAAAAGGAAACCGCCAAGGCCAATGTGGTGGAGAAGGTGATCAAGCTGACTGAAAAAACGCCATTTGCCGTAACCGTGGACAGCGCGGGCAACGACAACATTGTGATGGTGGCCACCAAGGCCGCCGCCGGTTACATGCAGGGTTGCGTGGAGCCTGAATACATCCGCAACCTGCCCGCATTCAGCATTCCCAGCCCGGAATACCGCAACGGCTCGTTCCGGGCGTTCCAGGTGAGCGGCCAAAGCATGGAACCCACCCTGCGCACCGGCGACTGGCTGATTTGCGAACTGACCGAAAGTCCCAAAAGCATCCGCAATGGCGAGATGTACGTGGTGGTGTCCGACAGTAAGGAGAGCGTAGTGGTCAAGCGGGTGGACTATACGGAAGGACGCGAAAAAATGTACCTGCAATCCGACAACCGCCTGTATCCCACGTATTCGCTGGGCGTGGAGGATGTGAAGGAGATATGGCGCGTGAAAGCCAACCTGAGCACGCAACTGTCCAAGAACTTCCTGCACCCCACCGAACTGGAACTGGCAAAGATGCGCGACGAGTTGCAGGACTTGCGGAAGAAAATTTCCTGACGCGCCGAAACCCGGTGGGAGGGAACCAGCCAAGACAAAGCTAATTGAGAAGAACAACGCAGCTTGCACCGCAAAAGCCCCGCTCCCTGAGCCGGGCTTTTTTGTTGGCCGCCGGGAGGTTTGGGCTTTTTGAAACATACTATTTTGGTTCAAACTTCAAGCCGGGATGCCTGAACCGGTTTTGGGGTGTTACCTTTGTCGTTGGTGAGAATAGCAACAGTCGGGCAACTGGCAAGTCCGGCCCACAATCTGCTCCGTATGGCTCCGACACAGAGAAGTGCGAGCAGGATTGGCTTAGTTCCTGGTATTTTGTCCACTGTCGAGCAACGGGCTAAGCTACGTGGTGGCACTATGTCATGGCATCCTCCCATTATATTGCCAAACAAATAAATCAAGACGGTATGTACCAACCCATCAGAATGTCTAATTTCAGGCTTGTACGGCTACTGCTTTTTTTAACAGCCTATCTTGTGGTTTTATGTTTTTCCCCCGGCATCGCTCTGGGCGGGGCAGCACCCGATATGAAGTACATGGGAATAACCTCACTAATTTGTTTTTCTGCCATTGCCCTTATTTTCGGCACCCATACCGCAGTGCTTTCCTTCCATGAATCGCATTTCGAGGTGCTGTGTCCGTTGCGCCCGTTCTGCCGGAAGGCGAGCTACAGGTATGATGCGGTTACGGCAATTCATTTTCACAAAGCCAAGTATTCCAGCGTTTCTGTGCATTTCAGGAGCGATAGCAGAAGAAACGATAACTGGAGCATTTTCGCGGATTTCAGGGGGGGCAGGAAAACCATGGCTGATCTGCACGCGTTTCTGGTTGAAAAAGGGGTGGAGGTGAAACACAGCAGCTACGACACGTTATAAGCCGTAACACGCCCTTAAAACCGGTGCAAGCGTTCTCGCTTGAACTTTTCAGGCAGGCAGGTTTGGCGTTTTTGAAAGATACTATTTTGGCAGAAGCCTCCACAATTGGAGGTTTTCGCTTTTCCGGGGATACTGTTTTTGTGGTTTCAAAATCACAGGCGTTTCTTCCAGTGTTCGGGATGCCGGGCCTGATGGCAAAGAGGGCTTGAGCGTTCTCGTCTGGTCTTTTGTTGGAATGCCGCCTTCAAAACCTAATCCAAGCGGCTTTTCCAAACGGCGGGCTGGCGTTTCTCGTGCAGCACAGCCAGAACAATCACCCGTTTGGGTCTTTCCTTCACCTGAAAAAATACATGGTAAGGAAAAACGGGCAGCTTTGCCTTGCGGACTTTGGCTTTCTTGCCAATCAATTGAAAGAGTTTGGGCTGGGCGGCCAGTGTGTGAAATGTTTTTTGGGACGCGGCAAAAAAATCGCTTCCCAAACCGCTTTTCCCGGCAGTGTAATACTCAATCGCTTCCAAAATATCCATCCGGGCGGCGGCGGTCACCTCAAGTTGATAATCCATTGCTCAGAAATGGTAGCGTTCCTGAATTTCCTTCTGGAGCTGCCCCCAACTGACAGTATTGGCGGGGTCGGCCTCGTAGGCGGCCAACCGCTGCCCGACCAGTTCCTGCTGCCAGTCAGGAAAATCCTGCTCCGTTTCCGTTGTCTGGCGGATGGCCTGCACAAACGACAGGTTTTCCAATATCTGCCGGAACAAGTCGGCTTTTGCGTCCGGAAGTTCTATTTCTATGGTAAGCCTCATGGCGGGAAAACTAAAGTAGATGGGGAGGACCGGGCTGAAAGTTAGGGCAAACCCGCATGGTAAAGTTACAAAATAAAGGCCGGTTTGGTTCTGTCAAAAGCCACTATTTTGCCAGCACCAAACCGGCATTGGTTAAAGCCTCCCCGCTTGGATTATTTCCGCAGGCAGGTTTGGCGTTTTGGAAAGATACTATTTTGGTTCAAACTCCGGGCCGGGATGCCTGAACCGGTTAAAGTATCTAAATAATGACAATGCCGAGGACAATGCGAATGCTGAGGCGTGACACCAGATAGGGCGTTTTCGCTACCGCTCGGCACAGTAGTTTACGTAGCCGCAAAAAAACAATTACTTTTGCGCCGTATCTTTAGATTTTTCGCTGTAAGGAATGAAAATATACTTCCGCCTGCTCACCTACGCCCGCCCTTACCACCAGTTTGTGGTGCCATTTTTCATATTCTCGCTGCTGGGGTCGTTTTTCAGTGTGTTCCAATTCACGCTGCTCATCCCCTTGCTCGACATACTTTTCAAGGACGCGCCGCCCGCCGTGGCTCCGGCCACGTATGCCAGCCTGCCCGCCTTTTCGTTGTCGGCCAAGTATTTCATTCACGTGTTCTACCATTATTTCTACCTGATAAAAGACACCAAGGGGCCGGTGTCGGTGTTGTATTACGTTACGGGCATCATCGTTGCCACGGTGATCCTGAGCAATTTTTTCCGGTATTTCGCCCAGCGCAGCGTGCAAACCGCGCGCACATTTCTGGTGAAGAAACTGCGCGAGGCCATATTTGAGAAAATCAACTACCTGCACATCGGCTACTTCACCAAGGAACGCAAAGGCGATTTGATCCAGCGCATCAACGGCGATGTGTATGAGATTGAAGGGGCCGCCGCCAGCTCGCTGGACATTATTTTCAAGGAACCCTTCGCGCTGATCGGCTTTTTCATCGCCCTGTTTGCCATCTCAACCCCGCTCACGCTTTTCACGCTCATCATCATTCCCATTTCCGGCCTCATCATCGCCATCGTCACCCGGAACCTGCGCAAGGATGCGGGCGAAGGGCAGGCTTCGCTGGGCCAGTTGCTGACCATCATTGACGAAACGCTGATGGGTATGCGGATTGTGCGGTCTTTCAACGCCACCAAGTACATTTTGAAACGGTTCAGCGACGAAAACGACTTTTACCGCCGCATGAGCCTGCGCATTTTCAACCGGCGCGAACTGGCTCCGGCTTTTTCCGAAGTCTCGGGCGTGATGGTGGTGGCGGGCATCATGATTTACGGCGGCACCATGATTTTACAAGGTGGCCGCGACCTTTCCGGCTCCCAGTTTGTGGCGTTCATTAGCATTTTCTCGCAGGTGCTGCGGCCCGTCAAATCCATGGTGGGGGCGTTTGCCAGCATCCAGCGCGCCCAAGCCGCCGGCGACCGCATACTGTCGGTGATTGACACGCCAGTTGAGATAATGGACAAGCCCGATGCGGTGGAACTGAAGGAATTTGCCTCGGAAATCGAGTTCCGCAACGTGGGTTTCCAGTACGGCGAAAGGCCGGTTTTGCAGGACATCAGTTTCACGGTTCCCAAAGGCCGCATGGTGGCGCTGGTGGGCGGATCGGGTGGCGGCAAATCCACGACTGCCGACCTTATACCGCGTTTCTATGATGTAAAGCAAGGCGGCATTTTCATTGATGGCCACGACATCCGCGACTACACGCTGGAATCGCTGCGCCAGCAAATGGGCATCGTGACGCAGGAGTCAATACTGTTCAACGACACCATTTTCAATAACATTGCCTTTGGCAAACCCGAGGCTACTGAAGTGGACGTGATCCGGGCGGCACAAATCGCGAATGCGCACGAGTTCATCATGCAGACCGAAAATGGCTACCAGACCAACATCGGCGACCGGGGCGTACGGCTGTCGGGCGGACAAAAGCAGCGGATCAGCATTGCGCGGGCGGTTTTCAAGAATCCGCCGATTTTAATATTGGACGAGGCAACTTCGGCCTTGGACACTGAATCGGAACGGTTGGTGCAGGATGCGCTGGGCAAACTGATGCAAGGCCGCACCACGCTCGTAATCGCCCACCGGCTGAGTACTATCCGGGAGGCCGATGAGATAATCGTGATCCAGGAAGGCCGCATCGTGGAACGCGGCCACCACAATGACTTGTTGGAAATTGAAAAAGGCGTGTACCGCAACCTGACCATGATGCAGCAACTGGCATAAATTGTGGAAGGGCGGGTTTGGCGTTTTTGAAAGATACTATTTTGGAAGGATCCAGATAAAGGTGTTGAAATTGGCCTTGATAACGAACACGGCTTGGCGATGTGGCGGCATTTGAAAATCGTCAGCCCGTAACCGCTGCGGAATAAAGTTACAAAAGTTCATTGTTTATTCTGCTGCTCATTAGTATTCCGTCGGCTGGAACTGAAGCCGATTAGCGAACAAAAAGTTGAGAATATATTCGTCGCCCCGCCATATTGCCAAACCGCATGTTGGCTGTAGTACAGGTTAAGCAGCATGTTACATCAATTAAATCCAACTTTACCTTTTACAGATTCAAACAACTTCTTGGAATTATACCCAACACCATTTTTAAACACAATTTGAACTTTGCGTAAATCACTTATATTTTTTGATGGGTCTCCATCAACAATCAAAAGGTCGGCGGATTTGCCTGTTTCAATGCTACCAATTGTTTTGTCATAGCCTAAGGCAATTGCCCCATTCAGCGTAGCGATTTTTATCGCTTGCAAAGGAGTAAAGCCATCAGCCTCCACCAATAATTCAATTGCACGCCAGTTACCAAAACCAGCAATTGTTCCACCTGTTCCGGTTGGGTCAGAGCCTACCGTTAGCAATCCACCCATATCAGAAAACATCTTTTCCATGATAACATTATTTGCGTAAGCACTGTCATCATCGGTGGGTGCAACGGCAGATTTGATTTGAGTGAATACTTTTAAATACAGATCCCGGTTGTCTGGCGAAAAATAGCTCAGAAATTCCAGTGAAGGCGTTGGCTGAGAAGAATTGTAGGCTTCAAACACTGCCAGGGTGGATGTAATGATGACTTTTTTATCTATGAGAAAGCGAATTAATTTTCTTGCTTCATCACTACGAGGGTTTATATGGGACAGAACATAGTCTGGTTTCTCTGGACACTCATTTTCGTTTTTATCCTTAATAAAGTCAGAGCTTGGCATAAAACCATGTTCTAATTGGTCTATTCCCATTGTTGCTGCTTCCCGGTAAGTAACTGCGCATAGGTGCCCTGTAATTTTTAAATTCCTCCTATATACTGCGTCAATGGCAGCTTTTAAAGTTGGTTTATCAATCATCATGTATCCTTTGAAAGAAGTGAAACCTTGGTCTGCCCAATAGTCTACGAACGCCACGGCAGCTTCGGGGGTTTCTAGTTCTTTCATGGCTGCATATAACGAATTCTTTCCTTCAAGATAAGGTGCGGTCAATTCTATAAATGGGCCGGGATATTTGCCAGAATCGATGTCCCTTTTTATGCTAATGTCTAAAAATGGCTCAATGCTTCCAGCGGTCCGAATGGTTGTGGCTCCGCATGCGAGATACAACCTAGGAAAAGAAACCGGTTGTGGTCTTGAATTATAATATCCAAATTCAAGGGAAGGAGCAGCAATATACATATGTTCGTGTAGCATAACCAGTCCGGGCATCAACGCTTTTCCATTCAAATCAATTGTCTTTGCAACTTTCGGAATAACGGCTTTTGTATCGTCACCAATCCAACTAATTTTACCGTTAATGACTATAACTGTCTGATGCGGCTTGGCAGCATTACCTTTTCCATCGATCAACAAAGCATTCTTAAATACAATAACAGAATCGTTGTATTCAATATATTTTTTTGTTTCCTCACTAAATTTTATTTGTGAAAAACCATGTAATTTAAAAAAGAGAAGGAATAGCAAGGCGAGAAAAGTTTTTTGCATTATTTGGCTTTTATATATTAATTAGTTGAAATCGTTAAGGTGGCAAATGTATTACAGCCAACTCATAAATAGACGCAAGTTTTGCGCCTCATCGCAATGTTAGCGAAAAGGGCTGAAAATACCAAAATATGGTGTCCATTTTTCCATAACCGGGTTACAATCAGTTGGATAAGTGCTTGTAACCACTGTCGGATTGGATCGGACAATACAGAATGCGCATTGCATACCGGATGATGCCTATCTTTTTCGACAATACAAAATACGCGTTGCGTCAATGACGCTATTTGGTCTGTCGGCAATACAATGTACGCAATAATGCGTGCCGTCAGTTCGGGGTGTCCATGGGGCTTCTGATGTTCTTCAAATTCTTTTGGCTTTTACGTGTGTATAGCGCAGAGTAGTCCGGATATTGTTATGGCCGAGCGATTCCTGTATTAGTTTGATGCCAGTGCCATTTGTTGCGTGTACGCGTCTTTGCCCAAAAGCAAACACAAAACCCCCGCTGTACCATGCAACGGGGGTTTTGCCTTTCCGAAAGATACTATTTTCCGGGGCCGTAGCGGGTGGCTTTCGACGCATTCAATTCACGCGCACATTGCCGCCCGAAGTGGAGATTTTTACCGGTATGCCGCCGCCGTTGAGGGTTTCTTTTACGCGGTTGTCTTATAGGCTGCCCTTGAAGTTCTGCATCGAAATATTCACCTTATCGCCCGATAAGTCCAACGCGTTGGCGGCAGTCTTTTACTTGCCGGTCAAGGCTTCTTCAAAATCAGCGGGTGTCAGGATTTTTGCTGATTTGAAAGGACTGTGCATCAACAAATCCTTGTCGCCCGTGACCAGATAATCGGCTTTGGAAAACGCTATCAAATCCAACAAAAAATTGTCCTTCGGGTCACGGCATATAAAATGCGTGGGTTTTGTTTCAACCTTTTCGGCAATGGTTTCCAACAGGTCAAGTAATTCCAGAATGCTTTCCGGCGGAAAATATTTTTTCAGATGTTCCCGGCTTGTGACTTCTTTTATCTCTTCCAAAAGCTGTTCGGTGGTGACTATCGTGATTTCACCATTTGAAATATGTCTTTATGAGAAAAGACAGCCGTTTGCAGATAAGAAAGCTTATCCAAACATTGGTGTCAAAAATGACCTTAATGTTTTCGGCTTTCATGTATCTGTTGCCTCACGATTTCCACTTCATTATTTATCGCGTCCAAATCCAATTCCTTGGTTCGGAAGGATTCCAAGAGTCCCGACAGTTTGGTTTCTATTCCTTCTTTTTCCAACTCTTTGCTCAGCCTGATTTTTTCCTTCACTGGCAGTTGCCTGACCAAGGCAAGAACCCGGTCGAAGGTTATTTCGACTTGTAATGCGGCTTTCATGTTTTTTGTTTTTCGTTGAGTTTACGGGAAAATATACACGGTTCGGGTCTTCCCATAGCCAATTGCATTCCAACCCGTAAATGAACGCATATGATGCCTGGCAGCACAAACATAACCAAAACGGCATTCTGAACCAGCATCCAGAGAGGGAATATTCTCGCATACGGTTTATGTCGGAAATAGTATCTTCCAAAAATGCGAAAACCGCCCGCTGTCTTTACTGGCAGCAGGGCGAATTCCATTTTTGAAAACAGTAGACTTGCTACGATAGTTTTTACAGTTAGAACATCAGATATGGGGATTGGTGTGCTGAAATGTTATCCCACTTATGTGTTTGCAACTAAAAACCATTATAAAATGGTTTATTTCCAACAAGTATCCGAAACAGATAGAAAGCGTAAGTAGCTGATTGTCAAGCATTGTTTCATCGAAACAAGTCTAATTTTGGTTTCTGGCAATTCTGAATCCAAGGTCGTCAATTTTGAATTTCAAGGGATGGCTTCTTCTTCGTGTAGTCGCCATTACACTTCGTTCTCCATCAGCCCAACCGCCACCTCTGAAAATTCGGTACGAACCATAGACTGTTTCGTCATAAATGTCTGAACACCATTCCCAAACATTGCCTAACATATCGTAAAGACCCCACGCATTTGGCTCTTTTCGGCCAATGATATGCGTTGTCTTTTCTGAATTTTTCAGATACCAGGCAATTTTATCCAGTTCTCCATACCTAATCCCTGTTGTTCCTGCTTTGCAGGCATATTCCCATTCCGCTTCTGTTGGCAAGCGGAATCCCCCGGCATTTTTGTCAAACGTGATTTCTTCGCTTCCTTCCTGAATAGCATAATAAGGATATAGCCCAGATTGCGTTGATAATTGATTGCAAAAATTAACCGCATCTTTCCAAGTGACAGTCTCTACAGGGAGTCTCTTGCCTTTAATTGTACTGGGGTCTTCGTTTGTAATGGCAAAATATAGTTCTTGTGTCACAGGAAACTTTGCGAGCAAAAAAGGATTTATCTCAACAATCCATTTTTCTCTGATTCTGTCGTCTCTCAATTCGACTTTTCCGCTTGGTATTTCAACCATTTGGTCCGCGACAATTGAAACCAAAGACGTTTCAATTTTACTTGTATTCATTTGTCTGCAAGAATTATGATTGCTTATCTGATAAATTACAAAACTGATTTAAAATGGGCGTAAATTTCTCCCAAGAATAAATGATTTTATATGGAAACATATTTACTGATGTTCGATTGTTTTGTGCATATCTTTTCTTGTGAACACTATGTTGAGTGCTTTGTTTTTTCTGCGAGTATTTCGCTGATAGTGGATTTATTTAGTTCGCTTAATATCGGTGCTTCATAGATTGTTCTCAAACTGGCTGTCATTAGAGTAGTCCTATCATAAAACTTAAAGAGCAGGTTTTTGTCAGATAAATTAGAGTTTAAAAAACCGTTTACAAGTTGCTCCAATGGCAGTTCTCTGAATAGTGAGGCATACATCTGGATAACACTTGCCCAGAAAATAGTTATGGTTTCGTGATAACCACTCTTGCTTGTGTTTTCAGTTTGGTGAGAATCGTTTAAGAGAATTATGCCCGATTTCAGTTGGCACACCGCTTCGAAAAAATCATGATTTTTAATATGCCAAACTGCAACTGTCAAGTGGGCATGGTGAGTCCAATCTGCCTTCGGTAATTTTCTTGTTTTGAAATTTTCCACCAATTGTGAAATTTGATGTTTACTGTAACAGACTTCCATAACTCCTCAATTTCCAAATGATTTGTTTTTTCATACCTTGTTGTTATTTGCATCCTGACTTCTCCTTGTCCATGCGATTTTCAACATGATACCTGCCTCGCTGATTGCCGCATATTCTGCGTTTTTTCAATACTATGGATATTTTTTGGTAATGAAAATAACACTCGGGCTTTTTTTACATCTGGTTGGTAATCAGAATGTTGCATTGTTTCATTTCAAATGCTTCGTGGCAATACAACAGTCGTATTGCATTACTGCGACTGTTACATCGGTTTCCGGAATAATATGTTTCAAAAACGCCAAACCCACCCCATCGCCTGTGAAAAGGACGATAAGGCGGGTTTGGCGTTTCCAGAAGATACTATTTTCCTACGGCAGAATACGACCGTTTTTGGCTACGCTCAATTCACGCGCACATTGCCGCCCGAAGTGGAGATTTTGACCGGTATGCCGCCGCCGTTCAAGGTGCCTTTTACGCGGTCGTCTTTCAGGCTGCCCTTGAAGTTCTGCATCGAAATGTTCACCTTATCGCCCGACAAGTCCAAATCCATGCCTTTGTCCATCGGCATCTTGATGTTGATGTTGCCACCACTCGTGGAAAGCGTGAGGAACTTGCCTAGGTTCACGATGTCGGCGGTGATGTTGCCGCCGCTGGTTTCGGCTTGCAGGCCGCCTTCCACGCGGGCAATGCGGATGTTGCCGCCCGAAGTGCCTATTTTCAGCGAACCTTTCGATTCCTCCAGTTTTATGTTGCCGCCGCTGGTCTGGGCATCCAGCGTGCCATCAAAGTTTTCAACCTCGATATTGCCGCCCGACGTTTCCACGTCGGCCATGCCTTTGAGCGAGGCAAGGCTGATATTGCCGCCGCTGGTTTCGGCATTTTGCCGGCCGCTCAAGTTGGTCAGTTTTATGTTGCCGCCGCTGGTTTGCAGGTTGGTGGTGACATTGGCCGGCGCGTAAATCCTGAACGAAATGCTCAGTCCGTTCTTCCAGTTCCACATTTTGTTCAGGCTGCGGGCGGTTGCCGTCAGCGTGTTTGCATCTTTGTTTATCGTGATTTCGTAGTCTTTCAACCGGTTTTTAATTTCCGTATCCGAAAGCCTGTCGTTCCAATTACTGCTGCGCACATACACTTCAATGCGTGCCTCGCCGGTGGTTTGTCCCTGCACCGACAAGTTGCCGCCGCTGGTTTCGGCTTTTATATTCGTCAGCCCGGCCATCGGGAAGCTTTTGGTCAGGTACGGTTTTTCGTCGTTGTCCTGTGCGCAAAGGCTGATGACACTTGAAAATGCCATCAGCAGGCCGAAAATAGTCTGTTTCGTTTTCATGGGGTGCGGGTCTGGGTTTGGGTGAAGGATTTTGCAGATAAGATGAAAAAACAAGGTTTGAGGTTGCACGGAGGCTGGAAAATATTTGGAATGCGTTTTTACCCGAAACTAAGTACCTGCCAGACATGAACTGGCGAACGAGCTCTGTATAACCAAGCGGGTTTGGGCTGTTGAAACTATACTATTTTGTCCGTCAGTCCGATGGGGCAGGAGTAACAAGAAGGTTTGGCGTTTTAAAACCATACTGTTTTTGTTTCCCTTCAAGGCCGGGGGCTTTTGCTTGGCCGGTGTCTATTTGTCAGGTTGTACATTGATTTTGGCGGCAATCTTCGTTAGGTTTGGTAGTCAGTGGCTTACCTTACCTTACATTACTATAATTGCTTACTTGTGTAGGCAATTATAGTAATGGAAATGGTTTCGTAGTTTTGCAAAAGTTGGGGTTTCCAACCGGAAAACAAACATATTCCACCGGATGCCGGTCATGGGCCGGACTTCGGCTTTTCACAATGTTTATCATCATCCCAGCCAACGGCGGGTATTTTTCAGTGGTTTATGGACAAGTATTCTTACATCGCCAATGCGCACGGCGCGTACATTGACGAGATTTACCGCAGTTACCAGGAAAATCCGGAGTCGGTGGATCATTCCTGGCAGAAGTTTTTCGAGGGATTCGAGTTTTCGCGCCAGTACGGCGAAAACGGCAACGGAGCCGCTACCAACGGGGTTGGCGTGGCGGAAGCAGCCGCAAAACCGGCCCCGAGTGCCGCAATCAGTGCGGCTACAATTGGAAAGGAAATTGCGGTGCGCAACCTGATTCACGCGTACCGGATGCGCGGCCATTTAAAATCGGACACCAACCCCGTACGCCAGCGCCGCGACCGCAAGCCGATGCTGGACTTGCCGGATTTCAAACTGTCGGATGCCGATTTGGATACGGTTTTTGAAGCCGCCCGCGACCTGCTGGGCGAACCGGCCACGCTGCGCCGGGTATTGGAATCGCTGAAAAAAATCTACGAGGGCACTATTGGTTTTGAGTTCATGAACATCCGCGAGCCGGAAGTGCTGGAATATTTCAAGCGGAAAGTGGAAAAGGAAGCGTTGGAGTTTTCGCTGAGCCTGGACGAGAAAAAACGCATCCTTTACAAGCTGAACGAGGCCGTTACGTTTGAGAATTTCCTGCACACCAAATACATCGGCCAGAAACGTTTCTCGCTCGAAGGCGGCGAAACCACCATTCCGGCCATGGATGCCATCATCAACCAAGCCGCCGAAGAAGGCGTGGTGGAAGTGGTGATCGGCATGGCGCACCGGGGCCGCTTGAATGTGCTGGCCAACGTGATGGGCAAAACCTACGAGAATATTTTCAATGAATTTGAGGGAGCCTACACGCCAGACCTGACCATGGGCGACGGCGATGTGAAATACCACATGGGTTTTGCCAGCCAGATTGAAACGCCCAGCGGCAAGCAGGTGCAATTGAAATTGGCTCCCAACCCGTCGCACTTGGAGGCCGTGAATCCGGTGGTGGAAGGCTATTCGCGTGCCAAGGCCGACGTGCTTTACCATAGTGACTACGACAAGGTGCTGCCGATTCTGATTCACGGCGATGCGGCCGTTGCCGGACAGGGAATCGTGTATGAAGTGGCGCAGATGGCAAATCTGGGCGGCTACTACACGGGCGGCACCATCCATTTCGTGATCAACAACCAAGTGGGCTTCACCACCGATTTTGAAGATGCGCGTTCCAGCATTTACTGCACCGACGTTGCCAAAATCGTGGATGCGCCGGTGCTGCACGTCAACGGCGACGACCCGGAGGCGGTGGTGTTTTGCGCCAAGCTCGCCGCCGATTTCCGCCAGCGTTTCAACCGCGACATTTTCATTGACATGGTTTGCTACCGCCGCCACGGCCACAATGAATCGGACGAGCCCAAATTCACGCAGCCCACGCTTTACAATGTCATTTCAAAGCACCCTAATCCGCGCGAAATCTACAACAAGAAACTGATAGCCCGGGGCGATGTGGATGCGCAACTGGCCGAGAAAATGGATGAGGAGTTCCGGGGAATGCTGCAAGACCGCCTGAATTTGGTCAAGCAAAAGCCGCTGCCGTATTATTACCAGAAAAACGAGGAAGCGTGGAACGCCCTGCGCCGCGCCACCGTGGAAGACTTCGACCAGTCGCCGGAAACCGCAGTGAGCCAAGAGGTGATAGATAAAATCGGTCATAAATTGGCCAGTGTTCCCGAAGGTTTCCGTCCGCTCAAGCAGATTGACAAGTTGCTGAAAGAGCGGAAGGAAATGTTTTTCGAGAAGAAGCAACTCAACTGGGCCGCCGCCGAACTGCTGGCCTACGGCTCGTTGCTGCTGGACGGCAAGATAGTGCGCCTGAGCGGGCAGGATGTGCAGCGCGGCACGTTCAGCCACCGCCACGCCATATTGCACGATGCCGAAACCAACCAATCGTACAACAACCTTGACTTTGCAGACGAAAACAAGGGCAAGCTGATGATTTACAATTCGCTGCTTTCCGAATTTGGCGTGCTGGGCTTTGAGTTCGGCTATGCCATGGCAAACCCGAATGCGCTGGTGATCTGGGAAGCCCAGTTCGGCGATTTCGGCAACGGGGCGCAAGTCATGATTGACCAGTTCATCACGCCTTCCGAAACCAAATGGCAGCGCATGAACGGCTTGGTGATGCTACTGCCGCACGGCTACGAAGGCCAAGGGCCGGAACACTCCAACGCCCGCCCCGAACGGTTTTTGCAACTGGCCGCCGAAAACAACATTGTGGTGGCAAACGTGACGCAGCCCGCCAACTTTTTCCATTTGCTGCGTCGTCAACTGGTTTGGGATTTCCGCAAACCGCTGGTCGTGATGTCGCCCAAGTCCATGCTGCGCCACCCGATGGCCGTGTCGCCGCTGGAAGAGTTCACCAAGGGTGGATTCAAGGAGGTCATTGCTGACAGCCAAATAGATGTGAAGAAAGCGAAGAAGGTACTGCTGTGTTCGGGCAAGCTGTATTACGAATTACTGGAGGCCCGCCAGGAACAGAAGCGCGACGATGTTGCCATCATCCGCATCGAGCAGTTGCACCCGTTCCCGACCAAGCAGGTACACGGCTTGCTGTCGCAGTATGACAAGAAGGCCAAGTTCCACTGGGTGCAGGAAGAGCCGGAAAACATGGGCTACTGGTCTTTTATCATACGCACGTACAAATACATGAACCTGGAACTGATTGCCCGCAAGGCAAGTGCCTCGCCCGCTACGGGTTATGCCAAAGTCCACGCGCAGGAGCAGGCCGAAATAATCAAAAGGGCATTATCCTGAAAGCATTTTGAATGGAGACGTTGCACCGCAACGTCTCCGCGTGCCGTAAATCCGCCCGATGTGAAATAGTATCTTTTCAAAAGCCGAAACCCGGCTGTCTTCAATGCCAAACACAAGGCTGAACACAAAACCCGACCACTATGGAAGAGACCCTGATCAAGTCCGCAAGAAAAACCGCTCTTTCGTCCGCCCAATCTGCAATTGGCAAGTGTATGAGTTTGGAGGAATTCCTGCGTCATGATCCCGAAATCCCCGGCACAAAACTCGAATGGAATGATGGGGAAATCGAAATTGAATACACCATGAAAATAGCCGAGAGAAAGATTATTGACACGATTGTAAGGCAGTTCAACCGGCTGCCCACCTACCAGGAAGGGAACAGTCTTTTGCCCGAAGCGGATGTCAATCTCCCAATCATCAGAACTTACCGCCGCCCGGATGCCAGCTACCTGACCAAGCAGCAGATCGAAGACCCCGAAAACGCCCCTGCGGCCCCCGCATTCCTGATCGAGGTTATTTCGCCGGCCAACGCGGCCGGAGACGTGGACAAAAAGCTGGACGAGTATTTCAGGGCGGGTGTGCAGACGGTCTGGATTGTCTATCCGCACACGCAAAGGGTGTACGTGTACACCGGCCCCAAATCGGTACAGATATGCTCCGACGATGATGTGTGTTCGGCGGCTCCGGCCGTTATTGGTTTGCAACTCACCGCCAATGAGATTTTCCGGTGAGGCGGGTTTGGCCTTTTCAAAAGATACTATTTTTACGCACACCAATTTTTTACGCCCAATTTTTATCCGCATCCCGAAACCGTAAATCCCCGAACAAGACATGGCCTTAGACATCAAAATACCCACCGTCGGCGAATCCATCTCCGAGGTCACCATTTCCAAATGGAACAAGAAAGACGGCGACACTGTGGCCATGGACGAAATCCTGTGCGAACTCGAATCGGACAAGGCCACCTTTGAACTCAACGCCCCCGCCGCCGGGGTGCTGCACATTGTGGTGCCCGAAGGCGAAACCATCGCGATTGACACACTGATTGCCCGCTTGGACGAGGCTGGCGGAAAACCGTCAAACGGCAGCGTACCAGTGGCGGAAACCGTCCAGGAAAATAGTATCCCTGAGAAAGCCCAAACCTCCGCCCCGACCGACCAGGCCAAGCCAACCGCCTTCGCCGACGAAAGGCCGCAGACCTATGCCGTTGACAAGGAGCCGCTTAAATCGGATGAGAAGAACACGGCGCAAACCCCGCAACCCGTAGCCGAAAAAGCCCAAGGCGGCGCACAAACCGGGCAATCCGTGGAAATGAAAGTGCCTACCGTGGGCGAATCCATCAGCGAAGTTACCATCGGCACGTGGCACAAAGCCGATGGCGACGTGGTGCAACTCAACGAGTTGCTGTGCGAGATAGAATCGGACAAGGCCACTTTTGAATTGACCGCCGAGCAAGCCGGAACCTTGCGCATCGTGGCCAAGCAAGGCGACACGCTGCCCATCGGCGGCTTGATTTGCAAGATTGAAATGGTGGCGGGTGCGACCGCGCCAGCCCAGCCAGCGGCGCAACCCACCGGCGCAACGCCGCAGGTTCAGACCGCAAACGCGCCAACTGCCAACGACGCAACCTACGCCACCGGCACGCCCTCGCCGTCGGCCCAGAAAATACTATCTGAAAAAGACATCAAACCCGGACAAGTGCAGGGAACCGGCGTGGACGGCCGGATTACGAAGGATGATGCGATGAAAGCCTCCCCCCAGCCCCCTCCGAAGGAGGGGGAGAAAAAGCCTTCTCAAAATAATACTATGCAGACTATGCAGACTCCCCCTCTTTCGGAGGGGGCCGGGGGGAGGCCTGTTCGCCGCGAAAAGATGACTTCGCTGCGCAAAACCATTGCCCGCCGCTTGGTGGCCGTGAAAAACGAGACGGCCATGCTCACCACCTTCAACGAGGTGGATATGAAGCCGATCATGGATTTGCGCACCAAATACAAGGACAAATTCAAGGAAAAGCACAGCGTCGGGCTGGGTTTTATGTCGTTTTTCACCAAGGCGTGCTGCGTGGCCTTGCAGGAATGGCCCGCCGTAAACGCCATGATTGACGGCGACGAGACCGTTTACCACCAATTCGCCGACATTTCCATCGCCGTTTCGGCTCCCAAAGGGTTGGTTGTGCCCGTAATCCGCAATGCCGAGCAGATGAGTTTTGCCCAGATTGAAGCCGAAATTGTGCGGCTGGCCGGAAAAGCCAAGGAAAACAAACTCACCATTGACGACATGACCGGCGGCACCTTCACCATCACCAACGGCGGCACGTTCGGCTCCATGCTGTCCACACCCATCATCAATGCGCCCCAAACCGCGATTCTGGGGATGCACAACATCGTGGAACGCGCCGTGGTGGTGGACGGCCAGATAGTTATCCGCCCAATCATGTACGTGGCCCTGAGCTACGACCACCGCATCATTGACGGCCGCGAGGCGGTCAGTTTTCTGGTGCGCGTGAAGCAACTGCTCGAAGACCCGACGCGGTTGTTATTGGAAGTGTGATTTGTTTGATAAACCCCGCAGGTTTTGGAAACCTGTGGGGTTTGGTGTTTTTGGGAAAATGGCATTTTTGAACTATACGACTTGCAAAATTGGACGAATTATTTCTCAGGGTGGCAGAGCGTCTTGACGCAATCGGAATTCCGTATATGCTTTCCGGCAGTGTGGCAATGGGCTTTTACACCATCCCCCGGATGACCCGCGATGTGGATATAGTGATTGAAATGAATGTGGGTGAGGTGGAAACTTTCGGGATTTTTACATTCACCAACCCAGCGTATTGGAAGAGACGCAGCGGAAAGGGATGTTCAACCTGATTGACCTCCAAACAAATTACAAAATTGATTTTATCCTCAGAAAGCCATCCGAATACGCGGCGGTTGCATTTTCAAGACGCAAAAAAAATAGTTCAGAATGAAAATATCTTTTGGGTAATAGCTATTGAGGATCTAATTATCGCGAAACTGATTTGGATACAGGAATTGTTCAGTGAGCGGCAAGCCAACGATATTCACCATTTGCTCCGCAACCCTGAAATAGACAAAACCTATTTGCTTGACTGGTGCAGCAAAATGCACCTGAAGACTTTTGATCTGCTATGACCGACACTCCGGAACACATCTATCAAAAACAGTTTGAGTTGATTTATGCGCGGACGGCAGAAGAAAAATTTGCCATGGTTTTTGAAATGACAAATTCGGCACGCAGGATGGTTGAGAACCGCAT
>JAYWIH010000180.1:0-29330 GCA_043789005.1 Sphingobacteriales bacterium
GCCTATCTGGGAAAACATACCGATTTCAATTCATTTGACCGGCTGACGTTCATATCGGAATATGCCAATCCGCTATCGGCTGGGTTATTGGAAGCACAAAAAACGCTGGGCATACCGGTTCTTGACGATATAAGGGCTTTGCGGGCCGATGCCAAGCACCTGTTTGAGCCGAATGCGTTCGATGTGGATTTTTTTGCGCCTTATCACGAAAACCACTTGAGTCTGGCAAAAGCCGAACTGGGTGCGAAGTTGTTCTACGATGCCAAACTTTCGGGCGGCGGCAGCCGTACGTGCGCCACTTGCCACCAGCCAGACAAAGGCTTCACCGATGGTTTGGCCAAAAGCAGGGCGTTTGACAACAAGAAAAACATAAGCCGGAATGCACCCACCATTCTGAATGCCGGACTTCAGGCAGCTTATTTCTACGACTCCCGGGCAACGTTTCTGGAAGACCAAGCATCCGATGTGATTGCCAATAAAGATGAAATGCACGGCTCACTCGAAGACGCAGTAAAAGCATTGTCAAGCGACAAGGATTACGTTGGTCTTTTCAACAAAGCTTTTCCGAAAGACCAGCGAATCACTCCCCGAAACCTGCAAATCGCCATTGCCAGCTATACCCGTTCGCTCACAAGCCTCAACTCCCGTTTCGACAGGTACGTGCGCGGGGAGAAAACACTGCTGGATGATTCTGAGAAAAGAGGTTTCAACCTGTTTATGGGCAAGGCCAAATGCGGTACCTGCCACTTCATGCCCTTGTTCAACGGCACTATTCCACCCGCATTCACAAAAAGCGAAAGCGAGGTGATTGGTGTGCCGAAACACAGTAGTGGCAAAGAAATTGATCCCGACTTAGGCAAATACCACTTATACAAGGCCGAACTGCACAAGTACTCCTTCAAAACCACCACCGTCCGCAACATTGCCCTTACGGCTCCGTATATGCACAATGGCGTGTACCGGACGCTGGAAGAAGTGGTGGATTTTTACAACAAGGGCGGTGGCGCGGGTATGGGCATGGATCTACCCAACCAAACCCTGCCGTTCGACAAGCTGAACCTGACCAAGCAGGAACAGCAAGACGTGGTGGCATTCATGAAAACCCTCACCGACACCTCGGCGGCTGGCCCGGCACCGAAAAAATCCGGTTCGGCGTTGGCCCTGAAATGAAAACACCCAGTTTTGAAGCGGAACGAAATAGTATGTTTTGAAAACACGAAACCCCGCCAACAGAAATGTTGGCGGGGTTTCGTGTTTTCAAGTCAATGGAAATCTACTTGGCAACGGCTTCCATGGCCGCGCTTATTTTCTGGGAAAGTATCGCTTTCGGAACCACGCCCACTTGCTTGTCCACCAGTTGGCCGTTCTTGAAAAACAACAGCGTCGGGATGTTGCGGACTCCGAAACGCGAAGGGATTTGCGAGTTTTCCTGCACGTCCAGTTTGCCAATTACCGCCTTGCCCTCGAATTCACCCGCCAACTCCTCCACCAGCGGCCCGATCATCTTGCAGGGGCCGCACCATTCGGCCCAAAAGTCAACCATGACCATTTGGTCGGTGGCGATGATTTCGTCAAAATTGGCATCTGTGATTTCGATGGCTTTTCCCATGATCGTAAAAGTTATTAAATGAAAGATTAAGTGGAACATTTATCTCGTGTGAAACCGTCTGCCGGTTTGCATCTTCCATGATAATTATTTTGCGGGGCATAAAGTTCCCGCAAACCTTTGACACGGAAGGCAGCTTGTGCGGGCAAAAATATTTTTTCATTAAAATCCTATTTTTTCTCAATTTTTTGTTATTTTTATTTCTGTCTAATTTTTTGCTCGTTTATCTTCGCTTTTCCCAACCCATCCTCCACTCCCAAAACCCCCGCCACCATGATTGTACAGCAACTACTGGATTCCAAGCGCGTGAATGCCGTTTGGTCGGTTCGTTCAGACATGACCGTTTACGAAGCTTTGGTGATGATGAACGAAAAGAACATCGGAGCCGTGCTCGTGGTTGACAGCGACCACCTGACCGGAATTTTTTCGGAACGCGACTATGCCCGCAAGGGAATTTTGCAGGGCCGCACCTCGCAGCAGACCTACGTACACGAGGTGATGACCAAAAAAGTGGTTACCGTAACGGCGCAGCACAAGGTGGAAGCCTGCATGAAACTGATGTCCGAAGGCCATTTCCGCCACCTGCCCGTCATGCACGAAGGCAATGCCGTGGGCGTGATTTCCATCAACGACATTCTGGATGCCATCATCCGCGACCAGCGCGAACGCATCTCGTCGCTGGAAAGCTACATCACGGGCAGCCCTTATTGAAACAAAATCCTTGGCGGCCTCGCCTAAATCCCCTCCGAAAGAGGGGATTTTTTTTATTGGCAGGGTTGGGGGTTTTCAAGAGATACTATTTCCTCAAGTCTTTTACCACTCCTTCTTCGGAAAGGGTTGGGGTGAGGCGCTACGTGAGCAGCAGTTTTGCGGCGGCAATAGTTAGCACCAATGCCAGCGCGTAGCGCAACAGCCGCGCATCCAGTTTTTTGCTGCCAATGTAAGCTCCCAGCATCCCTCCTGCCAAAGCGCAAGCCAGCCAAGTGTAAATATGGGCGGGCAACTGGAAATTTTTCAGGCCGAAGCCATTTCCATTGTAAGTGACCAAGCCGAGCAGCCCGGCCGCCGAATTGACGAAGATGAACAAGGCCGACATTGCCGCCGCCTGTTTCAAATCAGCCCAACGTAACAGCAGCAGCACCGGACTGAGCAAAATGCCGCCCCCAATGCCCAGCATCCCCGACAGCAGTCCTATTACGCCGCCAATGCACACTGCCGGAATTGGTTGCGCAACGGCGGTTTCGTTTTGAAAAACCGTTCCGCCCCAAGGGAAAATACCGCTCTGGACGAGGCGCACAACCGGAAAAAGCAAAAACACGGCCAGCAGTTTTCGGTACACGCCGTCGGTCAGCGGGATTTTGACACCCACATACGCCAACGGGACGGAGGCAATGGCGAACAGCCAGAACGGATGCCAACGGAAATGCGGCCGGTATTGCCAGAATGCCGCCAGCGAAACCAGCAGGTTGAGCAGCAGTGCCGAAGACTTCATTTCTGCCGGAGCCACGCCCAGCAAAGCCATGACTGCCAAATAGCCACTTGCGCCGCCATGCCCGACGGAAGCGTATAAAAAAGCCACTGCCAGCAACAGCAGTGGCAGAAGCCATGAATCAACACCCATACGCGCCAGAAATGCGTGTCACAAAATAGTATCTTTTAAAAGCATCAAACCCGCCCGTTCGGGAGTTTTGTCTGGCCGAGTCGGCAATGTACCCTCCAAGGCTTTCACACCAATTTCTGCTCCATGGCCACCCGCGCCAGCTCGACGGCGTTTTTCACGTTCAGCCGCCGCATCATGCTGGCGCGGTGATTGTCCACGGTGCGCACACTGAGTCCGAGTTTTTCGGCTATTTCGCGGCTGTTCAATCCGTCAACTATGTATTTGAGTACCACTTTCTCTTTCTTCGACGGCTTGGTTTTCCTTTCCTTTGCGGAGCCATCAGCTTGCCTGGTCTTTTGCAGGTATGCTTCTATGATTATACCCATCACCGCTTGGTTGAAGTATTTGTCGCCTTTGGCCACGGCTTGTACCGCAAGGCGCATTTCTTCCTTGGTGGTGTCCTTGAGCAGATAGCCCTGCGCCCCCGCCTCCACCGATTTCATCACATAGTCCTCGTTGTTGTGCATGGAAAGCATCAGGCAACGCGTTTTCATGCCTGATTCGGCAATTTCCTTGGTTACTTGGATGCCATTGAAAACAGGCATGGCAATGTCGAGCAACAAGATATCGGGCAACAACTGGCGCGTCTTTTCCAATGCCTCGGCTCCGTCGCCCGCTTCGCCCACAATAGTCATCTCCTTGAATTCTTCCAGTACGGATCGGATGCCATTGCGCACAATGGTATGGTCATCAGCAAGTAGCACGTTTATCTTTTGCATGGGTATGGGCGGGTAAAATATTCGGTTATCTGACTGTTGATTTCTACGGTTACTGTTTGCTGGGCGGCAGGCAAAAGCGGGTCGGAATTCCTTTCAGCCTGCCAGCGGAACATTGACGCGGATGCCGGTGCCTTTTCCGATTTCCGAAGTGATCCTGATTTCGCCGTTAATCAGCCGCGCCCTTTCGCTGATGTGGTGCAGTCCATGCGATATGCCATCGGGTGGGGTTCGACGTTGGGAGTTCCGGTAGTCGAAACCCACACCGTCATCGCTGATGTTCAGTTGGGTCTGGCGGCGCTTGGCCCACAGTTCAAGCGTTATGGTTTTGGCCTTGGCGTGTTTGATGGCGTTGTTAAGGCTTTCCTGCGCAATCCGGTACAGTCCTATCTCGGTTTCATGCGCCAGCCGTTCGCCGTCCATGTTTGTCTTGAACAAAATCCGGGCTTCAGTGGTGGCCGTCAGTTGCGAAGATAACAATTTCAACGCGGATGCAATGCCAAAGTCGTCCAGAACCGATGGCATCAGGTTAAATGAGACCGTGCGCACTTCCTGAATGGTCTGGCTGGCAAGAGTCTTGAGTCCGTCCAGCGATTTCAGGCCTCTTTCCGTCCATTCGGCCTGTCCGCTCAGGTTGTCGATGCCCAGTTTCAGGGCGGTCAGCATCTGTCCCAGATCGTCGTGCAGGTCGCGGGCAAGGCGTTTTCGTTCCTCTTCCTGCCCTTGTATCACGTAGGCGGTGCGCAATTGCTGCTGCTCCACTTGCTGGCTGTATTTCTGGCGCGTGGCCGCCAGCAGTTCCTCGCGGGTTTCGGTCAGCGATTGGTTCAGCGATTTCAGTTGCTCGGTTGTTTCGCGGGCGTGGTATTCGGCCTCAATCAGTGCCAGAATCGTTTGCCGGAGTTTGTGCACTGCCGGGCGGAACACAAACCACGCTTCCAGCAAAAGCACCATCAGTGTCACAGCCAGCAGGAATACCTCCATGCGGCGCAAACGATTCACTTGGGTTTCGGCTTCGGCTTGGTATTGCGCCACAATGGCATCCATTTGCCGCAGGAATGGTTTTTCGTGTTGCAAAAGGATGGCGGTTTCCCGTTTCAAGAAAGACCGGGAAGCGAAATTTCCGGTCATGGCCGAAACAATATTCTTGCTGCTCCGGCGGATGGCTTGGAAATGCGGCTCAATGTCGCCGAACATTTGCCGGATGCGCGGACTGTTTTCAACGGACACACCCAAATCAGCGAGGTTGCCGCTTTTGAGTTCGTAGTGGTATTTTGTCCAGGACGAAAGCCATTGGCGCAGTTCGGCCAAGTACGCTGCCGTGTCCGTTTTCTGCCGGTAATCGGCCAAGATGAGCACCGTCTTCACAATGGCTTGGCTCTGGAAACGCTGCCGACCGGCGTAATTGATAATCCACGAATCGTTTACCTGATTGCCCAGCCTTTGCTGCACCAGCAATTGCCCCAGCACCGACAGCAGCGCAACCGCCGTAAGTGCAAGGCTGTAGAGGCGGGTGAAATTGCGGTAAATGCTTTTGTCGAGTAACTGATGCTTCACGGAAAGGCGGCAAGGCGGGGTTTGGCCTTGCCGAAAGATACTATTTTCCGAACACTTTTCCGGTAAGCTCGTTCAGGGCCTCAAGTTTGGCTTGGAAGTCGCCTTTGATTTGGTTGCGGATCTGTTGCAAGTTGTCGAGCGTTTGCTGCGTTGATTCGGGCAGGGCCTCTTCCAGATACTCGCGGATGCGTTTGGCAAGCGTCGGCGACTTGCCGTTGGTGGAGATGGCGATCTTGAGGTCGCCTTTGATAACCACCGAACCAAGGTAGAAATCGCACAGGTCGGGCGTGTCGGCCACGTTTGCCAGCACCTTGCGGATGCTTGCCTCGGCTTTTACTTGCTCGCTCACGCGGCGGTCGCCGGTGGCGGCAATCACAAGGTCGTACCCGTCCAAATCACCGGGTTCAAAGGGTTTTTCCACCAGCCGGACATTGGGATAGTCAGCGGCTAATGCCTTTACCTGCTCCGAAATCCACGTTGCCACCACCGTAACCGCCGTCTCAGGACTATTACGCAGCACCGCCGACAGTTTCTCGTGCCCGATATTGCCGCCGCCCACAATCAACAGACGCATTTGTTCGAGTTTCAGGAACACCGGAAACAGCCGGTTTCCCGGTGGCGGGTTTTGGCTCATGTGAATGGCATTGGGGAATTGCAAATCAGGCCAGCAAAAAATGGCGCGGGATAAAAATTGCGCGCCACGCATTTCGACTTGCAGCCAAAAGGAGGTTTGGGCTTTTGAAAACCTGCCTGTCGGCAGACAGGGATACTATTTCAGCCCAGATTCAGTTTCTTTTTCAGCACATTGGCCACATACAGGCGTTTGGCGCGTTCCTTTTTGCTGGTGCGGTACCAGAAAAACGCCACCAAGGCAATGGCGGTGTAAGGCATGGCAAGCAGCAGCAAAATGCCCTTGTTCAAGCCCGACCCAATCGTGGATTCGCCGCTGCTCAAACTGGATTCAATGGTGGCGCGGCACATGGCACATTGGGCTTGTGTGGTAGTTGGCAGCAGGGAAAGCACGGCCAACAATGTGATTATCAGCAGGATGGCAGGTTTGCGTGTCATGGGGGATACTATTTTCTTGGTCTTTTTTTTGCCGCCTCTCCTTTGGAAATGGATGGGCGGGGCTTTTCATTTGTAGTACGGGCTTATCATCAGATAAACAATCACACCCGTCACCGAAACGTACAGCCAGATGGGATATGCCCACCGGACTGTCTTTTTGTGCCGCGCAATCTGGTTGCTCAACGCGTAATACAAGGCCAGCAGCACAACCCGCACCACCACCACCGACAGCCCGATGTGCGAGACCAGCAGAAAATAATACACGTACCGCAAAAAACCCGTGCCGCCATACGAAGTGGACGGGTTGGAAATATGATACAGGATATACGACACCAGAAAAATCGCACCCAGTGCAAATGCCGCCAACATGGAAACCCTGTGCAGCCGGATGTTCTTTTGCCGGATGAAAAACAATCCGGCCAGCAGCAGCAATGCAGTCAATGAATTGATTATCCCTATCAAGTGCGGCAGCATTTTGGTCCACGCACCCAAATCTATTTTCTGTCGTATCCCAATCAGCACTGCCACGGCAAGGGGAATGGCAATGGAAAGCGCATTGACCAGTTTTTGGTAAGATTTTTCTTTTTCTCCGGTGATGGCGGCCATGTGGTTCTTCCTGTATTTACGATTCCTCCTTCAGCAATATCTTTATTTCAACCATCAGCCGATCCACATCCTTGCGGTTGGTGCCGTTGTAATACCCGCGTATTCTCCCTTCTTTGTCCACCAGCACAAACTTGTCGGTATGCACAAACTGGTCTTCAATGTTCGCAGCACCTGCCTTGTCTTCCTTGGCGGTCACAAAAAAACCATATTTGGCAAGTTTGTATATCTGCGCCTTGTCGCCGGTCAGCAGTTGCCAGCCCGGCAATTGCACGGCATACCTTGCGGCGTACTCATTGAGGGCGGCAACCGTATCGTTTTCCGGATCCACTGAAAAGGAAACAATGCGGATATCGGGGTTGTTCAGGAAAGTTTCCTGCACACGGGTGAGTTGCGAACTCATCTGCTTGCAAATGCCGGGGCAGCGGGTGAAAAAGAAATCCGCCACGTAAATCTTGCCTCTCACGGCTTGCCCCGTGATTGTTTCCCCGGTTTGGTTTTTCAAATTGAAACCCGGAACCACATGGAAAACCGTGTCCGTCAGTTCCTTGCCCTCAACCATGTTCCGGGAGAGTTTCACTTGTCCGGATGCTGAGTCTATGGCCGGGTAATAGCGGCGCACCGCGTAATGGTTGGTGGCGGAGCTGCGGAAAACAAAAAAAATAAAAGCCGGCAATGCCAATATAATCAGCAAGAACACGGCTTTTCTCAGGTTTTTCATATTTATATTCAACTACGGATTAATGTGCTTCATCAAAAATAGTATCCCCGAA
Organism: Sphingobacteriales bacterium; assembly: GCA_043789005.1. GTDB lineage: Bacteria > Bacteroidota > Bacteroidia > Cytophagales > 172606-1 > Xanthocytophaga. Next base: position 7,984 of record JAYWIH010000180.1, read on the forward strand.
AATCCGGAAACCCACTTTTAAACATAACACATGGAGAACCCGCAAAGTTTTCAAAATGCAAACAGGCTATTTGCCAGCGGGCATTTGCGGACGCATTTCGTGTACCGAACCGCCTTCAATCAATAGTGCGGCAATGAACCACGCCACAAAAACGGTTGGTATCAGAATGCACCAGATCAGGGTTTTGACCTCGCCTTTGAGGTGCATGAATTCGGCAACGATGTAAAACGCCTTCACCAAGGTCATCAGCACAAAAATAATTGTGCGGGGCGTGCCTGCCGGAACGGTGAACGCAATCAGGAATTCCAAGGCGGTAAGAGCCAGCAGAATCCAGAAAGTGCGCCAAATGAGTTTGGTCTGCGGTTTGGCCAATACCGGTTTTGACGTATTTATTGTTTGGGCTTCCATGGTGTTGACGGGTTGATTTTGAATGAATCAAAGAACTATCCTGTGTAATCTGCGGCTTGGTCAGACCAAGTAGAAGAACGTGAACACGAACACCCACACCAAATCCACGAAGTGCCAGTACAAGCCTACTTTTTCAACCATTTCGTAATGGCCGCGCCGCTGGTACACGCCCATGGTCGTGTTGTAAAAAATCAGGATGTTCAAGACAACACCACTGAGTACGTGCGTTCCGTGAAACCCGGTGATGAAAAAGAACAGGTCGGCAAATAATGGCGGGCCATACTGGTTTTCGCTCAGGTTGGCTCCTACAATCTGCTTGGTCACCCATTGGCCACCTTGGAAAACCTTGGCAAACGTCGGATTGTCCGGCTCACCGTGAATGAAGTGCGACCATTCCCACGCTTGGCAGCCCAAAAATGTAATGCCGCCAATGACCGTCCAAGCCATCCACTTTTCCACGTCGTTCTGGTCCATCCGGTGGCCGGCTTCCACGGCCAACACCATAGTCACGCTGCTCATGATAAGGATGAACGTCATGATACCCACAAAAACCAGCGGCAGGTAGGCATCGTGGAAGAAAGGTGCAGCCTTGAATACGGCTTCGGGAATGGGCCAGTATTCCGTTGAAAACTTGAAATTCTCGCGCAAACCCGGAAAGGCATTGGCACCGAAACGGTTCATGCCGTATGTTATGAGCAGGGCGGAAAAAGTGAACGCATCCGAAAGCAGGAAAAACCACATCATCAGTTTTCCGTAGCTTGCGTTCATGGGTTCCATGCCGCCGCCCCACAGCTTTTTCGGGGAAACTTCCTGCGTTGATACTGTTGCCATATTGGGGAGTGTGTTATTGGAATTGCAAAGTAAAGAGGATAAATGTTTGTTTCAAAATAGTATGTTTCAAAAAGCCGAAACCCGCCGAAATCTGGCTTCCGACGGGTTGGGTGTTTTTTAACGGTTCAGTAGCATGAATGCGAACAGGTATATCCAAAGGAAATCCAAAAAGTGCCAGTAGGTGGTACACATATCCATCCAAGTCATGGCTTTTGCGTGGATTTTATCGCGGAATGCCGCCAAAACCATGATAAGCAAAAACACAATGCCCGTGACCAAGTGGAATGCGTGCAGACCGGTGAGTATGTAAATGAACGAACCCGATGGGTTGCCGTTGAGCAGGATTTGCCGCTGCTGCATATCCTGCCAGCCCATCCATTGCAGCACCAGAAATGCGCCGCCCAATACAAACGTGATGAACATCGCGATTTTCAGCGTGTCAAGATTATCCTTCCGTGCCAAGTAATGCGCCCACTGGATGGTGCCGCTGCTCAGGAGTATCACAACCGATGAAGTCCATAATACGGGCGGCAAATCGAATTCAAGCCAGTTTCCGTCGCCTTTGCGCACAATGTAGGCACTGCTCATGGCGGCAAATATCATAACGATGCTGACAATAAACAGCCACAGCGCAAACTTTTTGGGATGCATGGACAGCGTTTCGCCCGATTCCACGGGGAATTGCTTGAAGTCGGACATTTCCACTTTACGGGTCATATTTTCAGTTTTCATATTGATCTTAAATCTTAAGCTTTATCTAAAAGGAATGCAATCTGGACGATTGGCAGGTACAGGAATGAGCCGAACATCATTTGCAGGGCCGCCTTGTCGTTTTGTTTGCGCATCAGATGGAATGTTTGCGCCAAGAACAAAACCCCGCAAACCATGGCCACAATTGCCGAGTTCATGCCGGTCATGCCCAATTTCATCGGTATCCAGCTCAGGGGCAACAGGAATAACGTGTAAATCATGATTTGTACCGCCGTATCCAGGTTCTTTTCGCCTTTGGCGGGCAGCAGCTTGAACCCGGCGCGCCGGTAGTCTTCGTCAGCGACCCACGCGATGGCCCAAAAATGGGGGAACTGCCAGAAAAATTGGATTGCGAACAGGATTCCCGGCTCCCACCCAAAATCATTGGTTGCCGCCACCCAGCCAATCATGGACGGAAACGCACCTGGAACCGCACCGACAAACACGGCAACCGGCCCTACCCGCTTGAGCGGCGTGTAAACAAAGCCATACAACACAAAGGAAAGCAGTGCAATGGCAGCCGCCTTGTAATTGAACACAAGCAGCAGTATTCCCATTGCCAGCGATAAAAACACTGCCATGGTAAGCCAAGCCTCATTCACGGTAATGCGTCCGGTTGGCAACGGACGGTTGGCTGTGCGCCGCATCAGTTTATCAAGTTCCTTTTCTTTGATTTGATTGACGATGTTTGCGGCGGCGGTCAAAGAAAAACCCGCAATCAGGAATAGAGTAAAACTTCCCCAATCAAGCGGTTTGTCGGAAGCGAGCAGATACCCAAAGGCTGCCGAGAACGTTACCAAAGCCGACAACCTAAACTTGGTGAGTTCGTAGATGGCCTTCAGTTTGCCAGCCAGATTCGTATTTGCGTTTATTTCGGAAACAACCATGCGGTTTTTTAGTAAACTATCGTACAACTCAAACTTCACCTCAACCGCCCCAAGCAAGTTTCCCGGCTGTTTCTCGGGCTGGCTTCCGGTTTCACTCAGGCCTTCTGCGCCTTTAAAATAGTATCTTTTTCAGGCATCAAACCTCCCTGACTTGCCGGGTTAACCAATAAATACATTATGAACTGCACACCTACAGCCACCACAGCCAACAACAAGTGAATGGGTTGCAAAAATGCGGGAATACTGAAATATGCCATTGATATCCCGGCGGCTGTTTCCAACACAATTACCGCAAAAAGCAGGTTTGCCCACATCCGCAACACGGATTGTTTGAGAGCACTTTTATATGTTTCAAACAACAGATACGCATTGGCAATCAAAAGTACCGTGGAAAACGACCGGTGCACATAAAACTCCCAGCCTAATTGTTCAATCCACTCGTGGCGTGCCAGCGGCAATGCATCCGAAACCCAATCAATTGCCTGCCGAACTTGGGTTCCCAAGATGATTTGAATGATTGACAGGCCCACCACCAATAATAAAACAAAGTTAATCCTGCGTTTGTTCTTGATTTTAGCTTCATTTTTTGCACTATTCAAAGATTTCATGACAGCAGAAATCAGCAGAAACACAATGAGTATGGCCACCATCATGTGGACGGTTATCACGCCGGGAAGAAGATTGGTGGAAACCACCACGGAGCCAAGCCACGCTTGGAAACCAACCGACAGGAAAGCAAAAATGCTGCACAAGGCTACGGTTCTGTCGGTTTTCCAATACCTGAGCGAAAATAGTACCGTTGCAAAGATAAAAACCCCCACCAATGCGCCAAGTAGGCGGTTCAAGTATTCGATCCAGGTTTTTGTGGCATTGAATTCCTCCTCCACATACACGGATGCATTGTTGTGGATATGCTGCCCTAACTGTGCAAATCCCAATCGGTCAAGGTATCCGGCAATCCTCTCATTCTTCTGCTTGCGTTTTTCCGCGTAAGTTTCCCGGTAATCAACCGGCAACTGTGAAACCTTGGTGGGTGGAATCCACGTTCCGAAGCATTTCGGCCAGTCGGGGCAGCCCATGCCGGCTCCGGTACTGCGCACGATTCCTCCAACTGCAATGAGAACGTACACAAAAAAAACAGTTACAACGCCCCATTTCTGGAAAGCATTGTAACTGTCATTTGTTTGTCTTTTCATATCAATCAACTTTCTTGCCGTTCGCCGTTTGCCTTTGTCTGCACTTCGGTATTGTGTTTTTCCTCCGTTGATCCGGTCAATTCCAACTCATCCTCCTCATAGGCCAAATTCGACTCAGGGGTCTGTGAGAATGGAATATGCTGCATAATGAAGTCTTCTTTGGCTCCCGGCTTGCTGTAATCGTAAGGCCAACGGTAAACGGTCGGTATCTCGCCCACCCAGTTTCCGTGACCCGGATTTACAGGGGTTGTCCATTCAAGTGTGTTTGACCGCCAAGGATTTTGCGGTGCCACCCGGCCACGGAACATACTGTAGAAGAAATTCCAGGCAAAAATCATTTGCGCCGTGAAAGTGACTATTGCGGCCACGCTGATGAACATATTCAAGTCGGTAAATGACTTGGAAAAGTCAAAGTTGGTGAACGAGTAATAGCGGCGCGGGAATCCGGCAATGCCGATATAGTGCATTGGAAAAAACACCAAATACACGCCAATGAACGTCATCCAAAAGTGGATGTGACCCAGCTTATCGTTCATCATTCGGCCAAACATTTTCGGGAACCAGTGGTACACCCCGGCCATCATGCCGAAGAATGCGGCACTACCCATCACCAAGTGGAAGTGAGCCACCACAAAATAAGTATCGTGCAGTTGTATGTCAATCGCCGAGTTTCCCAAAGCGATGCCGGTCAACCCACCTGAAATGAACAGGGACACCAACCCGATGGAAAACAGCATGGCTGGCGTGAACACCAGATTGCCTCGCCACAGCGTGGTTATGTAATTGAAAGCCTTGACTGCCGATGGAATGGCGATGATCAGAGTGAGGAACATGAATATGGAACCCAGAAAAGGATTCATGCCCGTGACAAACATATGGTGCGCCCAAACTATGAACGATAACACCATGATTGCCAGCAGTGACAGAATCATAGCTCGGTAGCCAAAAATCGGCTTGCGCGAGTTGGTGGCGATTACCTCGGAGGTTATGCCCAAAGCTGGCATGATCACGATGTAAACCTCCGGGTGGCCCAAGAACCAGAACAAATGCTGGAACAGAACGGGGCTGCCACCTTGGTTGTCCAATGCGCGGCCGGCTATGTATATGTCGTCCAAGAAGAAACTAGTGCCGAACTCACGGTCGAAAATCAACAGCAATGCTGCCGAAAACAGTACCGGAAACGACAACACACCGATAATTGCCGTAATGAAGAACGCCCAGATTGTTAGAGGCAACCGCGTAAAAGTCATTCCTTTTGTACGCAGGTTAATGACTGTGGTAATGTAGTTGATGCTTCCCAGCAAACTGGAGACAATAAACAAAGCCATACTTAGCAACCAAAGCGTCATACCCATCTGCGAACCCGGGTTTGCTTCCTTCAACGCATTCAGGGGCGGGTATACAGTCCAGCCACCGCCCGCAGGACCAGTACTCAGGAAGAGTGATGCGAACATGAGTACGCTGGAGGCGAAAAAGAACCAGTACGAAAGCATATTCATGAAGCCGGATGCCATGTCGCGCGCACCTACTTGCAGCGGAATCAGGAAGTTACTGAACGTTCCGCTCAGGCCAGCAGTCAGCACAAAAAACACCATGATGGTACCGTGCATCGTGACCAAGGCCAAGTAAAAGTTAGGATCCAACTTACCCGACTCGTCAATCCAGCCGCCCAGCAATGGCTTGAGCCAAGTGAATTTAGCTTCCGGGAAGCCAAGTTGCAACCGGAACAAAACTGACAGGAAACCACCGATAAAAGCCCAGATCAGTCCGCTTATAAGAAACTGCTTGGCGATAATCTTGTGATCTTCACTGAAAATGTATTTCCTGACGAAACCGGGTTCGTGGTGTTCCTCATGGTCATGCTCAACAGAGTGATCTATGATCACCGCTTCAGTTGTTTCGTTGTGTGACGTTGTCATGTGATTCAGTTTATATTTCTGATAGAGAAACTATTTTTGCTATTCAGTCAGGATGCATTGACCGGGGTTTTACCCTTTCAAAGGATACTATTTTGAGGATTCACTTGTTTGCAATCACACCTGTATTTATCGGCAGCGAAGCTGTTGAGGGAGCAGCCGTGGAATCAGTGGTTGGCGCACTTTCATCGGGGCCAATCACACGCAAGGCTTTTTCCTTAAGGTTGGCCGGAACCTGTGCCATGTAGTCACGATTCTGGGCTAAAAAGGGTTTCTTGGAAGCAACCCATTGTTTATATTCTTCGGGTTCGTCCACAACTATAGTCATTTTCATGGAAAAATGTCCTTTGCCACATACTTCCGTACAAGCCAATTCGTAGTTGAATTTCGGATTTTCCAGTTGCTCGCGCATTTCAGCGGTTGTCTGTTCGGGCACAAACCAGAATTGCGTCTGCATACCCGGAACCGCATCCATTTTTAACCGGAAGTGTGGCATGAAAACACTGTGCAGTACATCACGGGCGTGTATTTTCAATAGAACCGGCACTCCCTTCGGCACGTGTATCTCGCCAGACATAAAATCATCAAATGAACTCTCATCAGTAAAGTCAATGCCGACTTCATTTACCGCATCAATGAGCCGGTAATCGTAACGTCCCAGCTCCGGCTTGCTTTTGCCAATCGCCACCTGCTTATCTCCGGGATAGCGCACCAGCCAGTTGAACTGCTTGCCCACAATCTCCACAACGGTCGCATTAGCGGGAGCCTCACTGGTGATATCACGCCAAACCCACCAGCCGGATACCACCAAAACCGTAAGCACAATGCCGGGAATTACCGTCCAAACCAATTCCAGCCGGTCGTTGTGCGGGTAAAAGGTGGCTTTGCGGTCTTCGCGGTACTGGTATTTGTAGGGAAAATAGAAAAGAAGTACGTGAGTTGCAAAAAACACGCATCCGATCACGCCCATCGTGATCCAAAACAGGTTGTCCGTGCGTTTACCATGATTTGAAGAAGCCTCTGGCAGAAAATACTCCGAGGCCGATACCGATGTCCAAACTGCCAGTATGGTTCCCACAATCAGGAACACCAGAAACATGGCAGCGTTCACTTTGTTATCGTTGCTCGCGCCTATTGCCTCTTCTTCGGTTTTGGTGAGTGATATCAGCGACTGAACCCTGATGATCATTGCCAGAATGACCAGCACCAAAATCGAACCTGCTATGATGATTGCCGTTACCATGTTAGTGTTTTATTGTTATAATTTATAGAACTATAACCTGTATTCAGGTTTCGTCTTTCAAAAATGTACTGTTTCGTCTGCATATTTATAACGGTAGATGGAAGTCCATTGTTCCGCGCATCTGCCATATTTCTCAAATGTTGTGATGCAGACTTTCCTGCAGCATCGGATGGTTTTTCGGGATAAGCGGGGCTTTGGAAATCGCCGTGCCTACAACCAGAACGAATACGCCCGCATAAATTGCGACTACACCCAATTCCATGAACCCAATGCCTCCCTCTGCACCCAATATGTAAGGGGTCATGTTCACGTAGAAGTCGAGCCAATGGCCGCCCAGCAGTGTCCACGCCACTATCTTCAATATCCTTACCTTCCTCTTTGAATCTCTTGTCATCAATGCCAGAAAAGGAAACAGGAAGTTAATAAATATGTTCAGGAAAAACAGCGGCTTATATATGCCACCGAACCCTTCGAAGATTTCGTTAAAATGGCTGGTTTCTTCGGGAATGTTGGCATAATAAATCAACAGGAATTGCGAGAACCAGACGTAAGTCCAGAAAATACTGAATGCGAACATGAGTTTGGCCAAATCGTGCAGGTGGCTTTCGTTGACCATTGGCAGATAGCCTTGCTCTTTCAGGTAGACGGTGGCAAGCATGATGGTGGACAAACCAGCCACAAACCAACTGGCAAACGTGTACCAGCCGTACATGGTGCTGAACCAATGCGGATCAACGGACATAGACCAGTCCCAAGCGGCCATGGATGAGGTAATGGCAAAGAAAATGATGAAAACCGCCGACAATGTTATGTTTCGGTCATGCTGGTGCAATCCGCCTTCCTCATCCTCGCGGAGTGAACGCTGGCGGGTAAACCAAAAAAACGAAAACCAAATGACCAGATAAGCAACCATGCGTGCCAAAAAGAAGGGAACGTTCAGGAATGCGGCTTTCTTGGCAATCACCTCGTCAAAATTGGGGCTTCCCTCGTCGGTCAATCCCTCGTGGGTCCAATGGAACAAATCGTGACCGGCAACCAAGAAGAGCAATACCATCATTACACCGCCAATAGGCAGGAAAAAACCGAAAGACTGCGGAACACGCAGGATTACCGTTGCCCACCCTGCCCAGGAAACGTATTGCAGTGCCACGAAAAAAACACCGATGACCGCGATTCCGGTAAAATACACATTGTTGATCCACAAGTTGGCAAACAGCCTCTTGAGCCAAACAATACCATGACCGGCGTGTTCAGTGTGCTCGCCACCATGCGCTTCGTGCCCGCCGCCAAATATTGCCAGCACAGTGCCCAGCAATACCAGCATCACACCCGCACCCACCGCAATGAGGGCGGTTTTCCGAATGCTGGGACTGAAAACATATTTTTCATCCAAATTATACTCAACCGATGGGTGCTCAGTCATTTGTCCGTTTTATAAACGTGTGATAAAAATTTTATGGCTTTTGCATGAATGGACATCGCGGTAATCACTGCTTTTGCAGTTCGTGCACGTACTGTACGATTTTCCACCGTTCTTCAGGATTCATTTGGGAACCGTGGGGCCACATACGGCCTTTTCCGTGCGTAATCACGTGAAATATGTGGCCATCGTTCATGTCTTTGTAGTTGTTAGCCGAGTAACTGGGTACGCCCTTGTACACTTCCGCCACCAACCCATTACCCTTGCCGCCTTCACCGTGGCAGTGCAGGCAATAACGGGTGTAGAGTTCCTTGCCTTCAGCCAAACTTTTCTCATTTAACGGAACCGGGTTTGTCAACTCCCTTTCGGCAATGCCGATGCTGTCCTTTGGTATATCATACACCATAAGGTCTGTGGTGGTAGTTGTGCTGTCGGTTTTGAAAGACGTGTGGTAGTTGCGGCGAGACACTGTGCCTTTAACCGGATACCAAAGGTTGTTTCCGCCGCCGCGCTTATTGTACGGGTTTTTAAAATCGGCGTTCTGCCTGAATGGTTCGTATGAAATGGCATGGTACATATTAGGCGCGTATTCAGTGCCCGTATCATTGTGGTTCTCACCACACGCCGACAAAAACAAGGCGGTTATGAAAACGCTGAAAAAACTTATTTTTTTTAGATGGCTCATGTATGATGAAATCGAAATTGGCAAAAATAGTATGTTTCACAAAACCCAAACCCGCTTGTGCCAAGCAGCATCCCCGCTTAATCTAAGGCTCCTTCTTGCACCACTTGGGTGCTGACTTCAATGGCACCGTAGTTTTTCATAATTGAAGTAATTTCGTCAGCGGTCAGTTTGTTCTTGTCCATGTCCACGGCCATGATGAATTTATCATCCGTGCAGCGGCTATCAAACAGGAAAGGCTTTTTTCCGGGCCATAAGTTGCTCACGGTCAGGAAGGTAAATACCATTCCCAAAGCCGCAAACAACACTGTCCCTTCAAACCCAACCGGTACCAGCACCGGCACCGACACGTAATCCTTGCCACCCACAATCATCGGCCAGTCGAAACCCATCGTCCAAACCATAAGCGACACCACGCAGGTAAAACCAATCACCCCGAATATAAAAGCCGCCCTTGACATATAGCTTCGCTCGTAGCCAAGCACCTCATCCAATCCGTGAATGGGGAAGGGTGTATATACCTCGTGGATTTTCACGCCACTGTTGCGGATTTTTTTCACTCCGGTCATGAGCACGTCCTCGTCATCGAAAACGCCCACCAGGAATTTGCTTTCGTGGTGTTTATGATTGTCTTCCATATTCTGGTTCAAATTGTAAATATCCGCACAACGAATTTGCTTTGGCATCCTTCCTGCCGAAAATCCAAAAGGAGGGTTTCATGTTTTCTAAAGATACTATTTTCATCAATCCATATCCTTGTTGAAAGCCGGGCGTGCCTGAAAGTCAGGTTGAACGGAAGCGGACTTTTTGGGCTCCGGCACTATCTCGGACGACGATTTCAGCACTGCCTTTACTTCGGCCATGTTGATTACGGGCAGGAATTTGGCGAACAAAAAGAAGCACACGAAGAAAAACCCGAACGAATAAACGTAGCACAGCACATCCACATACGTTGGCGAGAACATGGCCCAGCTTGAAGGCAGGTAGTCGCGGTGCAGCGAGGTCACAATAATCACAAACCGCTCGAACCACATCCCGATGTTCACAATGATTGACAGGATAAACGTGGCCACAACGCTGGTGCGGATTTTCTTAATCCAAAGCAACTGCGGCGAAATCACGTTGCAACTCATCATAGACCAGTATGCCCACCAATAAGGCCCGAACATCCGGTTGATGAACGCGTATCTTTCGTATTCCACGCCCGAGTACCAAGCGATAAAAAACTCGGTGATGTAGGCCACACCCACAATGGAGCCGGTCACGATGATAATCTTATTCATGGATTCGACGTGGTTGATCGTGATGTAGTCTTTCAGGTTGAAGACTTCACGGGTGACCAGCATCAGCGTCAACACCATCGCAAAACCGGAGAAAATGGCTCCGGCAACAAAATACGGGGGGAAAATAGTGGTGTGCCAGCCGGGAATAACCGAGGTGGCAAAGTCCATGGATACAATAGTGTGTACCGAAAGCACCAGCGGCGTGGAAAGCCCGGCCAACACCAAACTCACGGTTTCATAGTGCTGCCAGGTTTTGGTGCCACCATTCCAGCCAAGCGAAAGCATTCCGTAAGCGATTTTGGATACCTTGTTTTTGGCGCGGTCTCGGATAGTTGCCAGATCAGGAATCAGGCCGATGTACCAGAAAACCACCGAAACGGTCAGGTATGTGCTGATAGCAAACACGTCCCAGACCAGCGGGGAGTTGAAATTGACCCACAATGGCCCGTAGGTGTTTGGCAGTGGCAAAGCCCAGTGTGCCATCCAAGTCCGCCCCATGTGCATCAGGATGAAACTTCCCGCGCAAATGACAGCGAAAATGGTCATGGCTTCCGCTGCACGGTTGATGGAGGTTCTCCATTTCTGACGAAACAGCAGCAACACCGCCGAAATCAGCGTTCCGGCATGGCCGATGCCCACCCACCACACGAAGTTGGTAATGTCCCATGCCCAGCCAACGGTTTTATTCAGGCCCCATTCACCAATGCCGTACCAAAACACGCGGTATAGGCCATACGCGCCAATAGACAGCGTGATGAACGATAACAGGAAAGCAACGCTCCATAATTTGGTCGGCTTGCCTTCTACCTGACGCACAATGTCTTCAGTGACATCGCCGTAGGTTTTGCCGCCGGTTATCAGTGGCGGCCTCACAGATGAAGTGACGTGACTCATAGGTTGTCTGTTTATGCGATGCTGTTTTTCTTTAAATTATTTCTGGCCGGGTTTGACCTTTTTAAAAGATACTGTTTCAAAATACGGATTCGGGTGTCAGTCCGTAGTTGGGATTCCGAACCGATGGTTCGCAAAAATAGTATCTTTTTCAATGGCAAAACCTGCCTTCCTTATGCTTTGTTCCTGATTTTAGTAAGGTATGAAACCTGCGGCCGAGTATTGATTTCCTCAAGCACGCTGAAATTCCGTCCTTCGGTTTCGTTTTTGATTTGGCCGGTGATGCGGCTCTCAGGGTTGTTCATATCTCCAAACAGGATTGCACCCTTTGAGCAGGCGGCAGCACACGCGGTGTCCATTTCGCCATCCACGGGGCGGCGGCGTTCCTTTTTGGCGTTCAGTTTCACTTCCTGGATTCGTTGCACACACAACGAACACTTTTCCATAATACCGCGTGAACGCACCGTTACGTCAGGGTTCAGCACCATCCGGCCCAACTCATTCTGCGACATATAGTTGACATCCGTAAAGCGTTCGTCGTTGGTATAATTGAACCAGTTGAAGCGACGCACTTTGTAAGGACAGTTATTTGCGCAATAACGGGTTCCGATGCAACGGTTGTAAGTCATCTGGTTCAATCCTTCCGAACTGTGCGTGGTTGCCAATACCGGGCAAACCGTTTCGCAAGGCGCATTATTGCAATGCTGGCACAGCATTGGCTGGAAAGTCAGTTCCGGATTGGCAGAGGCTTCTTCCAATCCTTTGGTATCATCAGCCGGGGCATCGCTGCTGTAATACCGGTCAATGCGGATCCAGTGCAATTCGCGGCGGTTGATCACTTCCTGGCGACCTACCACCGGCACGTTGTTTTCCACTTGGCACGCAATCACGCACGCGCCGCAACCCGTACATGAGTTCAGGTCAATGACCATGCCCCATGAATGGTTGGGGTATTTGTGTCCGTTCCAAAGTGAAATGCTGGTGGCGGGCTTCAACCCTTCGGAAGTAGCCACTTTTGGCATATACCTGCCCGCCTTGGGATCTTTCTGATAATTCGCCAACCGCGATTCCTGCACTACCGGACGGCCCATGATTGTGTGGTGCGTCTGCACTTGGGCCAGTTCGCGGGTGGCTTCCGTTTTGGTAAGCTTAACATTGCCAGCCGAATAGCCCATTGTTCCATTGGCGAATGAGGCGAAAACGTAAGCGTTCTTACCGACATTGCTGGCGGCTTTTCCGGCTTTCTCTCGTCCGTAACCCACTGCCAATCCCAGTGTATCGTCGGCTTGTCCGGGCTGGATCAGCACCGGCACTTCCACCGACTTGCCATCCACCTCCACTTTTACCACGTCGCCTTGGGCCAGTGCCATCTTGTTGGAAGTGGCCTTGCTGATTGTCAGGTAATTATCCCAGCAAGCGCGCGAAATCGGGTCGGGAAACTCTTGCAGCCACGGATTGTTGGCTTGCGAGCCGTTGCCAATCCCTACCTTCTGGTACAACGATAATTCCATGCCAGCAACAGCTTTTGGCAAGGCGGCGGTGGCGGCATTCACATCAGCCGCAAAAGTGGCGGCGGAAGCAGTTGTATTCTTTGGCTCGAAAACACCATCGTGCAATGTCTGAATCCAGAATTCCTTGAACGGGCTGGATTTGCTTTGCAACGGCGCAAGGTTGGCGCGCCAGTAATTCTGGACATACTGGTCGTATGCCACGGGTTTGCCCGCCCAAGTCAGCAGACTCTCCTGCGCGGCGCGGGTCTTGAATATCGGGTAGATGGTGGGTTGCGACAAGCTGAAATAGCCCTTGCGTGGCTCAGCATCATTCCAAGATTCCAAGAAATTGTGATCCGGGCAAACGAAGTCGCAGAGTGAGGCGGTTTCATCGGGGCGTTCGGCAAAAGCGATTTTCAGCGCAATCTTGCTCAAGTCGCCCGCCAGTTGCTTGCCCGCCGGATAGTCATACACCGGATTGGCACTGTAAAAGATCACGGCCCCCACTTGCCCCTGTGCGGTTTCTTTCGCAAAGTTGGCCATAGCTGCATCATCGCCGGCTTTCACGGTTGAATACGCGTCCAAGTCAATGACCGAGCCGTAAGCTCCCAGCAGACTATTGATTGCATTCACAATCGTCTGGATATTCACATCGTTCGAACCGGCAACCACCAACGCTTTTCCTTTGGCCTTAACCAAGGCATTGGCCGCCTCATCCAAGTACTTCACACTTGTTGCCGGGACACTGACGGTGGCGGCTCCGGTTTTGCTGGCAATGGCATTATACAGGTTTGCCGCCACCAACCCTTCCTGCGAAGGCTTGATGGGTGTGCGGTAATCGGCATTGGCTCCAGTCACCGAAAGGTTGGACTCGAAGTGGTAGTGCTGCGACATCGTTTTCTTTTCCTTGCCCAGTTTACGGGTTTTGGCGTATTGCGCACCGTATGCGGTGCTGTTGGGCCAAGTACCCAGAAAATCGGCGTTGCCAATGCCCACTACCACGTCGGCCTTGTCGAAGTTGTAATAGGGCAGCACCGCCTTACCGAAGGATGCTTGGTTTGCTTTGAGTATGCCCGAAGCCGAATTGGCATCGTAGGTGATGTGCTGGGCAGTCGGGTATTGGGCGATGAAATCCTGAATGGCAGCCTTGGTGGACGGGCTGATGATGGTGGAGGAAACAATGCGGATGGATTTACCGCTGGTCGCGATTTGCGACAGTTGCTTGGCGATGGCCGCGTCAACCGCTTTCCATTCGGCCGGTGCACCCTTTTGCATCGGCCCCTTGTAACGCTCGGTGTCGTAAAGGCTTAGCAACGAGGCTTGCGCACGGGTGCTGGTACCCGAAGGCGTAACACCGGAAAGCGGATTCGGCTCGATTTTGATGGGACGGCCTTCGCGGGTCTTTACCAGTATGCTGTTGTACTCCCCGTCGGTATCGAAATAAGTGGAGGCATAGTAGTTGGCAATTGTCGCTTCTATCTCTTCGGGCTTGTTCAGGTACGGAATCGCCTTCTTGACCGGAGCTTCGCAGGCGGCCAAGGTTACGGCGGTCATGCCGAAGCCCATCACTTTCAGGAAGTCGCGCCGGGAGGCGGGCATCACATCCGATTCCGGTACGGCTCCGCTGCCCGGTGTTGGTGTGCCTTCGGGAAACTCGCGGGCGGCATTTTTTACAAAGTCAATGTCATTGCTGAGTTCTTCGAGACCTTTCCAATATACTTTGTTCGAACCTTCCATGTACAGTTATAGAAACAGATGTGTTTGCTTGTCAGAAAATAGTATGTTTTGAAAACGCGAAACCTGCCGACTTACCGGTAGGCTGATTCCGTCAGTAATGGCACTTGGAACACTCCAAACCGCCAATGGTGGCCACTTTCATGGGTTCCTTGGAGTCATGTACCGCCAGAAGTTTGTCGTAATACTTGTTGTCCTTGGTGTTCACGTCCGTTTTGCGGTGGCAGTCAATGCACCAGCCCATCGTCAGGGGCGACACCTGCTGCACCACCTCCATCTTCTCAATCTCGCCGTGGCAGCTCACACACTGCACACCGCCCACGTTGGTGTGCTGGGCATGGTTGAAATACGCCAAGTCGGGCAGGTTGTGCACCCGGATCCACTCAATCGGCTGGTTTTTTTCAATGGCGGCATACAGTTTCTTAATCTCGAGCGAGTTGTTCTTGATCACGCCGTGGCAGTTCATGCAAATGTTGGCTGACGGGATGCTGGCGGTCTTGCCCTTGTAAACCGAGGTGTGGCAATACGCGCAATTGATTTTATACTGGCCCGCGTGCAACTTGTGAGAATACGCGATGGGCTGTTTGGGCGCATAGCCCTGCGCCATGCCAATGCTCATCACACTGTCCAAGCCGATCTTGCCGAGCAGCAGCACCGCCACAATGCCCAGCGCGCCTTTGACCACGCCGCTTTGCAGCATTTTCTTGATGTCGGTCTTTTGCTCCAGCATTTCGCGTTCGGCAACGGGCAAATCCTTCCTTTCGCCCAAAAACTTATTGAGCAGCGACACGATCATGATCAGCACCAGCAGCACCAGCAGCAAAATCACCAGCAGGCCGACCAGAATGATGGTGAAATACTGGGTAGAGATTCCACCGCTTTCGCTTGCCGGAGCCGCTGTTTGTCCGCCCTGTCCGTCCGCCTTGGCGGCTGCAACCGTTGGGGCTGCCCCCGCCGACTCAATATAGGCCAAGATGTTGTCAATGTCCCCGTTCGTCAGATCCGGATAGCTGGCCATCTGGACTTTGGCGTACTCGTTGTAAATCTTGTTGGCATATTCATCGCCGCTGGCGATTACCGCCGTCGAGTTCTTGATCCACTTGTAGAGCCAGTCCTTGCCGGGGGTGCGTTGCACAACGCCCTTCAGACCGGGACCCACCAGTTTTTCAGCGGTGATTGCGTGGCACGTGTTGCAGTTGTTGCCTTCAAACAACGCCTTGCCCGCCGCCGCATCGCCGCCACCGGCCGGTGCTGCGGCTGTGGAATCCTGAGCCAGCACTTGACCACCAGCAAACACGACTAACAATAAGATTACCGGGAATATACGCCGTACAGAGCGTAAATACTTGACTATGAGCATACTGTGTGTTTTTTTCTTGTGTAATGTGCAAAGGTCTGTCCGTAGGGGCTCACAAAGGTAATATCGGAATTTTTCATAGCAAACATATTTTTATTACAAATTTCTCCATATATCAGACCCGAAGTACGTTTTTTACAAATACTACTGACAATCAGACTTTTAAAGTTAAAATAGCCCTCCGACCGTGGTAATTTAGAATAGTTTTAAATAAAGGCATACCACTCGAATTATCCCACAGTTCAACCCCAAAACCTTGCCCAACAACGCAGAAACAAGTCTGGCAACCCAAACCCCGCTCATTCCAAGCCATGAATGGCAATTTTCATTGTTTTTGCTTGAGACACCCTCATTATTCAAAAAGTACAATCGCGGCTTTTACAGCGGTTTGCCGGTTTTGCCTCCCGTTGCCGGTGGGCGGCCCCGTAAGACCTGTACCCTTTACTTACCCATGTAAGGTATCAGCACGGGTTCATGCGGCTTCGGCGGTTACGTAGCCGCCCGTTTTCTGAATCTATGTCAAACAAATTTCCAACACCATGAAAACCATGCTGGCCACATTGCGGGAACACGCACCCAAATCCGGATTCATATACTCCGGCACACCGGACAAGAGCCTCGCCAAGACAGTGACACGCAAGGGCATCCGCAACCAGCGCATCAGTTTCACAACGGTGCGCACCAGCCTCGGCAACGAACTGACGGATTACCATCTGGACTATCAGGAAGAAGAAAATCTCTCCGAAATGGATTTTACGGGCTGGACTCCGTTGCACAAGTATTTCGGGCGTTTCAACGGCGATGCTTTCACGGGCATCAAATACAACTACGGCCTTTCGCTGGGCAAAGAGAAAATCGGCAAATACGTGGAATCCATTATCGAATACCACAACGGAACGGTAACCGGCGAGCAGATTTACTTCAACATGGAAGGCGATGTGGTGCGCAAGATATACCTCGACGCAAATGCCTACGCTGGCCCAGTGCTGATGCGGACGGCCTGAACAGCATACAAAAACCTGAAACATAAAAGCCGCCGGACGTTCTGTTCCGGCGGCTTTTATGTTGAAATGGCATTCCTGAAATAGTATCCCTGAAAAGACCGAAACCCGCCCTTACAATCCTGAGCCATCGGCTTTGCCGCGCGCCACGGCGTATTCGGCAATCTGCTTGCCGCAACGCAAGCCCACTTCGCAATCCACCCGGAAGTGGATGGCCCCGAAAATCCGTGAATCAGAGGCCTGTTTGGCCATTGCCTCCAGTTCCGCCCGCTTGTCAGGGAAAGAATAAGAGAGAATTGTGGCCGCCGCCGCCGAAAAGGTGGAGTGGCCGGAGGTATAACCCGGAAAATTCGGCAGCCCGGTGGCGGTTTTGATACTGCCATCCACCTGCGACGGACGCTGGGTGAGGTAATAAAACTTGGTGTCCCAGCAGCAAACGCCCGCATCCATGATGGCGGTGTTGGTCAGTGCCATCACCCGCGCGGCCCGCAATTCGTTAAGGTTGCCAGCATGGATCAGTTCGGCGGCCTTGCGGTTCCAATGGCCGGGAGGCGTGTAAGTGCCCACGCCATCGGCCCAATAAGATACAATACGGAACTGCTCGCGGGTGCGGTTTTTGGTAATGTCGCGCATTTCCTTCAAATCCTTCTCGAATTCGGGCGTACCCATGGCGGGCGGCGCGGGCGGACGGAGGGCATCACGGGTTTTCTGGTCGAAATTCCACGTTTTCACATTGCCGTAAAAAGGCAGCATCGGCGGGCGTGCCGGTATATCGAGGCTGGTCCACAGGTTGGCAAGGCCGCGAGCTGTGGCGGATTCCTTCAGTTTGGGAAAGTCCACTTGGGCATTGGCCTTGCCCATCAAATCGGTTTTGGCGAAGGCAATCACCTTCTGCGCCACCAGTTTGCCCAATTCCTCGCCCGCATCCACGTCGCTTTTCACGTTGGCTCCCGCCCAAAAGCGGCTGTTCTTGTGTTCGTCGGCCTTTTGGGTTAGCAACTCGACTTCGCCCGGAAACAAAAACTTCAGCACCTCACGCGAAGCGGCCGCTACCACCGCATCCTCAGACGGATACGAAGGCAAATCGGAAACGGGCAGCAACGGCTGGATAGAAGCATCGCTCTTGGAAGGAGCCGGGCGGTTATGCTTGAACTTGTGGTTCCACGTGGTGACCAGCGCATCGTATTGCGCCACGCTCAGCAACGCAAACACCCGCGCGGCATACGGCGGATTGGCAAACGGAAAACGTGGCCGCAGCATCGGGTTTGCGGCATCGGGCAGCGGATACGTGCCATCGGGATTGTTGTTGGGCGGCACATTGTATTGCGCTGCGAGTTCGCGGGCAATTTCGTTCCAGCGCAACACGGCTCCGGCCCCCCAGTAGCGGGCGGCGGCCTTTTGCACATCGGTGGCTTGTGCCTGCGCGGTTTTCAGTGCCTGCAACTCGGCTTGGTAAGCGGGCGAGCCTACGGCCTGAGGCTGGGCAACGGCCAACTCGTTTCCACTGGCAAGCAGGAAGGTTTTCCAAGTGCCGCCAGTATTGTCAGTGGTGGCGCGGGCTTGGGGCTGCAGTTCAGCCAAATCCAGCGACTTGTCGCAGGCATTGCCCAAAAATAGTATCAGGAAAGCGGTCAAAACCCGCCCCGCTGCAAAGTGTTTCGATAATGTCTTTTTCATGGTGGATATTGTTTATGGGTTTACTCTGTAAGGTATGTCGCTGATTATGCTTTTGTTGCGGACGGCTGAGATGAAATCCGCTTAATTTTCCGGTTCCGGCTCCACCGCCATGCCGGTTGGCTTGCGGCATTCGCCGTGGCCGAATACCCGGAACGCGTACAGCACGCCCACCGAGAATCCGGTGCCTTGCCCTACATTGCGGCCCGCAACCACGCGGCTCAAGCCGCCCGTCACCGAGAAATCCTTGATGTTGTACCGCCCGTACCAGCCAAGGGTGGTGGCTTTCATGGCATTGGTCAGGAAAGGCATCTCGTTGTAGCGGATGTCATCGCCCGATAATCCGGCAAAACGGTCAATCCACACATCGGTCTGGAACCGAGTGTTGCGGAAACCCAGCCGCGCCGTGCCATCGGCCATGTCGGGCACTTGCACTTCGTTGGTGTAGTACAGCCGGTTGTCGAACAGGTAGGAATCGCGGTCAATGCGGACGTTGCTGCGGCGCGTGTAACCGGCTTGGGCCGTGACATACAAGCCTGATTTGTGGTGGTAATCGGCAACGAGCCTTACCGAAGCGGTTTTGCTGCGCATCCCGATGCTGAGCGGCAGGAAATCGGCAACGTAATTGGTGGTTGGCGCGGAAACACCGCCCGTCACAAACGTGCTGAACGTGCCCGACAACATGGCTTGTTTCACCACCCGGTATTTAAGCCACACCGATGCATCCTGAAAGCCGCGCTGCCCCGCCATGTAACTTGCGCTGGCGTTGGTTTTCACGTAGGGCAGCGCCACAATGGCGTTGAGTCGGTCGGTGATGCCCATCGCACCCATCAGCATGATGTTTTGGCTGGATACGGTGCCCAAGTTGGGGCTGCTGCGGAAATTGGTTCCCTCCCAATATTCCTTCCATTGGCTGCCGGAATACACGGCGGCGGCGCAAAAAGCCCCTTTGGACATCATCAGCCCGTCGGTAGGGGTTTGGGCGCGGAGCGGCAACGCAGCCGCAATCAGAAAAATGAACAGGCCGGAAAGGCCCGAAAATGGGTGTCTCATCTTTTCCTATGAATTTAATGGGTTTGATATGTCAGGTGGAAATGCACAAACCAAAAGACGGACGGTAATTGGCGGACGTTCACAGTCCGCCAAGCCCGCTGGCGGTGCACAAAATAGTATGTTTTGAAAAGCCTGAAGCCGAAGCCTCCCTTTCGGGGCCGGGGGCAGAATAGTATCTTTCAAAAGGTTCAAACCCCGCGTTTCCGGGCACGACCCAAAGCGTACAAACCTTGACGGACAGAGTCTTGAGGAAGGAAAAAACCGGGGGCGGTTTTATCGCGGGGGGGGCGTGGATACCAAAAGGTAAACGGCCGGGAAGAAAGGAAGGAAGGAGGAGTTTTGTGAAGATTCAATTAGCGTGAAAGTCCCGCGGCCGAACAGGTTTCCGGCAAAAAAGGGCAGGTAAACCTTGGCGCACTGGTTCAGCGACTTGAGCAACTGTTCGAGCGGGTTTTTCGAGGCATCCTTGTGCGTGGCTTTCGTGTCTATCACCTGCTTGATTTCATCGGCCAGCGCGAAGAAATGCTCACGGGCACCGAGGTTGGTTTTCAGGACGGTGTATAAGGTGTCGTTTTCGTAGCGTTGCTGCGTTATGTTGTAAAACTGGTCGCCCACGCGCATCAACCCTTCGCGCCCTTCGCTGATCTGCCAGTTTGGGGTGTAAGGCAGCGAAATCGGCATTTTCACCACTCTCCATTCATCGCCCCTGATCACCGGCGAGGCGGTGGGGAAGTTGCTTTCAAAGTAAAAGAGCACAAACCAAACCCTGCCGGTGTGGTAGATTAGAAGCAGCAGCAGCGATATGGAGATGGCGGAACGCAAATGCGGAGGTAATAAATGTGCGTAAAAGTAAACATAATCTTGACAAAATTCAAAATGGTATGACCATACAAAAAATCCGTTCGTCCACAATTGCCATTGATGCCCAAGATTGGGCGGGAAGGTTACGGCCAATCTTGGCCCTGCCGCCAGTCAATTGGCGTGGCACATATCCCGAAATAGTATCTTTTGGAAAGGCCAAACCCGCCTTTCCTCCTGCTGTCCGCTACCAAGGACCATTTAATCCCTACTTAGTTTATGGAATTAGTATTTTTTAAAGTATGTTTGTATCTGTCATTAATTTTCTTGCCAGATGTCCATCCGTGGATAACGGCAATAATCGCGAACCCGATACATGAAACATCCCAAACTCACGCTGGTGGGGGCTGGCCCCGGCGCGGCGGATTTGATTACGCTGCGCGGCATCCGGGCCATCCAAGCGGCCGACGTGATCCTGTACGATGCGCTGGTTGATGATTCGCTGCTAGAATACGCCAAACCGGGAGCCATTAAGCAGTTTGCGGGCAAGAAATTCGGCTGCACCTCGCTTTCGCAGGAAGAAATAAACGAACTGATTGTAAATCATGCCCTGACCCAAGGCCATGTGGTGCGTTTGAAAGGCGGTGACCCGTTTGTGTTTGGCCGGGCCACGGAAGAAATTGACATGGCGCGGGCGTATGGCATTGAGGTGGAAGTGGTGCCGGGCGTATCG
>JAYWIH010000181.1:0-29301 GCA_043789005.1 Sphingobacteriales bacterium
TTCTATGCAGTTAATCGGTTTCTAGCTAATTTAGGAAAAAATGTGAAAATCAATTTTTCCGATTTTAATCTAAAGTAATTTTACCCAAGTACTTATGAACTCTAAGGCTTTGCTTTGTGGCAACTGAACCGTGGAGGGGTGGGCGTATGAGTTTCGAATGCCCAGTTTTGCCTCCAATATCTTCCTCACATCATTAGAAATTATATCTGCGCCTCTACAAGCTTCAATAAATACACTTTCTTTGATATCACTAAAATCGTCTTTTGAACGGATGGACTTTTGATTTCCCATTCTTCTTAAAGATGAGATGAAATCCTGCACTTTATTAGCTAGAACGTATTCATAAAGATGGTCCAGGGTCAAAATCCAAACCATTATAATAGAAGCACGATAAGCTTCCACTTCAAACGTTTTAACAGCTTCTTTCAAAAACTCATTTTCGTTTTGATTGGAAACACGGAAAACCAAACTTCTAAGATCATTGCTAAGCTTTATTTTAGGCTGGTCTGTGATAATACGTGTCTTTAACAATTCTTCATAATTTCTCTCAAGAGTATATAATTTTCCACTTGAAATAAATTTTTGTGATTTATTTTTTTGTCTTTTTGAATTGACATTCAAATACTGTGGAATATTTGAATATTTTTTTAACCTGAGTTCATCAAAACATTCTTCAATATCTTTTGATGTTACACCTTTTCTTTCTTTGCAAACAGTAAGATAAAATACAAAAAAGTCACACTGTTCAGAAGCAGTTGTTAATCTAAAATTTTCAATGTTGCTAACGAAATCTTCAAAGTCATCCATCTTGATTTTTTCTTAGATTTTTTCGCGTTTTGTTTTCTTACCGTTGGGAACAGTTTTTTTGGGTTTGGCTACAGAGTTTCCTTGCAGGATTTGCAAAGCATAATTTTTACCATCACTTTCTAAAATATACTCGTTATCATTTAAAGATCTCATCCAATTTTTTCTGATTACAGCACTTATATTTGAACCGAAGTTTTTTGCCGTGTTTCCACTCTTACGTTTGCTTGATTCATATAATGCACTAATATCTTGCCGTGTAAATTCTTTGATTCCAAATTCTGAAGCATAAAATGCATAGATAAGAATCCATTCCACTTCTGACTTTGGCAGACTTTTTAGGACTACATCTCTTAAGCTTGGAGTGGTCATACCTTGGAATCGGTCTTCATTTCCTTCATCAATGCTGTCAGTGAGCATCTTAATTGAAACACTCTCGTTCTCTTGGGATTTGATGTTTGAAGTCAGAGAATTATTAGTCGGACTCAGATTGTATCTGCTTATAATGTATTGAAGTACGCGAACCTTAGCTGCGTCATCCAACTCTTTTAAACACTCAGTGCATTTGGCTATCGCATCTACTTCCTTATCCGCAAACATAAAATTAACGTTTTAGTGAAAAATCGAGGCAATATCACAAACATTCGTTTACTATTTCGCCTCGACTTAAAAGTTTTTCTTACATACGTTTTAAAGTCTTGTTACTTCACTTAAAATGCAGTCGACTGTTCTATTCATATATTCATTTTTTATCTTTCACACACCGGAACCAACCGCTCCAGAAACGCTGTTACAACCCACGCACCAACCTCACCGACAGGGGGTTTGGGCTTTTCAAAACATACTATTTTCAGCAACATTCCGCAATCGCCAATCCGCATTCATTCCATGTCCTTCCGACTCACTTCCGAATACCAGCCCGCCGGCGACCAGCCCAAAGCCATTGAACAACTCGTGGAAGGCGTGCAGGCGGGCGAACCGGCGCAAACGTTGCTCGGCGTGACGGGTTCGGGCAAGACGTTCACCATCGCCAACGTGATCCAGCAGGTGCAGCGGCCCACGCTGGTCATGAGCCACAACAAGACGCTGGCGGCGCAATTGTACGGCGAGTTCCGGCAGTTTTTCCCGAACAATGCCGTCGAATATTTCATCTCGTACTACGATTATTACCAGCCCGAAGCCTTCATTGCCAGCACCAACACGTACATTGAAAAGGATTTGGCCATCAATTCGGAGATTGAGAAACTGCGCTTGTCCACGGTTTCCACACTCATGAGCGGGCGGCGCGACATTGTGGTGGTGGCCTCGGTTTCGTGCATTTACGGCGCGGGAAACCCGGAGGAATACAAGAAAAGTATTTTGCGGCTGCAACGCGGCGAAACCACGGCCCGCAACAAACTGCTGTTTTCGCTGGTGGACATCCTGTATAGCCGCACCGAAAGTGAGTTTTCGCGCGGCACGTTCCGCGTCAAAGGCGACACGGTGGATGTGTTTCCGGCCTACGCCGATTTTGCCTACCGGATCATTTTCTTCGGCGACGAGATTGAAACCCTGCAACGCATTGACCCGCAGTCGGGCAAGAAATTAGCCGATTTGCCCGCGATTTCCATTTTTCCGGCCAACCTGTTTGTGACCGGACGCGACACGCTAAACGCGGCCATGCACCAGATTCAGGACGACATGGTGGCGCAGGTCAAGTATTTTGAACACGAAATGCGCCTTGAAGAAGCCACGCGCATCCGCGAACGCACCGAATTCGACTTGGAAATGATGCGCGAACTGGGCTACTGCTCGGGCATTGAAAACTATTCGCGCTACTTCGACGGGCGGCAGCCGGGCGGACGGCCTTTTTGCCTGCTTGACTATTTTCCCGACGATTTCCTGCTTGTCGTGGACGAAAGCCACGCCACCATGCCGCAGGTGCGCGCCATGTGGGGCGGCGACCGGTCGCGCAAGGTTTCGCTGGTGGAAAACGGCTTCCGGCTGCCCTCGGCCATGGACAACCGCCCGCTGACGTACAATGAGTTTGAGGAACTGACCGGACAGGTGATTTACGTGACGGCCACGCCCGGCGATTATGAATTGCGCCGCTCGGAAGGCGTGGTTGTGGAGCAGATTATCCGCCCCACGGGCTTGCTCGATCCGGCCATTGAAGTGCGCCCCAGCCTGAACCAAGTGGACGACTTGCTGGACGAGATTGAGGAACGCGTGAAACTGCACGAACGCGTGCTGGTGACCACGCTGACCAAACGCATGGCCGAGGAACTGACCAAGTACATGGACAAACTCGGCATCAAGTGCCGCTACATCCATTCGGAAGTGAAAACCTTGGATCGGGTGGAGATTCTGCGCGAGTTACGGCTGGGCGTGTTCGATGTGCTGGTGGGCGTGAATTTGCTGCGCGAAGGCTTGGATTTGCCCGAAGTGTCGCTGGTGGCCATCATGGATGCCGATAAGGAAGGCTTCCTGCGCGATGTGCGTTCGCTGATCCAGACCATTGGGCGGGCGGCGCGGAACGACCGGGGAAAAGTGCTGATGTACGCCGACCGCATGACGCAATCCATGCAACACGCCATTGAGGAAACCGACCGCCGCCGCCGCATCCAGGAAGATTACAACACCGACCACGGCATCACGCCGCGCACCATCCTGAAATCACGCGAGGCAATCATGAGCCAGACTTCGGTGGCCGATTCCAAGAAGGACGGCAAGCAGTATTACGTTGAAAATGAGCAGATGAGCGTGGCCGCCGACCCGGTAGTGAGCTACATGGGCCGCGAGCAATTGGAAAAACTGATTCAGGAAACGCAGAAAAGCATGGAACGCGCCGCCAAAGACTTGGATTTCATGCAAGCCGCCCGCCACCGCGACGACATGGCCGACCTGAGACGGATGCTCAAAGACCGGGGATGAAAACGGCCTCCCCCAACCCCCGAAGGGGGATCCAGGCAAAACTCCCCCTTCGGGGGTTGGGGGCTAAAATAGTATGTTTTAAAAAGCCTAAACCCAAAACGTTCCCATCCGGCGTTCAAAATCGTAGAGACGTTGCAGTGCAACGTCTTTGTTTCCAATGGAAATGTTTCCGGTATTGATGCCGTCAACGTTGACATTGCGCATGAGACGTTGCGGTGCAACGTCTCTACCAGCGACCCTCATGCATTGAAAAACAGTATCTTTGTAAAAACCCAAAACCACCACCACCACAAGCCCTGAAAGGGCATTATGCGCCAACGCAGGGTGAAGCCCTGTGCCACTGCGCCACCCACAAAAGCCATGAACGAAACCATAGAAAATGCCGAACTGCCCGAAGATGAGGAACTTTACGAACACCACCGGTTCGAGGTGGACAAGGGCCAGGCTCCGCTGCGGATTGACAAGTTCCTGACCGAACGGATTGCCAATGCGACGCGCAACAAAATTGCGCAAGCCATTGAAAGCGAGGCGGTCAAAGTGAACGATGAACCCGTAAAGGCCAGCTATAAGATCAGGCCGCTGGATGTGATCGTGATTGCGCTGCCCGAGCCGCCGCGCGACACGGATGTGGTTCCCGAAAACATTCCGCTCAACATCATTTATGAAGACGATGATT
This sequence comes from Sphingobacteriales bacterium, assembly GCA_043789005.1. GTDB lineage: Bacteria > Bacteroidota > Bacteroidia > Cytophagales > 172606-1 > Xanthocytophaga. Next base: position 4,394 of record JAYWIH010000181.1, read on the forward strand.
TGCTGGTGCTCAACAAGCCCGCTGGCATGGTGGTACATCCGGCGTACCAGAATTGGAGCGGCACGCTGGTTAACGCGCTGACGTACCATCTGCAAAACCTGCCGACCTCGCAAAACGGCGAGGGACGGCCCGGTTTGGTGCACCGTATTGACAAGGATACGTCGGGCTTGCTGGTGATTGCCAAAACCGAACTGGCCATGGCGCACTTGGCGCGGCAATTCTATGACCATAGCATTGAACGCACGTATTACGCGCTGGTGTGGGGCGAACTGAATCCGCTGGAAGGCACGGTAAACGTGAACCTGGGCCGCAGCCTGAAAGACCGCCGCGTAACGGCCGCATTCCCCGACGGCGATTTTGGCCGCCACGCCATTACGCACTACAAAACGCTGCAACAATTGCGCTACGTTTCGCTGGTGCAGTGTAATCTGGAAACGGGCCGCACGCACCAAATCAGAGCGCATATGCAGTATCTGGGTCACCCGCTGTTCAACGATGCCACATATGGCGGCGACAAGATTCTGAAGGGAACCACGTTCACCAAATACCGCCAGTTCGTGGATAATTGCTTCAAGATCATGCCGCGCCAAGCCTTGCACGCCAAGTCGCTGGGCTTCATCCATCCGCGCACCAAGCAGAAAATGCGATTCGACAGCGAACTGCCCGAAGATTTCACCTCCGTGCTGGACAAGTGGGAGAAATACATGACTGTGGTGGAGTGATTTTTGAAACGGGCAGGTTTGGCGTTTTCAAAAGATACTGTTTTGCAGGGTTTTCGGGCGGTTGCATAATGCCGACGGAAACGCACCGTTATGATATTTGCCAAACCGTTTCTTTCAAATGCCGTCCACGGATTTTATCAATCTGCTCATCCTTCTCGGAGCCGTCCAAGGTTTGATTCTGGGTTGCCTTTTGCTGCTTTCCCGAACCGACAAACGGTCGGGCCGGTATTTCCTGGGCTCTTTCATGCTGATTCTGGTTTACAACGGCTTTGAAACCCTGAACTGGAGTGCAGGATGGAACCATGGTTTTTTCTCTTATTACGTTTTCACGCTCATTTTTGGCATTGGCCCGAGTTTGTACCTCTACGTGCGTTCCGTTACCCGTCCGGAAAGTATTGTTGTTTCGGCGGTTTGGAAGCATTACCTGCCGGTTTTCGTGCAATTTATCGTCCGCACGGCACTGACGTTGCATCTGTTCTGGGGCGGGAACAAACCGCTTACGTCTAAACTTGAAAACTGGCACGGAATCATATCCGAGCCGCTCAGTTGTTTGCTCACCTGTGTTTATGTCGGGTTTGCTTGGCGAGAATTCTGGCGGTTTCATTGCAACGGCATTGTTCAGCCACGCGAAGAGAAGGCATTGGTTGTCCGATGGCTGCGGGTGTTCCTAATTGGTATGGTGGTGCTGGTTGTGTTTTGGGCCTTTTCGCTGATTGCCCCGCATTTTATCAAAACTCCTGCTGCTTTTTCCTTCTATTACCCAACCGAAGTGCTGCTGGTGATTCTCACTTACTGGATTGGCTTTGCCGGATATCACCGCACTAAAGTGATCCATGTGCCTGCATCAAAGCCGAGTTCCACACCCGTCAGCGAACTGCTCTCTGAAACAGAGATTCAGCGTTGCATTGAGGCATTGACAGCAGCGATGCAAACCGAGAAACTTTACCTCGACCCCGAACTGACGGTGGGCAAAGTGGCTGCACATTTGCAGGCCAGCCCCAAGACAATCTCCGCCGTGCTGAACCAGCACTTGCAAAAAGGCTTCAACGAATTTGTGAATGAATACCGGATCGGCGAAGTGAAGCGGCAACTGCTGAACCCTGAAAACCGCCACCTGACCATTACGGGCATTGCGCTGGAATGCGGCTTCAACTCACAAGCAACGTTTCAACGGGTATTCAAAGCGGCCGCAGGCATGACACCGAAGGAGTTTGTCGCTTCGCAGGCAAACGAGGTTTTGAAATAGTATCTTTTGAAATGCCCAAACCTGCCCTTTCATAAAATAAACGCTCAAATCCGGTTTTGAGAAGTTTGGAAGCATCGGTTGGGTTTATTTCGCCTCGGAACTAACCAGATCAACCCGTGAACCGACTTTTCATTTTCCTTTTCGTGCTATTTTCCGCAACAGTCCTTGTTGCCCAAACCGACTCGCTGAAAACCCGTGTATTGGAACCCGCCGCCATGCAGGCTGATTTCAAATATTTACGCCGCCTTCTCGAAGAAACCCATCCGGGCTTGTACCGCTACACGCCCAAAGCGCAAATGCAAGCCAAAATGGACAATGTTGCCGGCTTACTCACACAACCCATGGCTTTTTACGCCTACTACAAACTGCTGGCCGCATTGATTGCCGATGTCCGGTGCGCACATACGTACACCGTCCCGAAGAAAGACGTTGAAAACTTTTGGCTGAAGGAAATCCAAACGTTGCCGTTCGGCATCTATCCCATCGAAAACAGAGCATACGCACTTGTAAATGGAACAATGGATACAACCATAAAACCGGGGTTCGAGCTACTGACCGTCAATGGCCAGCCAATAGAAATGGTGATGAACCAGATGCGGCGGCACTTGTGGGCTGACGGATACAACCAAACCGCCAAAACAAGCCAGTTCCGCAGTTTGCGATTCGGACTTTTCTATTACCTGTTCGTTGCACAGCCGGATACGTTCAATCTTTTGTTTCGTACTTTGGAAGGAAAAACCGTTCAGGTAAAAACCGCCGCGACTTCTTTTTTCAAGTTCAACACATACAAGCAATTAACCGGAAATCCGGTTAACCGTGACATTATCAGTATCTACCAGCCCAAGGAACGAAAAGACACCAAGAAACCGTGGCGGCTGGAAATACTCGACAAGCCCCGCACGGCATTGTTGCGCATCAAGGGATTTGACGGCGGGAGAAACAATGAAGAAGCGGCAAAAAAAATGCGCGAGTTTATGAATGGATGCATGAAAAAGCTGGAAAAGCAAAAAAGCAAAAACCTGATTGTGGACTTGCGTGACAACAACGGCGGCTGGGACAGCCAGGGCGTGGAACTGTCCACGTTCCTGATGAAAGATACGGCCAAGTACCGCTATTACCAACGCCAGCACAGCGTGACGGATAGCTCGGAGTTTCTGAAGTTTTCGGATTTGTCGCCCGAAGACCGGAAAAACGTGAAGAATGAACTGCAGCGCGAAAGCGATGGCACCTTCACACTGAAAATAGCCGAAGGCAGCGACTGGCACCGGGCCAAACCCAATCGCTTCGTGGGCAACGTGTATTTTCTGGTCAACGGCGGAAGTGTTTCCACCACTTCCGAATTCACAGCCATCATGCATACGTATAAAGCAGGTGTTTTTATTGGTGATGAAACGGGTGGGGCTTACGAAGGCGGCAACGGCGGCAGCTTCGTGCGTTTGGAACTGCCTAACTCCAAGATCCACGTCGGCACGCCGTTGGGGTACTACCAACTCGCCGTGGCCGAACTAAAGCAAAAGGGCCGTGGCACGATGCCCGATTATTATGTTCCGCACAGCATCAAAGATTTACTGACGGGAACAGATACGCAATTGAACTTTGCTTTGGATTTGATTCGAAAGCAGGCTGCCTTTCCAAAATAGTATGTTTCCGGAAGCCCAAACCTGCCCGTTTAGCTGAAAGCCAATGTGCGATGCCGGTCAGACATTGTGTGTCTGACCGGCAGTATCTTCCCATGCTGAAAATTCGTGAATCCAAAATCCGCACTCCCAACTATTTTTTCACCTTCCCTTGAAATCCGCCCTGCGTTTTTCCACAAATGCCCGCATTCCTTCCTTTTGGTCTTCGGTGGAAAAGAGCAGCGCGGCGTTTTTGGTTTCCAATCGCAAGCCGTTGGCCAGGCCCAGTTCGTGCGCCGCCTGAATTGATTCCTTGGCCAAGCGAACGGCCAGCGGCGACATCCGGGCAATGGTTTCGGCGAGTGCCAAGGCTTCGGCCAGATACGTTTCTTCCGGCACTACCCGGTTCACCAAGCCCCAACGTTCGGCTTCGGTGGCCGATATAAATCTGCCCGTCAGAATCAGTTCCATGGCCTTTGCCTTGCCGATGGCGCGGGTGAGGCGTTGGGTGCCGCCTGCCCCCGGCAATATGCCCAGTTTTATTTCCGGCTGCCCGAACTGCGCCGTCTCGGAGGCCACAACCATGTCGCACGCCATGGCCAGCTCGCAGCCACCGCCCAAACAAAAACCCGACACGGCGGCAATCAATGGTTTAGTGATGTGTTTAATATCTTCCCAAACGCCCGATTGCTTGTGCGCCAGCATTTCCATGGCCGTCTTGCCAGCCATTTCCTTGATGTCAGCCCCGGCGGCAAACGCGCGGCTGTCGCCCGCAACCACAATGGCCCGCACGGTTTCATCCGCGTCCAGTTCGCGCAGTGCATCGCGCAGTTCGCGCATGAGTTGGGTCTTCAGGGCGTTCAATTCTTGCGGGCGGTTGAGCTGCACCAACGCCACGTAAGGTTTTGCTTGTTTGGTAACGATTATAAATTCCATTGCCTTAAAATTTGTGAGAAAAGAGCCGCCGACTCAAAAATACGAAAAATCGGCAAGCCGCAGCCGATGAAATAAAAAGCCGGAATTTGAAGAATTCCGTTACGAAAAATAGTATGTTTTGAAAAGGTCAAACTTGCCCAAGTACATTGTAAGTATCTGATGGCCAGTAGATTATACTAAAAAACAGTAAAAACGAAAAACCCTTTCCGCAGGACGAAAAGGGTTTCTTAGACAAAATAAGTGTTAAACAGGTGTATGAATAATCGTTGTTATTCAACTCTTGATACCACTTACGTAAGAAAAGGTAACCGTGTTTCAGGAAAAATTTATCATTTCGGCCAAAACCTGACAAAGGTTTTTAAAATAGTAACTGATGTTACGCAAAGGTTTGTTCAGCCCGTCATTACGAGTCCGTCATTACGAGGAACGAAGCCTGTCTGCCGACAGGCAGGCAATCCGTCCACGGGCAGGCACGCCAAAAGCCACCCCGCAAGGATGTTTCCGGACCGGACACGCCCGAACGGGAACGTTGCGGGCCAACGGAACCCGGCAGATTGCTTCGTGCCTCGCAATGACGGTTCTTTTATGCCTGCGTAACATCAGATAGTAAGTAGTGGCGTGAAAACAATTTGCATTAAAAGCCCACCACGGGCTGTAGCACACAGACCGACAGCGCACGGGAAAACGGTCTGTGTGCCACAGCCCGTGGAAATCGGAGGTACAGAAAATAGTATCTTCCAAAAACGCCAAACCCGGCTCCTCACGCGTACTTTGAGCCGGGTTGCCACGCCACGCCAAAACGCGCGGCCAGTTCCTTCAGGTTTTCAACGACCACCGGCAGCAGCTGGATGCCGGTCTGCAATCGTTCGGCTTCCAAGAGCCGTTCCGGGTCGCCGGGGATGAGCACTTGCGCGTGCCCGGCGGTGGGCGTGGCCTGCCGGAAAGCCCGGATCCAGTTGTCCATGTGCGCCTTGAATTCATCGGCTGGGCGGAAAGCGTCAATGCGCATGGCCCCCACAAAATGCCCCGTGCCTGCACCCACCACCTGCTGTGCCGAATTCATGAACCCGGCCGTGGCAAACGGCGGCACCCACGGCCCATAATTGGCTCCCGACAACACGCCCGAAAAAATATCCACCCAGGCACCGAGGCCGTAACCTTTGTGGCTGCCGTGGTCACGGTCGCCACCCAGGGGCAACAACGCCCCGCCCTGTTTCACAGCGTGCGCATCGGTGGCCGGGTTGCCGTTGGCATCCTGCACCCAGCCGGAGGGTACGGGCTGGTTTTTGCGTTGCAGAATCTCCAGTTTGCCGTAGGCGGCGGTGGTGGTGGCCATGTCCAGCACAAAAGGCGGTTCCTCATTGGCAGGGATGGCAACGGCTATGGGGTTGGTCCCCAAGAGTTTATCCTTGGAGAAAGTAGGAGCCACCAGCGGACCAGCGTGCGTCATGGCCAAGCCAATCATGTCGTGGGGCAGGGCCATCATGGCATGGTAACCCGCAATGCCGAAGTGGTTGGAGTTGCGGATGGCAACCCAGCCCGTGCCCACTTGCGCCGCTTTTTCGATGGCGATTTGCATGGCCTTCGGCGCGACCACCAGCCCCAAACCCGCATCACCATCCACAACGGCGGTGCTGGGCGTTTGATGCACCACCCTTATATCAGGCTGTGGATTGAGCCGTTTCAAATCGGTGAGCCGCACGTAGCCGCCGAGCCGCGCAATGCCGTGCGAGTCAATGCCGCGCAGATCGGCGGCAACCAAAATGGCGGCGGCCAATTCAGCATCCGCTTCGGGGCAGCCGAGTTTGAGGAATATCCGCCGGGCGAAATCCTCCAGGTATTGGTGCGGGAAAAGCGTTGTTTCCATTGTTTTGTTTTTTGTCAAGGCAAGTTTCGCCATGAAAAAAAGGAATTGCAAATGGATTTCAAGGGAAATAATCGCTTATTTGGTCATCCCCAACCCCATCCGAACATGAAAAAAATTTGCACCCCACTCATCTGGCAGGTTTCGGCTTTGCTGGCGATACTGTTTTGCCAAGGCTGCCAACCAGCCAAACAGGAGAACATCCGGTTTGCCATTACATTCAGCGACAGCCTCGGCAAAGCCGCTTTTGATGGGCGGCTGTTGCTAATGCTTGCCAAAAACGACAAATCCGAGCCGCGCGACCAAGTGGGCGACAGCCCTGAATCGGCGCAGGTTTTTGGCGTGGATGTGGAAGGCTGGAAAGCGGGCGAAACCAAAACCGTTGATGCTTCGGTGTTCGGCTATCCGCTGAAAAACTTATCCGAACTGGCTGAAGGTGAATACGTTGTGCAAGCGTTGCTGCACAAATACGAAACTTTCAAACTCAAGGATGGCCGCGTGCTGCAACTGCCGCCCGACCGGGGCGAAGGCCAAAACTGGCGCAAGGCTCCGGGCAATCTTTACAGCATCCCGGCAAAAGTGACGGTAGGCAAAACCGGCGAAATCGCGGTGACGCTGACCAAACAAAACCCGCCGCTGCCCGTGCCAACGGACACCAAGTATGTGAAGCATATCCGCATCCAAAGCAAAAAACTGACCGAATTTTGGGGCAGGCCCGTGTATCTGGGCGCGCATATTTTGCTGCCCGAGGGCTTCAATGCGCACCCCGAAGCCCGCTATCCGCTGTGCATTAACCACGGGCATTTCCCGGCGGATTTTGACGGGTTCAGTCCCGAGCCGCCCGACCCGAAAATGGACACCAGCGACTACATTGCGCGGTTTAACTTGTACGGCTACAACAAAATTCAGAAACAAGAGGCGCACAATTTTTACAAGACTTGGACGGACAAAGGGTTTCCACGGATGCTCATCATTGAAATACAGCACGCCAATCCGTATTACGACGATTCGTACGCCGTCAATTCGGCCAATCTCGGCCCGTATGGCGATGCGATTACCTACGAGCTGATTCCGCACATCGAAAAGCAGTTTCGTGGCATCGGGCAGGGTTGGGCGCGGTTCCTGTACGGCGGCTCCACGGGCGGCTGGGAGGCATTGGCGGCGCAAGTGCTGTACCCCGACGAGTACGGCGGCTGCTTTGCCGCTTGTCCTGACCCGATTGATTTCCGGGCTTACACGGTCATTGACTTGTACAAAGACAAGAATGCCTATTTCACCGAAGGCGCGTTCAAGCGGGTTGCCAAACCCGGCCACCGCAATTATCTGGGGCAGGTGAGCACCACCATTGAAAACACAAACCATCTGGAACTGGTGCTGGGCACCAAAAGCCGTTCGGGCGGACAGTGGGACATTTGGGAGGCGGTATATTCGCCCGTGGGGCCGGATGGCTATCCGAAGCGGATTTTCGACAAGATGACGGGCGAAATAGACTCGTCGGTGGCAAACCATTGGCGCGAAAACTACGATTTGACGCACATCATGCAACGCGATTGGCCTAAAATCGGTGGTAAACTGGCGGGCAAAATCAATATCTACTGCGGCGACATGGACAATTACTACCTGAACAATGCGGTGTATCTGGCTGAGGATTTCCTGAAAACAACCGATAATTTCACAGCGGGTGGCGAAGTCAAATACGGCGACCGTGCCGAACACTGCTGGAACGGCGACCCCACACTGCCCAATTACCTGTCGCGGCTGCACTACAATACGATGTACGTGCCGAAAATCATGAAGTTGATACAGAAAAACGCCCCCAAAGGAGCCGATGTGAAAAGTTGGCGGTATTGATTTTAGCTTGATAACTGAAAACCCCACAGGCTTTAGAAACCTGTGGGGTTTTTCAAACGCGGGTTTTGCCTTCTCAAAAGATACTATTTTCAAACTGTCGAAATGCCTGCGAAATGGCAGATTGAATCATCAGAACACTAAAAGAAAGTTTAAAATAACAACTGTCCACCAAAAGTTAAATTTATTAGTCTTTTATTTCTGACGGATTAAAATTGTAAATTCTAAATATTTCGTCAATATTCAAATTTGTGTCTTTGGGCAAATTAATGGTTGCAATACTTCCAAAATCAACCTGCCAAAAACCGCCGTTCTTCATTATTTCGTCACCCAAGAGCCTGTACTCACTTACTGTAAATTGTGTGTCCAACATAAATCGTCTTGTTACAAATGAAGAGTTCTGAAATATTTTTACAATTTCGAGTTTACCAGCTTCATTAACTCTTGTTTCAAATTCTGTCCCGAAAGTCAGTCTGCAATTAAATAAATCATTTTCAGCCATTCTATAAACGTTGTCAGAAAGCTTAAATGCATAGAACAAGCTTGTTGCTTTCTCCCGTTTATCATACACTTCAATTAATATTTCCTCTGTCTCCATAACGAATTTCGGTAAATGCGTGCGTGCAGCCTCGCAAATGTACAAACCTTTTGACTTTACCGAAACAAAAACACAAAAGGATAGTCAACTTCTTCTAAAACACCACAGGTATTTTTAGAAGAAGCTAACCATCAAATGTTTGGCTTTGATAATGGCTTAGAGCGTGTTTGGGAATTTTATTTCTTCGGAGTCGGTATTTTCAAAATAATATTTTGATCCTCGGTAAGAATACAGTCCAAAAGCCGAATAGTCTTTGTTTGTTCGGAAAAGAGACTTTTGCATTCGGGGTTTCGCACCCATTGGTCTCGCGAAAAACCAACTGCATTTTGACAGACACAGCGTTGTTTACCAGGCTTTTCAAATTCCCGAACACGCTCTTATACTTGTTGTTATGGCAATACATTTTACGAACCAGCCAACATAGACACCAATACTGGGTTTGGCCTTTTCAAGAGATACTATTTTCGATCCACCTTTTCCAGATATTCCTCGCCGTTCATGACCGGCTCCAGGTTTTGCAATTCCTCCATTGAAAACATCCGCGACTTGACCATGAACCGCAAGCCGAGCGGAATTTCGAGCGAGAAACTCGAACCGCGCCCCGGCGTAATTTCAATATTGAGTTGGGTGTGTTTCCAGTATTCAAACTGATCGGCGTTCATGAAAAAGTCGCAGCCGTGAATGTTGCCCATCCACACATCGCTGGCACCCACGCGAAACTCGCCTTTGGCAAAACACATGGGTTGCGAGCCGTCGCAGCAGCCTCCACTTTGGTGGAACATTAGTTCGCCGTGTTCGGCGCGGAGTTGGTCAATGATCTGTTCGGCTTCCGGGGTGGCGAGTACGCGCTTGGTTGGCATGGGCAGGTTTCGCGGTTTCAAAAAATACTATTTTGTGGGATAGAAACATAGGGGCAACCGCAAGGGTTGCCCCTACCTGTCACCGTCAGAAGAAGCCCAGCTTTTTCTTGTCATATGAAATCAGCATATTCTTCGTCTGGCGGTATTGGTTGATGGACATCTTGTGGTTTTCGCGTCCGTAGCCCGACTTTTTGTAGCCGCCAAACGGCGCGTGGGCCGGATATGCGTGGTAGCAATTGACCCACACACGCCCCGCCTGAATGGCCCGTGGCACCTTGAACATTTCGTGCGCGTCGCGCGTCCATACGCCCGCACCGAGGCCATACATACTGTCATTGGCGATTTCAATGGCTTCCTCCACGGTTTTGAACGTGGTGATTGAAGTTACGGGGCCAAAGATTTCCTCCTGGAAAACCCGCATCTTGTTGTGCCCCTTGAAAATTGTGGGCTGGATGTAGTAACCGTCTTTCAGGCCGTCCACGTATTTGGCCGCGCCGCCGGTCAGCACTTCGGCTCCCTCTTCCTTGCCGATGTCAATGTAATTCAGGATTTTCTCGTACTGATCCTTTGATGCCTGTGCGCCCATCATCGTGGCAGGATCCATGGGATGGCCCATTTGTATATTTTCCACCCGCTCAATCAGCCGCTTGATAAACTGGTCGTAGATGCTTTCGTGTACCAGAATCCGCGACGGGCACGTACACACCTCGCCTTGGTTCAGGGCAAACATGGCGGCCCCTTCCAGGCACTTGTCAAAAAACTCGTCGTCGGCATCCATTACGCTGGCAAAGAAAATGTTCGGCGATTTGCCGCCAAGCTCCATGGTCACGGGCACAATGTTTTCGGATGCGTACTGCAAAATCAAGCGTCCGGTAGTGGTTTCGCCCGTAAAGGCAACCTTTGACACGCGTGGCGACTGCGCCAGTGGCTTGCCCGCCTCCGGCCCGAAGCCCGTGACCACATTGACCACGCCCGCGGGCAGCACGTCTTTGATCAATTCCATCAGCACCAGGATGCCGACGGGCGTTTGTTCGGCTGGTTTCAGCACCACCGTGCAGCCGGCAGCAAGTGCCGGGGCAAGTTTCCAAGCTGCCATCAGTATCGGGAAATTCCACGGGATAATCTGCCCGACCACCCCAATCGGTTCGTGCAACTGAATGGAAACCGTGTGTTCGTCGTGTTCGGAAATACTACCTTCATCAGCGCGGAGGCAACCGGCAAAGTACCGGAAGTGGTCAATGGCAAGCGGCAAGTCGGCGGCCATGGTTTCGCGGATGGCCTTGCCATTGTCCACGGTTTCAACGGCGGCCAAAAAGGCCAGGTTTTGCTCCATGATGTCGGCGATTTTGAGCATGATGCCGCTCCGGTACGCCGCCGAAGTCCGAGACCACGTGGCAAATGCCTTGTGCGCCGCATCCAAGGCCAGTTCAATGTCTTCTTTGGTGGAACGCGCCACTTTGGTGAACGACTGCCCGTCCACGGGCGAAACATTGTCGAAATACTGACCTTTCAGGGGCGATACCCACTGGCCGCCAATGAAGTTTTCGTAGCGTTCTTTGAATTGAGGGCGGGCAACGAGCCGCTCGGTTGACAATAGGGTTTCCATGGGCTTGAATTGAAAGGGATGATTGAATAAATTGATATGATTTTTTCAAAGTTATTTTGTATTTTTCTCGAAAAGGAGTACTATCGTATCACACTTGTGGAGGATTGTATCAAATGGAGGGCATAACCCAACTCCCTCCGAAACCCGCCTGCCGAACGGACAGGAAGAAGACTTGAAAACAAGGGGGTTTGGGCTTTTTGAAAGATACTATTTTGTTTTCCTTAGGGAAACGGGGGCTTTATTTTTGATTCCTTATGCCAATCATACCCAAACCGCTGGCCTTGAAGCCATTGCGCGACTTGCAGACGCTGGTGGAAAACCGCTCGGTGTACACGCTGAACCGCTGCGAACTGAATATTTTTGAAACGCACCAGCGTAGCGAGCAGGTGCGGCTGTGTTTCAAGGATTTGGTGCTCACAACCATGCTGCGCGGCAAGAAGGTAATGCACTTGTTTGGCAATCAGGCATTTGACTACTTACCCGGCGAATCGGTGATTGTGCCAGAAAACGAAGAGATGATCATTGATTTTCCCGAGGCCGATACCGAAAACCCAACGCAATGCCTCGCCTTGGCCGTGGATGCGGAAATGCTAAAGGAAACGCTGGATTTGCTTAACGAAAAATACCCCAAGATAGAAGCCCGCGACTCGTGGCACATGGATCCGAGCTGTTTCCACCTGCACAATACACTGGAAATAACGGGAGCCATTGACCGCCTTGTACACGTAACGCGTGAAAACAACCAAGCCAAGGAAGTGCTGGCAAACTTTACGCTGAAAGAACTGCTGGTAAGGCTGATGCAGACGCAGGCACGCTACCTGATACTTGACAACTGCACCAAACACCTAACCACGCATCGTTTTGCCTACGTAGTGGCGTATATCCGCGAACATTTGTCAGAGCCGATCACGGTGGACAAGCTCAGCGACTTGGCTTGCATGAGCAAACCCAATTTCTTCCGCTATTTTAAACGCGAACTTGGCCTCTCGCCCATTGAGTTTATTATCCGGGAACGGCTGGGGCAAGCCAAAAAACACCTTGCCGACCCGCTGATGCCTATTGCCGAGGTGTGTTACCGCGCGGGTTTCAGTAATCCAAACTATTTTTTCAAACTCTTTAGAAAGCACGAGGGTATTACGCCCAAAGCCTTCCGCGAGCAAAAAGCCGTCGCTTTCCTTAACTGAACCAAACCGGCCCAAGCATCCCTGCTTGCGGTTTTCAAGGGGTGGGTTTGGTGCTTTGAAAACATACTATTTTCCGGGCAGAAACTATCGTACGAGCACCTGATTGTGTGGCAGTTATGTTTGCGGCTGTTTTAGGCAAATTTGAGAAGACCGGCTGGACGTAAATCGAAATTCTTATGGATATGACCGAAACAAAACTTTTCCAGTTAAACGCGAGTTTTGAACCAAACTTCTGATTAAGGCCATCGTTGGCTATAACTTAAATAGCATGAACCGTATGGATTTCGACATTGTGGGCCACAAAAAATTTGTTGCCCAATACATGGACACAAATACCCGTAATTTTGTGTTTCAAACGAGTGCGATACAGATATATCCTTTATCCATTGCTTCATCACTGATAAGGCTTCCCACGCCCCTTTTCAGAGCGGAGTACAACTTTTTACTTCTTTTTCTGAATGGCGGTGGCAAACAACAGGTTGACAATGAAATTCTTGAATTAAATCCGAATGATATTCTATTTGTCCGTGAAGGCCATCTCAATGCAATCAAATCAATAGATTCAGCTACTGACGGGTATTTTATTCACGTGGACAGTGCCCTTCTGCCACAAATTTTTGTTGACAGTGCCTTACTCCACCGCCTCACTTTTTATCCGAAGCACTCTGTTTCCAAATCTGCCATGGAATGGCTTTGCAAGTGTTGCGAATTGATTTTCTTGCAGAAAACCGATGATATCTACTTCCATGAAATCCAAGTGGCTTTGCTCAAAGCCATTGTTCTTAAATTGGCGGAGACACCGGCAACAACCGTATGCAAACCAGACAGGCAGTCGGAGGTGGCCATGTCATTCAAGGAATTGCTGTACCGGAATTTCATTGAAAACAGGAATGTGAAATTCTATGCTGATTCATTGGCCGTTTCAGAAAACTACCTGAACAGGTGCGTGAACCACATTACAAATAAGCCACCGAAGCAACACATCAGTGAAATGGTGATTTTTCACAGCAAGGTGCTTTTGCAGGATCGTTCCAAGGATATTTCCCAGGTCGCATTCGAGCTTAATTTCTCAGACCCGTCTCACTTTGGCCGGCTATTCAAACAAGTGGCCAACCAAACGCCCACCGAATACAAAAATTCGTTTTCGCAAGGTTTATCCGGGTAAATGCAAGATTCCTGATAGCGGAAAGCCGGTTGCTCCTTTTAATTTTACAATGCTCAAAACAGAGCGGAAATCACTTCACTTGATGAATGCCATCAGGAATAAAACCTCAAAACCCTATGCCCATGTCGAACCGCGAATTTTTGGTTGCCAGCTTTTTTCTGCTTGCCCTGCCCGTACACGAATCATTGGGCCAGCAGTCATCATTAAACATCCAAATAGCAAACGTTGAGAAAAACAAAGGGAAAGTTGTCGTTGAAATTTACCGGGACAAATCAACTTGGCTGGAAAAGCCCTTCCGGAAAACAACCATGGCCACCAACGAGGGTTCCAAAACAGTTTCGTTTGATGTGCCCGATGGCAGATATGCCGTATCCCTTTACCAGGATATAAACGGAAATGGCAAATTGGACATGAATTTCTTGGGTATCCCGAAAGAACCGGTAGGGTTCGGAAACAACCACAAGCCATTTGGCAATCCGAAATTCGAGTCTTCGTCAATTGAACACAATTCCACATCAAAACCCCAAGCCATCAAATTGTATGACGCACTCTGAATCCGGCACGGCGATGAGCGAAAAATGGAACATGGCGCAGATGCCATCACAACTGGGAAAGGTGGCCGTGGTTACAGGGGCGAACAGCGGAATTGGCTATGAAACCGCCCTTGAACTTGCCAAAAAGGACGCTACGGTAATTCTGGCGTGCCGTGATATGCGCAAGGCGGAAGAAGCGAAAAGCAAAATACTCCATGCCTGCCCCAAAGCGAATGTAAAACCCATGAAGGCTGACATGGCCAGCCTCGCCGGAGTAAGGCAATTCGCAGAACACTTCCGAACCCATTTTGACAGACTGGATTTGCTCGTCAACAATGCGGGCATCATGATGTCTCCTTATCAGGTTACGGAAGATGGCTTTGAGAATCAATTGGCGACGAACTATATCGGCCATTTTGCCCCTACCGGCTTGTTGCTGCCACTACTTGCCGGCAACCCCGGTTCCAAGGTTGTCACTTTGAGCAGTTTGTCCTATAAATGGGCCGAGATTCAATTTGATGATTTGCACGCCCAGAAAGGCTATAGCCGACGCAAAGCCTACGGACAAAGCAAGCGGGCCTGCCTGATGTTTGCGTATGAACTACACCGCAGGTTGTGCGCAGCCGGTTACAGCACCCTTTCGGTAGCGGCACATCCGGGGCTTTCCAAAACCAATCTGGACCAGTATTTCCCCGCTTTACTCAGGCCGCTGGGTAGTCTCTTCTTGCAATCCGCTGAAAAGGGGGCACTGCCCGTTCTGTACGCCGCTTTGGAGAAAGATGTAAAAGGCGGTGAATTTATTGGCCCGGATGGTTTTCAGGAAATGAGAGGCTATCCGATCAAGGTAGATTCGGATGAATATTCCAAGGATAAGAAAGTTGCCGAACGTTTGTGGAAGGCAAGCGAGGAGATGACCAAGACTTACTATCTCACCGATGAAGTATAAAATGGCCGATTTTGTTGACGAGCAAGGCTTGCGCCAATGAAAGAAAATCGCCGACCATCCTGCGGGAAATATGGAAACAAACTGTCAAACTGCTCCGGGAGCGAGTAATTCATGCAGTCACGGTTGGAAAGTTTATTTACTTTTAAAGAAGACAAAGGACTCAATATTCAATTTCACAAAGTCAGTGCCGTTCCGCTTTGCGAGGCAATGCTGTCGGCGTGGATAATCCGCACTTCCTTTACGCTTTGGCGCAGGGCGGCAAACGCATTGTCCAGCTTGGGAATCATGCCCTTGGACACAATGCCGTCGGCTTTGAGGCGGGCATATTTTTCCTGATTCATGTCGGCAATCACCGAATCGTCGTCGTCAGGGTTCAGCAGCACGCCTTTTTTCTCGAAGCAATATACCAAGCTCACTTCCGCGCCCTGCTTTGCCAAAGCCGTGGCAATGGCCGAAGCCATGGTGTCGGCGTTGGTGTTCAGGATTTGGCCGTGCGTATCAAACGTGAGCGGGGCAATGACCGGTGTGAGTTCCTGCCGCAAAAAAGCCAGTATCTGCGGCGCGTCCACGCGTTCAATATCGCCCGCAAAACCGTAGTCAATTGCGCCGACGGGGCGTTTTTTGGCGAGCATGATGCCCGCATCGGCACCCGTCAGCCCGAGGGCATTGCAGCCAAAGGCTTGCAGTTGCGCCACTATCTTCTTGTTTACCAGTCCGCCATACACCATCGTCACCACGTCGAGCATGGCGGCATCGGTCATGCGCCTTCCGTCAATCATTTGCGTCGGTATGCCCAGCCTTTCGGCCATTTCCGTGGCGATTTTGCCGCCGCCGTGTACCAATATCCTGCGGTGGGGCAAGGCGGCAACATCGGCCAGGAACCGTCGGCTGGCAGCGGGATTGTCAACGATGTTGCCGCCAATCTTGATTACGAGGATTCGGGTCATGGATTAAAGCCCTGAAAGCCGGGTTTTATCGGTCTGTTCGGGCATGGGGGTTTGGCACTTTCAAAACATACTATTTTTTGACTTCACAAACTGGTGCAAGCGAGGACGCTTGCACCAGCGGGGATTTACAGGACTATCCTTCCAAAATGCGTTTCAGCACCGCCTGTGCCGACCACATGCGGTTGCCCGCCTGTTGGATCACAACGGATTGCGGACTGTCAAGCACTTCGTCGGTCACTTTCAGGTTGCGGCGTACGGGCAGGCAGTGCATGAATTTGGCATTGTCGGTCAGGTGCATTTTTTCCATGGTCACCATCCACGACGGGTCTTGGGTCAGCACCTTGCCGTATTCGTGGTACGACGACCAGTTTTTGGCATAGATGAAATCGGCTCCGGCAAAGGCTTCGTTTTGGTTATGGGTCACTTGCGCGTTTTGCAAAAATCCGGGAGCCAGCCCGTAGCCTTCGGGATGCGTGACCACAAAATCCACGTCCGAGGCATTCATCCATTCGCAAAACGAGTTGGCAACCGCTTGGGGCAACGCCTTGAAATGCGGCACCCACGTAAGCACCACTTTGGGGCGCGGCTTGGTCTTGTACTCTTCAATCGTGAGGCAATCGGCCAGCGACTGCAACGGGTGGCGCGTGGCCGATTCAAGGTTCACTACCGGCACACCGGCATATTGCCTGAACTTGTTGGTCACAATCTCTTGGTAATCAGCCTCCCGGTCTTTTAACTCGGCAAAGGCCCGCACCGCGATGATGTCGCAGTACTGCCCGATCACGGCGGCGGCTTCTTTCACGTGTTCGGCCTTGTCGCCGCTCATCACCGTGCCATCCATCATTTCCAAACCCCACGAATCCTGCGTCACATTCATCACCATCACCTCCATGCCCAGGTTTTGGGCGGCTTTCTGGGTGCTGAGACGGGTGCGCAGGCTGGCATTGAAAAACAACAACCCGATGGTTTTGTTCTGGCCCAAATGCTTGTGGGCAAACGGATGGTGTTTTGCTTGCAAGGCTTGCCGCACCAAACTTGGCACATCGGGGGCATCTTGCAGGGAAATGAAGTGTTTCACCGGCGGAATTTTTTTTGAGTGGTTTGTCCGGCGAAAAATAGTGCATTCCGGAAACAATAAACCCGGTTCGACACAAAAGAATTTGACGGGCACGCAGTTTGAATCCGTAAGCTGCGCAAACAATTGATTGCCGGCCAACGCAACCCTATTGTTTTTCCGCCACCGGAATCACCAGTTTTTCGCCGCGTTCGGTGCGGTCGGCGGTTTTTTTGTTGGCGGCCATGATCAGTTTTTTCGGCACATCGTATTTGCGCGAAACCACGTTCATGATGTCGCCCGGCCCTACGGTATGCACTGCCCTGACGCGGATTTTCAGTTGCGTCACATCCGATTTCAGGTCTTTCGCTTCGTCTTTGATCTGCGGGTTCAGGCTTTTCAGGGTTTCGGATTTCAGGTTGTAGCGGTTGGCAATGCCCAAAAAAGTCTCTCCCGCCCTCACCGTGTGCGCGTAGGTGCTGCCCGCCGAAGTAGTTGTAGCAGTTTCCTTGGCTTTGGGTATGTCCTTAGCTTTCTCCTTTGGTCTGACGGCCACGGGCGTTTCGGGCTTTCCATCCGTGATTTTTGGCTTGTCGGCCACCGGCTCGGCGGGCACATTGGTTTCGCCGTCAATTGCTTCCGCATCCGTTTCGGCGGCTTCGGGGGTGGTGTCGGCTTGCACGGAGGTCAGTTCGGAGTTTTCGACCGGCTGGCTCGACATATATTTCCATCCGGCAATGAACAGGCCGATGGTGAGGGCGGCAAGGCCGCAAAGCAGAATCAGGGCAATATCGGGTTTGGACGATTTGTTTTTCAAGGGCGCGGCGGTGGTTGGGTTGTTGGCGGCGGAATTGGCGGCCGTTGTCTCGGCATTCAAAATATCCGGCTTCAGGCTGGCGGTTTCGGCAATGGGGGTTTCGGCATTTTCAAACATACTATTTTCCAATGCCGGCGTTGGCTTGGCAAACGCGTTCGCGGCATCTTCATTCGGGAACGACGGGAAAACCGGGGGCAGACCCGCTACGCCAACCGGTTGGAAACCAATTAGCTGCACCGTAATGTTATCAGCACCGCTCACATCGTTGGCCGCCTGCACCAGCTTTTCGGCCTTGTGTTGCAGTGGCAGGTTTTGCGCCAGCACCAAACTAATCGCGCTGCCGGTCAGTGCGCCCCACAAACCATCGGTGCAAAGCATCAACACATCACCCGGCTCGGGTTGCAGGGGTTCGGTGCCGATTTCCACTTCCACCTCGTTGTCGGCTCCGAGTGCCTGCGTCAGTTCATTGCGGCGCGGATGCGTGGCCGCCTCACGGGCCGTTATTTCGCCCTTGTCCACCATCTGCTGCACGGTGGTCTGGTCTTTGGTGAGGCATTGCAGCTCGCCGCCCGAAAACCGGTACAAACGGCTGTCGCCCACGTGGGCGTGGTAGGCCACACCATCGCGGAGCAGCACCGCCACGCCGGTAGTGCCCATGCCTTCCCATTCCAGGTTTTGCTGGGCGGCGGCGTGGATCTTGCTGTTGGCATACATGAAGGCCTGCCTGAGTGCCTCCACGGGGTTTTCGTAACGCTGGTGTTCAAAAAATACGCGGATGCTGTCCACGGCGGTGCGGGCGGCGGTGGCTCCGCCCATGTGGCCGCCCATGCCGTCGCACACCACGAAAACCTCGCCATTAATGGTGCTGAACTGACCGAAATAATCCTCGTTGGTTTGCCTTGCCTTGCCAATGTCGGTGTGGCTGGCGGTTTCAAATTCCGGTTGACGGGTCATGGCATGAATCGGGGTTGTGGTAAATCGGAGCCGAAAAATTGGCGGCAGCTGGCAAAAGTAACAAAACAAGGCCAAGAAAGTGAAATTGTGCGGTTTTGGCAAACCTGTATCCATTCCCAACTCCACAATCCGCATTTCAATTTAAACCCACCGGTGCGCGTTGTCGGCGTACAGTTCCTGTTTCCAAACCGGCAATCCGGCCTTGAGCCGATCCACAATGTGTTCCAATGCCTCAAACGATTGCTTGCGGTGGCGGCACGAGACGAATACGAACAGCGAAATTGCGCCGGTTTTCACCTCGCCGAGGCTGTGGTAAATGTGCAGGCAAACCATGTCGTCGTACTTGGCAAAAAAAGATTCGCGCATTTCGGCCATGATTTGCTCGGCCATGGGCTGATAGGCACTGTAAAGGATAGCGGTCACGGCATTGCCATTCTGTTCATCCGCCCGCACTTGCCCCAGAAAAATCGCGTGTGCGCCGATGTTGGTTTTGGTGCTGTGCTTGGCAATGGAGTTGGCAATGAAATCCGGCTGGATTGCACCCTGGGTAAAGTTGGATGTTTTTTTGGCGTTTTGCATTTCGAGTGTTAGAAGTATTTTTTCGGGTAATTACCGAACAGGGCTTCGCGCAGGCGGGAAATTTCATCACAAATGTATCTGCGGATCACTGAACCGCTACTTTTGCCAAACCGTTGTTACATACTGTTTTTCTTGTCAATAACGTTTTGTCTTATATAATTCGTCAAACTCATTTCGCATTGTCCAGTCAAATGATAGTTGTGGCAAATGAATTGTCTGATTGTGAATTTTTCTTATATACCATTCCAAGTATTCCTTCATACCATATTGATAAAAGTCCAGCCAAAATTTATAATTCTCAGGGATAGGTTGTCTTGGTCCATATAGTGGTCGGTCAAGGATGTCAGGCAAATTAAGCTCTACTTTATAATTGTCGAGTATATATGATATACGTTCTTCACTTTTGTTCCACCATTTTAAAACATTTGTTTTGTTCCAATTCTTATTACCATCAAAATAATAAGAATCAAATGGGTCAACTGCTGCTGCTGTCAGGGTTTCTTTTAGTTCTTGTCGAGTAAATGGTTGTTTAAAAATAATTTCGTGATAGTCTTCATCACCACCAACGTTATTAATCGCTTCAATTTGTCCAGTTCCACAATTGTCGGTATAAGTGGTATAAATGGGTCCTGGTGTGTTCAACCAATTTATGTTTGTAAAATCACCAGTTCCGATAAATTGAGTTAACTCTTTGGCAGTAATTGTCGATTGATATAAAATTTTCTCTATGTCCTTTGATGGTATCGTCATTTAAAATAACATTTAAAGAAATATTTATGAAATAGCCATGAAAAGTCCGCCAATCATTTGCTTGTATTCACGCCGCCTTCCAAATCTTCCACATTCGTAAAGCCGTATTGCTGCGTGAGCATCTGCACGGCAATCCGGCTGCGCGCACCCGACTGGCAGAAAACCACAATTGGCTTGTCGCGCGGCAGTTCATCTATGTAGCCCGCCAGTTGGCTCAGCGGGATGTGCCGGGTTTGGGCTTTCGGGAAGATACTGTTTTCGGATCCGTTTTCGCGCACATCCACAAACTGCGCATTCGGGTTTTGCAGCCATTGGCCCAACACGGGCGAAATCGGATTTGGCTGTTTCAGTTCATCAGCGGGGCGGATGTTGTTGGTGACTGGGATTTTTTCGGCGCGGCGGTTGATTTTAATAATTTGCTGCACGTGCGTTAATGTGTTCACCATAAGCAACTTGCCAGACAGCAACTCGCCAACGCCCGTGATGAATTTTATGGTTTCCAACGCTTGGTACGCCCCAATAATGCCGGGCAGCACTCCCAGCACACCCAAGTCGGCGCAGTTGGGCGGCTCGGCAGTGTTTTCAGCAAACACGCAGCGGTACGTAGGCCCGTTTTGATAATTGAACACCGAAACCTGCCCTTCAAATTGATAAATGGAGCCGTACACAAACGGTTTGCCGACTTGCACGCACGCGTCGTTGATCACGTAACGGGCTTTCAGGTTATCGGTACAATCCACAACACAATCATATAAGCCGATGATTGCCAGTGCATTGGCTTCGGTGAGTTTTTCGGGATACAGTTGGAATGCCACATCGGGATTCAACGCTTGCAGCATTTCTTGCGCCACCTCCACTTTTTTCCGCCCAATGCTTCCAGTGTTATAAAGCACTTGCCGCTGCAAATTGGACAGTGAAACCACGTCGTAGTCCATGATGCCGATAACGCCCACGCCCGCCGCCGTCAGGTATTGCAATACCGGGCAGCCCAGCCCGCCCGCCCCGACCACCAGCACTTTGGCGAGGCGCAGTTTTCGCTGTCCTTCCCAACCGATTTGGGGCAATGCAAGGTGGCGTTGGTAGCGTTCAGTGTCCAATTTTGAATGAAATAGAATGAGTGAATGATGGAATAATGCTGCGGGTTCGGGCTTTTTAAAGGATAGTGTTTCTATTCTCTCATTTTATCATTCACTCATTCAAAATTGCGCGTCAGCCTCCCGAAAATGGCGGTAGCAACGCCACTTCATCACCTTCGCGGACGGGGTGCTGGTCGTCCACCAGCTCTTGGTTTACGGCATAGCGAAAATTCAGCCGGGCGACAGCCGGATGCTGTCGCGTTAAATATTCGTGCAGTTGGGCAACGTTGGAAATAGTATCGTTGGAAAGGGCGAAACCCGCCGCCGGCAAAATATCCGTAAGTGCGCCGAATGGTAGAATATTGATTTTCATGGGATTACCATTAATTACGCGGAAAATGCAAAATGTTGTCGTTTCAATTGTAGATCAGAGTGAGGGATAGGGATTTACCGACCTGTAATAAGCTGTTTTATTCTTTTCTTTTTAATCTCAATCATTTCTGAGATAAAGTTTTCAAGACTTTCAGTCGGATACGCAGGATTAGGTGAAGAAGTGAAGAATTCAGACAGGGGCTTACTAGCTCCCGCAAGTTCTGCAAAAAGATTTCTTGATAAAGTCTTATCAATGCTTGAGTAAAGGGTCTTCAGTTCACCAATGTGTTCCTCCAGTTTTATTTCTGATGTTGATGAGTACCCCGTTTCAATTCTGGCATTAATCATTTTCTGTAAATCTGTGTGATTTGCCTTTTCCGAAGAAGTTCCATTTCTTACGTATGCAGTATTCATATCTATTCCAACTCCTTCCTTTTTGGAAAGAAGCGGAATGATTTTAGGATTGTATTCAATGAGAACTATTTGGAATTTTTTTCCTTTAAGGAGGTCATATTCCGACTCTTTGTACGCATAATCAGAAATCTCATACTTTAACTCATCAGGCACATATTTGCCAATATTTTTGTATAACTCCGCTTTGTCAATGATAGTATCCGCTCCGGAAACTTCCAATGAATCTTTTTCTTCCATTCCACTCACTATACATCCCCCTCCCACAGAATTTGCCATAGCCAAAATGTGTTTGGCCATTTTTGGATAGTCAGGAAAGTTTTTCTTGAAGTCGAAATTATTGGTTTCTCCTCCATGAGTTCTGATAAGTTCTCTGAAACCCTCTCTGGTAGGATCTTCAGAAAACTTAGCAAATTCTTCTTTGAAGTGCTTCATTTTAAAATACATTATTTGAAATCTAACACCGCTTGAGATTTGCTCTGCCAAATTTTAAGCGGTGCAATGTTTTACTACTCAAACAAGCCTTTCGTGATGGCGGCGGGTGGCGTGATGCCCAAGTGCCGGTAAGCCAATTCCGTGGCTTCGCGCCCGCGCGAGGTGCGCTTGATGTAGCCTTCCTGAATCAGGAATGGCTCATAGACTTCCTCAATCGTTTCGGCTTCGTCACCGCAAGCGGTGGCGATGGTGGAAAGGCCGACCGGGCCGCCCTTGAATTTCTCAATGATGGTGGATAGAATCCGGTTGTCCATGTCGTCGAGTCCGTGTTGATCCACGTCCAGCGCATTGAGGGCCATTTCGGCAATCGCCATCGTGATGGTGCCTTCGCCTTTTACCTGCGCAAAATCGCGGGTGCGGCGCAGCAGGTTGTTGGCAATGCGCGGCGTGCCCCGGCTGCGGCGCGCAATCTCGTAGGCGGCTTCCTCGTCAATGGGCGTGGTGAGCAAATCGGCGGAGCGTAACACAATGGTGGTGAGTAGTTTGGCATTGTAGTATTCCAGCCGGGCATTGATGCTGAAACGTGCCCGCAGCGGCGAAGTAAGTAACCCCGCCCGCGTGGTCGCGCCGACGAGGGTAAACGGATTAAGCCCGATTTGCACCGAACGCGCATTGGGTCCACTGTCCAGCAAAATGTCAATCCGGTAGTCTTCCATGGCCGAGTACAGGTATTCCTCCACAATCGGGTTGAGCCGGTGAATCTCGTCAATGAACAGCACGTCGTTTGCGCCCAGGTTGGTGAGCAGCCCCGCCAAGTCGCTGGGCTTGTCGAGCACCGGCCCGGAAGTCATTTTGATGTTGGTGTTCAGCTCATTGGCGATGATGAGCGAAAGCGTGGTTTTGCCCAGGCCGGGAGGGCCGTGCAGTAGCACATGATCCAGGGCTTCGCCGCGCTGCTTGGCCGCCTGCACGAAAATGCGCAGGTTTGACAGGATTTTCTCCTGCCCCGCAAAATCCTCAAAACTGATTGGCCGCAAGGCTTTCTCTATTTCCTTGTCGGTGGTGGTCTGGTTGTCACCATCCCCTTTCAAATAATCCTGTCGCATGGTATGTGGATGAATTTAGGGTTGCAGATTTGTAAAAACCGGTGGCCAAGTGTTTGGCTGCCAATGCGTTTGCTTGTGTTTGTTCGGTTTTATCCAACGCTTCAATATACGCAAAAGGTTTGGTTTCACCCAATCGCCGGCCCACGAAAAAATGCGGCGGCAACCGAAAACCGGATGCTTTTTTGCAACTTTACTGCAACAAGTTTTTTTCATCCGCGAAAACAAGGAGGGGGTTTGGGCTTTTTGAAAGATACTATTCTGGCAAACGCGGAAAAACGATAAACGCAACGATACATGGCCCTGACCAAAGAGTGGTTCAGCGAGTGGTTCAACTCGCCTTATTACCATATTCTGTATAAAAACCGCGACAATGCTGAGGCTCACCGCTTCATTGACAACCTATCCCGGTTCTTGGATTTCAGCCCGGAAAATGAGATATTGGATTTGGCTTGCGGCCGTGGCAGGCATTCCATTTACTTGAATTCCAAGGGTTTCGGCGTAACGGGCATTGACATTGCGCCGGAAAACATTGCCTATGCCAAACAGTTTGAGAACGCGCGGCTGCATTTTTACGTCCACGATATGCGCCGCCCGTTCCGCAAAAATGCGTTTTGCCATGTATTGAACCTGTTTACCAGTTTCGGCTATTTCGAGACGGAGGGAGAGAGCGTGAATGCCATCTGCACGGTGGCCGAGGCTTTGAAGAAAGGTGGCAAACTGGTGCTTGACTTTTTCAACACGCCCAAAATCCTGAAGCATTTGCAGCCGCACCATTTCCAAGAAGTGGACGGAATCGCGTTTGAACTGCGCAAGAAACTGGAAGGCGGGTTCATTGTGAAAGACATTGACTTTGCGGACGGCGGCGAAAAATTCCACTTTCAGGAACGCGTCAAAGCTATTTCGCAGGAAGCGTTTTTGCACTATTTTGATGTGGCCGACCTTGAACTGCTCCATATTTTCGGAGACTACAACCTGAACCCCTACAACGCGGAAACCTCCGACCGCATGATTTTCATCGTGCAGAAACCGGAACGCGAAAGTTTCGGGCTGCGGCTGTGATTCATGCTTTTAAGCTGGCAACCGGGTTTGGGCATTTCAAAAGATACTATTTTTCCGAAAGCATCCGCAGCAGCACGCCGTTTGTCCAGCCGAAACCGTCTTGCACCGGATATTCTCCACCACCGGCTTTGAGCGTGATATCGGTCACGTTGTATTTCTCAACCATCTTGCCGGTTTGTTTGTAAACCCGTATGTTGTTGGCTATCCAGCGGGTTTTTATTTTG
>JAYWIH010000182.1:0-7126 GCA_043789005.1 Sphingobacteriales bacterium
GGCCGGATGAAACCACCGCGACAGCGCGAAGTTGGACACAAACAGGCTCACCGAAAACACCAGCACCAGCACGGCGGTCACAATCACGAGCATTTTGGCATACGTGAAGCCGACGGTGGTTTTTTCCGCAAAGTTGTCCTCGTTGCGAATCACCAGCAGGTAGCGTTCGGTCAGGCGGGTCCATAATGTGCTTTCAGGTTTCACGGTATGAAATAATCAGAGGGTGTTTGCCGTTCCATACGTGGCGTGGCCGGGCAGAAAATAGTATCTCACGCACGGCTGAAACCCGCCTTTTCCAGTTGCGCAAAGGCGGATGCGGCTTGTGGCGGTTGCTCCAAAAGTAAAGATAACCGCTATATTTGACAATGACTGCGGAAATGTTTGCGCAAATGCGGAACCTGCTTGCGGGTTTCGGCAAAAAGGCCTTTTTTCATTTGCAGCCTTTGAAATCCATTGACTTCCAATAAATTGCATCATTCACCCTGGCAAAATAGTATGTTTCCCAAAGCCCAAACCCTACTTGCCCACACCCGTGCATCCATCAGAATCGGGCGGGTTTGGCCTTTGGCGGCGATACTATTTTTTTCGGCCTGCTCGCAGTACAGCCAAGGCCCCATCAGCGTGGGCTTCCACGATTTGAACTCGCACTACAACGCCCAGTTTCTGGCCAACCAAAAGATAGCGGAAGCCGAAAAAATGCTTTTCGACAGCCGCAAGGACGATTACAATGAACTGCTCGATGTGCTGATACCGATGGATACCACGCGCGGGGCCACCGTAAAGACGCAAACCGAATACGCCGTCCAGAAGGCTTCACTGCCGGTGCAGCACCACAAAAACAGCCATTGGCTCGACGACTGCTACCTTGCCCTGGCCCAAGCCCGCTACCTGCAAGGCGATTTCCAGAATGCGACCGAGACTTTCAAATACGTCAATTCCGAAAGCAGTGACGATGCCCTGCGCCAACGCGCCCTGATCGGGCTGCTGAAAACGTTTACCGATACTAAAAACCATGATTATGCCACGGCCGTCATCAGCCGGTTGCGGAAGGAGAAACTGGAAAAACACGATTTGGTGGCGTTTTACGAGGCGAGGGCGCAGTTTCACAAGTCGCGCCAGGAATACGACCAGACACTGGCCGTACTGAAACAGACCGTGAAGCGGATGCACGCTGGCGAACACCGGGCACGGCTGCATTACATTATCGGGCAGTTGTACCAGCGCAATGGCCGCACCAAAGAAGCCTACGCCAGCTTTGCCAAGGTAAACCGCAGCAACGGATCCTACGAATTGTCGTTGCAGGCGCAGTTGCAGATGGTTCAGCTTTTTGCGGGCAGCGGAGCCAAAGCCGAGAAAAAGCTGGCGCGCCGCTTCAAAAAAATGCTCCGCGACGAAAAAAACAAGGATTACCAAGACCGCATTTACTACACCATGGGAATGTATGAATACCGCCACGAACGGTACGACAAATCCATGCCGTATTTCCAGCAGGCCACCCAAGCCCAAGCCAGCGACCCGCAGCAAAAGGCGTTGGCTTTCCTGAGGATGGCCGAGATTTATTACGACAAGAAGCAGAACTACCAACTGGCCAAAAACTACTACGACAGCACCATCAACGCCGGGCTGCCGCAAAAGGCACCCAACTACGCCGCAATCCTGAAACGCCAGAAAGTGCTGGGCGACTTTGTGACCCATTTCGCCACGCTCCAGACCGAAGACAGCCTCCAGCGCCTCGCCAAAATGGACGGCGCGGCGCGTGACAAGCTCTTTGACGAAGTGCTTGACAACAGGGAAAAGCAGGAACGCGCCGCCGAACGCCGCCAGGACGATGCCATATCGCAGCAGGCCGGTGCCATTTTCGGCGATTTGGACACCAATGCGCAGAACCGGCCCACGCGCCGCAACAACGACGATGCCAACTGGTATTTTGCCAATCCGGCGGCCATGGCGCAGGGAAAAACGGCGTTTACGCGCAAATGGGGCAGCCGTCCGCTGGCCGACAATTGGCGGCGTTCGCAAAAGGATGTTGATTTCGGGGCCGACCCGGCGGCGCAAAACAGTATCGCCGGAAAAACGAAAACCCCGCCCACCGAAAAACCCAAAAAACCCTCGCGCGAGGAAACCAAGAAAACCATGCTCGCCACGCTGCCCATGACCGACGAAGCCGTTGCGCAGTCGGACGAAAAGATTGAGCAGGCGCACTACGGGCTTGGAAAGATTTTCGACAAGGAACTGCTGGAAAAAAACAACGCCCTGAAACATTACCAAGCCCTGCTGGAACGCTTCCCCCAGACCGAATACGCCGCCGAAACGCTGTATGCCATGTTCCTGATTCACCAGGAAGCGGGCGATGCGCAGCAGGAAACCATCAAGAACCGCCTGCTCGGCGAATATGCCGACACCGAATACGCCCGGCTGGCGGGCAACCCGAACCATACCCGCGATGGCAACCTGACCGACTTGGAGGCGGACCGGACTTTCCGGGAAGTGTATCAGCTATACGAAAACCAAAACTATGTGGAGGCTGACCAGCGCATCCGGGCTGGCTTGCCGCAATACGCCGGAACCATGACCGAGCAACGACTCAAAGTGCTGCAAATCAAGCTGATAGGCCGCACACAGGGAGCCGATGCCTACCGCAAAGCCTTGCAGGATTTCACGGCGGCGCACCCCAAAAGCCCGCTCATGCCATACGTACAGAACCTGATGGGCAAAAGCGGTGATGCGGGCAGGAGCGGCCAGTAAGGCGGCCCGAAAAAATAGTATGTTTTGAAAACGCCAAACCCGCCCAACGTTTCGCGTTTGGCGTTTGAGACCGTAGAGACGTTGCACCGCAACGTCTCCGTGGCTGCGCCTTAAACGCCTTTTAAAACATTGGTTTCTGAAAATAAAGACGTTGCACTGCAACGTCTCTACCCGATCTATCCGCCCAAAATAGTATCTTCCAAGAAGCCCAAACCTGCACGGCCAACCGCGCAAAATCCGCTTTTCCAACCTGCCGGGAAATTCCTTAGCTTTACGGTTTGGCAACCACATAGACAACCTGAGCATGATTGCGTTTGAAAAAGGCTCTTACCGGCGCATTATCCGCAATGTCTGGCGCGGATTCCTGATTTTTTGGGGCGTGCTGGCATTTTATGTTTTCGCGGTCAGCATAAACCTGTTCTGGCTTTTCGGCCCGATGCCCGACTTGAAATCGCTGGAAAACCCGAAAAGCGAACTGGCTTCGGAAGTGTATTCGCTGGATGGCGCGTTGCTGGGCAAGTATTTCATTTCCAACCGGTCGCCGGTGGAGTACGAGCAGCTTTCGCCCAATCTGGTCAATGCCCTGCTGGCCACCGAAGATGTGCGTTTCGAGCGGCATTCGGGCATTGATTTCAAAGGCACGCTGGCAATTGTCGGTTCCATGCTCGCCTTCGATCCGCGCGGGTCAAGCACGCTTTCGCAGCAGTTGGCAAAAAACCTGTACAAAACGCGCGGCGAGGCCAGCGAAGGGGCTTTGTACAGTGTGCCGGGACTCAAGATGCTGATAATCAAGACCAAGGAATGGATGACGGCCATCAAGGTGGAACGCAGTTACACCAAACGCGAAATCATCACGCTGTACCTGAACACCGTTGATTTCGGCAGCAATGCGTACGGCATCAAATCGGCGGCGCAGACGTTTTTCCGCAAGCCGCCCGCCGACCTGACCGCCTCCGAGTCGGCGGTGCTGGTGGGGTTGCTCAAATCCACGACGGCTTTCAATCCGAAACGCAATCCCGAACGCGCCCAAATGCGCCGCAACACGGTGTTGGCGCAAATGGTGAAATACGGCTACCTGCCCGGAAACCAGTACGAAAAACTCAAAAAGGAGCCGATTGGAAAAATGATTGAGCTTTACCAAGTCGAAAACCACAGCAGCGGCTTGGCCACGCATTTCCGTTCGGAACTGAAAAAGGATTTGCAGAAATGGTGCCGCGAAAACGGCTACGACATCTACCGCGACGGGCTGAAAATATACACCACCATTGATGCGCGGATGCAGCGCCACGCCGAAGAAGCCATGAATGAATGGATGGCGCAACTGCAAGCCAAATTTAACGCGCACTGGAAAGGCCGCAACCCGTGGATGGACGAAAACCGCCGCGAAATTCCGAATTTCATAGAATCGCGCACGGCCACTTCGCCGCACTTCCGGGAGTTGGAAAAACTGGGTCTGGACAAGGATGAAATCTGGGCGGAGATGAAAAAGCCCGTCAAGATGCGCGTTTTTTCTTGGAAAGGCGATGTGGACACGCTGCTGAGTCCTTTGGATTCGGTGCGGTATTACAAGCGTTTCTTGCAGTCGGGCCTGCTTTCCATGGAGCCATCAAGCGGCGAAATCCGGGCTTGGGTGGGCGGCATGGACTACCGCTACTTCCAATATGACCACGTGCGGCAGGGCAGCCGGCAGCCGGGTTCGTCGTTCAAGCCGATTGTGTACGCCACCGCCATTGACAACGGGTTTTCGCCGTGCTACGACGTGGTGGACGCACCCGTCACATTCGCCAATATCGGCGGTGGCGGGCCTTACACCCCCAAAAATGCCGATGGTGCACCCACCGGCAGGCACATGACGCTGCGCCAAGCCATGGGCCGATCCATCAACACGATTTCGGCGTTTCTGGTCAAGAGCATGGGGCCGCAGAAAGTGATAGACTACGCCCGCCGATTGGGCATCACCAGTCCGCTGGAGGCCGTTCCTTCCATTGCGTTGGGCACGCAGGATGTGTCCATTTACGAGCTATTGGGCGTGTATGCCACCTTTGCCAACGGCGGCATCTGGAACCAGCCCCGGTATTTGAGCCGCATCGAGGACAAGAATGGCAATGTGCTGTGGCAGCAGCCCACCCGCGCCGTGGAAGCACTAAACGAGGAAACCGCCTACCTGATGGTGCATATGCTGAAAGGCGCGATACAGGAGCGGGGCGGCACGGCCAAAGGTTTGTTCCGCTACAAGATTTGGAAAAACAACCCCGAGGTGGGAGCCAAAACCGGCACCACCCAGAACTATTCCGACGGCTGGTTCATGGCCATGATGCCCAACTTGGCTACCGGCATCTGGGTGGGCGGCGACGACCGCAGCATCCACTTCCGCGACCATAACGGCGAAGGCGCGAAAATGGCACTGCCCATGTGGGGTAAATACATGGAAAGAGTGGTGAACGACCCGGAAATAAATTTCAAGCCGGGCCAGTTCAAGAAACCGGCAACCCTCTCGGTGTCACTAGATTGCAGCGCGTACCAAAGTGTCCTCGTTTCCGATTCCCTTCCCCAGAACTACAAGGTCCCCTCGGCTGATTCATTGAAAGATGAGGGATTCAAATAGGGGAGGCCGCACATGGCAATGGCGGGGCGGATTGATGACCAACCGTGGCGCGTGTCTTCACGCGCCACATGGCGCAGCATCGGCGGGTTTGGCCTTTTCCAAGGATACTATTTTCCGAATGCGGAATTGGGAATGCGGAATGACGGATTTTCCCGGTTTCAAATCCCGGACAACCGGCGGAAATGTTTTTGCCGCCCAAATCGCCGACACCGGTGTTGCGCCGGAGATGTTGCGGTGCAACGTCCCTGCCGGGTTTGAACGCCAGACGTTGGCCGGGTTTGGGCTTTCCAAAACATACTATTTTGGCATCCGGTTTTTGAACGTTTCCCGTTCCCCTTTGTTTGCCAACGTAAAAACGGAACCACGCCAAATGCCAGCAACCGCACTGCTCAAAGAACAAATTGCCAAACTGCCGCACACGCCCGGCGTGTACCGCTATTTCAATACCGGCAACGAACTGATTTACGTGGGCAAGGCCAAGGATTTGAAAAACCGCGTGTCCAGCTATTTCAACAAGTCGGCCAACCACGACCGTAAAACCAGGAATCTGGTGGCCCAAATTGTACGATTCGAGTTTACGGTGGTCAACAGTGAATTTGATGCGCTGCTGCTTGAAAACAGCCTCATCAAGCAGTACCAGCCGCGCTACAATATCCTGCTGCGCGACGACAAGACTTATCCCTACCTGTGCATCACCAACGAGCCGTTTGCCAAGCTGATCCCGACGCGACACCTGGATCGCAGTCAGGGCACGTATTTCGGGCCGTATGCCAGCTTGAAAACGATATACACGCTGCTGGAATTCATGCGCAAGCTCTATACCATCCGCACCTGCAACCTGAACCTGACGCAGAAAAACATTGAGGCCAAGAAGTTTAAGGTCTGCCTCGAATACCACATTGGCAACTGCAAGGGGCCGTGCGAAGGGCTGTTTGGCCGCGAGGAACACGACCGCAACATGGAGCAGGTCAAAAACATCCTCAAAGGCCGCATCAGCCCGGCAATCAATTACTTCAAGGAGAGAATGAACGAGGCTGCTGCCGCCATGGCCTTTGAAAAGGCGCAGGAATTCAAGGAAAAACTGGCCTTGCTGGATAATTTCCAAAGCAAGTCGCAAGTGGTGAACCCGAACCTGTCGGATATTGATGTATTCGCCATCCTGTCCGACGAAAAATCGGCGTATGTGAACTACCTGCAAATCGTGAATGGCGCGGTGGTGCAGACCAAGAACTCGCTGGTGGAGAAAAAGCTCGACGAGTCGGAAGCGGACATCTTGTCGCACGTGATTCTGGACTTGCGCGAAAGTATGCGCAGCGATTCAAAGGAGATTGTGACAAACATTCCGCTTGATGTGGATTTCCAAGGCATCACGTACACGGTTCCGCAAATCGGCGACAAACGCAAACTGGTGGAACTGTCGCTGAAAAACGCCTTGTATTTCAAGCGCGACCTGACCGAGAAAAAGGAGCAGAAAGGCGATGCCTTGGCCGAACGCGGCAAACGCGCCTTGGTGCAACTGCAAGCCGACCTGCAACTAAAGGCACTGCCGTTGCATATTGAATGTTTCGACAACTCCAATTTCCAAGGCGACAACCCGGTTTCGGCCATGGTTTGCTTCCGCAACGGTGTGGCCGCCAAAAAGGATTACCGCCATTACAAGGTTAAAACGGTGGTTGGCCCCGACGATTTTGCGACCATGAACGAAGTGGTGACGCGCCGCTACCGCCGCCTGCTCGACGAAAACACGCCGCTGCCCAACCTGATTATCGTGGATGG